>JBFISM010000009.1:0-51494 GCA_041608535.1 Acidimicrobiia bacterium
CGTCAGCGAGCGGACCCAACCAAAAACCGGCGCCGCGTTCGCACGCACCCGAACGGGTGCGGCGATTGTCCCACTGACACCCAAGGCGGCAGCCCCGGGAGCTGATCCGCCCCGCTACCCCTCAGCGTTCCTGCAACGCGGATCTCAGCGACCAAAGAAATAGGTCCCACGACGCATGGGGGGTGGCCGTAACATCGCGATGTGCGACGCATGGCCAGGTGGTTCGCCGCGATCTCCCTCGTCCTTTCCGCTTGTGCGGCCGGCGAGGAAGTGTCGCGCCCGACGTACACGCGCATCCCCACCACGACGACAACGACAACGACCGTGGTGCTGGCGTCGTCGACGCTGCAGGACCAAGTGGAATGGGTCATCGAGCGGCTCATCAAGGCGAACGACGTCGGCATCGACGAGGTCGAGGAGCGATTTGCGACTACCTACCTGGACGAGGTGACCGCCGAACAGCTCATCTCGTCGACCCGAGCGTTGAGCGACGACGTGCTGCAGTGGAGGACTGTGCAGGTGGCGCAGACCGACCAAACCCGAGCGACCGCTCTGATCGAGGCCGACAAGGTGCCGCTCAACCTCACCCTGACAATCGACGCCGCCGGACAGATCGAGTTCTTGTTGCTTCAGCCGGCCGCGGCACGACGAGGCTCCATTCAGGAGGTCCTCGACGATTTGGAGGCAGTAGGCAGCACATCGCTCCTCGTCGCCGAGGTGCGGGAGGACCGCACGTGCTCGATCCTGTTCCGGCACAACGTCGACCGGGCGAACCCGGTCGCCTCCACCTTCAAGGTGTATGTGCTGGAAGCCCTCGCCGCTGCGATCGAGAAGGGAGAGGTCGGCTGGAACGATCCACTTCCCATCCATCGATCGCTGCAGAGCTCGCCGTTCGGACCGTTCGCCGATCTGGTACCCGGGACGGAGAAAACCGTGCGACAGCATGCCGAGGCGATGATCACGACGAGCGACGACACCGCCACCGACCACCTGGTGGATCTCGTGGGCCGGGGCGCCGTGGAGACGGCGATGCTCGATCTCGGCCACTCCGATCCGGCGCTCAACATCCCCTTCCCGACGACGATGGAGATGAAGAAGTTGAAGCTCGGCCTCACCGACGAAGAGCGGTCGGGTTACTTCGACTCCAACCCGCGAGAGCGTGCGGCGTACCTCGACACGGAGCTGGACAACATCATCATCGACCAGGAAGCGCTTCTCGAGTGGGACCGGCCGCTGCACACCAACACGCTCGGGTGGTTTGCCACACCCGGAGACATATGCCTCGCGCTGGCGGCACTGACTATGGAGAGCGCCGATCCGGCGCGAGCGCCGCTGCGCACGGTGTTGTCCGCCAATCCAGGGGTGCCCCAGGATCCAAACGTGTGGCCTTATGTGGCGTTCACGGGAGGTTCGGAACCCGGGGTGCTCTCCCTCGCCTGGTACACCGAACGCGACGACGGCCGCACCTTCGTCGTCGTCGCCAACGTCACCAGCACTCGTCCCATCCCCGACACCCTGGCCGGCAACGCAGCGGCGATTTTGGGCTTGCTGAAGAACTACGAGTGACCGCGGGTTGGCGGATCAGCAACCGTTCGCCTGGAGCGTCGGATAGGGGTTCACTGCATTCATCCCCGGAGGGTGGATCTCGAAGTGCAGATGCGGCGCCAGACCCTTGGCGTTGCCGGTGTCACCGATGTACCCGACGACATCGCCGGCTGCCACCGTCGTCGAGGGACCATACGCCGACAGGTGAGTGCCGATGTACAGCGTGCCGTCGTAAGCGGTGAGCCAGAACTGCAGCCCCCCGAGAGAGCCGTCTATGAACTCCACGGTCCCGGCGGCGGGAGCGAACACCGGCGTGCCATACGGAGCGAACAGATCGTTGCCCTCGTGCGTCCGGCCACCCGGACGGGGGAACCCCCAGTCGTTGGAATACCACGCATCCGCCAGCGGGCACACCCAGGGCGCCTCACCGGGCAGTTTCAGCACCTGACCGGGAAAGATCTTGTCGGCGTCTTCAATGCCGTTGACATCCTTGAGAGCTTTCGCCGTCGTCCCGTGCACACCGGCGATGGTGGCCAGCGTCTCACCGGTCTTGACAACATGCGTGGTCGCCGAGTGGATGACACCATCACCGTCGAGTGTGGCGCCGCCCGACGAGGAACCATCACCACCGCCGCTGGTCGTCCCGCCGCCGGTGGTGGCAATGTCGAGAGATAGCCCGATCTGGATGACATCGACGTTCGCCAGGTTGTTGGCGGCGGCGATGGCGGCAACCGACACGCCGAACTTGGCGGCGATGTCGGAGAGCGTGTCGCCGGGTTCGACCACGTAGACAGTCGTGACGGGGCCCGTTCCGGGGATCACCAGAACCTGACCGGCCCAAATGAGGTCGACGTTCTCGATGTCGTTCAGCTCGGCGAGGTTCTTCACTGAGGTCTCGTGAGCCACCGCGATCTCGCTCAGCGTTTCTCCGGGCTCTACGACGTGCTCATCGGAGAAGGGCACCATGGCTGTCATGAGGAGAACGACGGCGGATGCCGAGCGGACCCGGTGCAACATCGATATAGGCCTCTCTGGGGCCCCCTGCTCCGCTCCGCAGGCGACCAAGCTACAGGAAATCGCCGGCTACACCTAGGACATCGAGCGCGAAGCAAGCCGCCCGGGATGGCGACGGTTTGCTGCGCTCCCCGGCCCCGTATCCTGGCGTCTTTGCCGGCCACCTCCACCCGGGCGGCTACCGCGACAAAGTGGGGAGAGCGATGACCGAAAACCCAGGTTCAGTGAACGGGCGACGTGTCGCCATCGTCGACGGGCTGCGGACGCCGTTCGTGAAAGCCGGCACGGCCTTCCGCGAGCTGAATGCCATCGATCTCGGTGCGGCGTGCGTCAACGAGCTCATCGAACGTTCGCCACTGACGCCCGAGGACATCGACCAAGTCGTGTTTGGTGCGGTGATCCCGGAACTGGCGGGCCCGAACATCGGACGGGAGATAGCCAGCCGGGTCAACCTCCCCCCATCCGTCGATGCGTACTCGGTGAGCCGGGCCTGCGCCACCAGCACGCAGTCCATCGTCAGTGGCACCCAGGCGATTCTCACGGGAGACGCCGATATCGTCGTCGCCGGTGGCGCGGAGAGCATGTCGCGACCCCCGGTGGTCTACAGCGACTCCGTCGTGGACGCGCTGATGGACTTCTCGGCCGCGAAAGACGTCGCCGGGAAGGTCAGGGCGCTCGCCGGAGTGCGGCCCAAGGACCTGGCACCCCGTCCGCCTGCGCTCGAAGATCTCTCCTCCGGGCTCACCATGGGTCAGGCCGCCGAGAAGATGGCGCGAGAGAACGGCATCAGCCGTCAGGATCAGGATGCGTACGCCTTCGAGTCCCATCTCAAAGCAGTGGAGGCTTGGGAAAAGGGGATCTACGACGACGAGGTCATGGCATTGCTCATCCCGCCGGACTACGAGGACGTCGTCGCCAAGGACGGGATACCCCGGTCCGACACCTCCCTCGACAAGCTCGCTGCACTCAAGCCGGTGTTCGACCGCAAGTACGGCACCGTGACGGCGGGCAATGCCTCCCCGCTCACCGACGGTGCGGCTGCAGTCATTTTGATGGAGGAGGCGAAGGCGAGGGCGGCCGGGATCGAGCCGCGTGCGTTCGTGCGCTCCTGGGCATTCGAGGGTTTGGATGCATCGTGGCAGATGCTGATGGGACCGGCGTTCGCAACCCCCGTCGCTCTCCACCGTGCCGGGATGACGCTCGCCGACATCGATGTCATCGACATGCACGAGGCCTTCGCCGCACAGGTGCTGTCCAACCTCCAGGCCTTCGCCTCTGCCGAATGGGCCCAGGAGCACTTGGGTCGCGACAGCGCCATCGGCGAGATCGATCGAGACAAGCTCAACCTGTACGGCGGGTCGGTCTCTCTGGGTCATCCCTTCGCAGCCACCGGTGCCCGCCAAGCCACGACGATGGCCAACGAGTTGCTTCGTCGCGATGCCGGCACGGCGCTGATCACCCAGTGTGCCGCGGGTGGTCTCGGGGCCGCCCTCATTCTGGAGCGCTAGCGATGACCGACCTGCTCACCCTCGAGAACATCCACTTCTCAGTCGACGACGGACTCGCCACGGTGCTGCTCGACCGGCAGGGCGAATCGATGAACACGCTCAGCCGGGAGCTGGCCGAGGATCTAGTCACGGTCGTGGAGCGGATCGAGAACGATCCCGAGATCACGGCGGTGGTGATCGGATCGGCGAAGCCGTCTGGCTTCTTCGCCGGGGCCGACATTCGCATGTTGCGCTCACTCGAAGACGGTCAAGCGACTCACGACATGCTCAGCGACGTACACGGGCTCTTTGCCAGAATCGAGAATCTCCACACCGACGGCGGGAGGCCGGTGGTCGCCGCCATCCACGGCCCCTGTCTCGGGGCCGGGCTCGAGCTGGCGATGGCATGCGGCATGCGTGTCTGCTCGAACGACGCCTCCACGACACAGCTCGGCCAGCCCGAGGTCAAGCTCGGCGTCATCCCCGGTGCCGGTGGCACCCAGCGCCTACCCCGGCTGGTGGGCATCGCCGCCGGGCTGGATCTGATGCTCACCGGTCGATCCGTTCGACCGTACAGCGCGCACAAGATGGGACTCGTCGACGAGATCGTCCCCGCAGAGCTCGTGCTCGACGTGGCGCAGCGACGGGCTCGCGAACGAGCAGAGACGTCGGACACCCGTGAGGGCCCATCTGGAGGATCCAGCAACGGTGGCCCGCTGGCTGCCGTGAAGAGCTGGCTGTCGCCGAAACATCTCCAGGAGCTCGCCCTCGAGGACAACCCGGTGGGGCGGCGCGTGTTGTTCGCCAAGGCCACCGAACAGATGATGGAAGAGACCAAAGGCAACTACCCGGCCCCGAAGGCGATCATTCGCGTCGTGAAGACCGGTGTCGAGGACGGGATCGACGCCGGGTATGCCGCCGAGCTGGACGAGTTCGCAAACCTGGTCGTCACGCCGCAAGCCAAGGCCCTCATGCAACTGTTTCTCGATTCGCAGGCGGCAAAACGCTCACGCGGCGCCGATGCGGAGCCACGCCCGATCGACAAGACCGCCGTCATCGGCGGCGGTCTGATGGGTGGCGGGATCGCCGTCGTCAACACGGTGAACGCAGGCGTGCGCACCCGAGTGAAGGAGGTCGACACCGCAGCTCTCGGCCGGGCGTTCCAACACGTCCACAGCGAGATCGCCGGTTTCGCCAAGAAACGCCGGGTCAAACCGGCCAAGTCTGCCGAGCTCGTCCAACTGGTCACCGGGAGCACCGACTGGAGCGGGTTTGGCGACGCCGACCTCGTGATCGAAGCGGTGTTCGAGGACCTCGAGCTCAAACGCAAGATTCTCGCCGACGTGGAGGGCATCACCAGCGACGACGCCATTTTCGCCTCCAACACGTCGTCCTTGCCGATCGCCGACATCGCCGCCGGGAGCAAACGGCCGCAGAACGTCATCGGAATGCACTACTTCTCCCCCGTCGAGAAGATGCCGCTGCTGGAAGTGATCGTCACAGACACAACTGCCGACTGGGTCATTGCGACGGCTGTGGCGTTCGGCAAGCAGCAAGGCAAGACGGTGATCGTGGTCAACGACGACGCCGGCTTCTACACAACGAGGGTGCTCGGCCCCTACACGAACGAGGCGTTCAGATTGCTCGCCGAAGGCGTGCCGATACGCGACATCGATGATGCGATGGTGCAGTGGGGCTTCCCGGTCGGGCCATTTCAGCTCATGGACGAGGTCGGCATCGACGTGGGCGCCAAGATCACCAAGATCATGCAGGATGCGTTCGGCGACCGCATGGCGCCGCCACCGGAGCTCGCACGCCTGGTCGAAGGTGACCGCCGAGGCCGGAAGAGCGGGCGGGGGTTCTACCGCTATGAGGAGGGCAGGCGCAAGGGCGTCGACGAGACGGTGTACGCCGACCTCGGCGTCGAGCCGGCGACCAAGCTCCCGATCAGCACGATCCAAGATCGGGTAGCTCTCCCATTCGTAGCCGAGGCCGTGCGGTGTCTCGCGGATGGCGTGCTACGCAGCGCACGTGACGGCGACGTCGGCGCCGTGTTCGGGCTCGGCTTCCCACCATTCCGCGGGGGCCCGTTCATGTTCATCGACCAGACCGGTGCTGATCGCGTGGTGTGGAAGATGGAGAAGCTGGCGGACCAGCATGGGGATCGCTTTGCGCCGCCGGAAGCCCTGCGTGCTCGAGCCGAGGGCGGCGAGCCGTTCCGGACGGACCGCACCGGCCAACCGGCCTGACAACGGGAAGAGCCGCCAAGACCTCCGAGCGCTGGCTACATTCGCCGGGATGCGTCGCACGCTGCAGCCCCGCACGGCCGGTGACACCGTCGGCGAGATCCTCGGGCTCATGGTGGAGCACTGGACGACGATCCTCGGGATCGTCGCCGGCGTCACTTTGCCTTTTCTCGCGATCCAAGCCGTGGTGAGCCGCGGTCTCATCGACTACGTCGCCTTGGCCAACGACGAGCTCGTCGTGGACCGGGCGGTGCTGCGCAACTCGCTGCTCATCGGTTTGTTCAGCTTCGCCGCCTCGGCCCTGGCGGCCGGTGGGGTGATTCATGCAGTCGGTCGCATCTATCTCGGGGCTCGGGTCACGATCGGCGAGTCACTGTCACATGCGGCCTCGCACCTCGGCGTGCTGATCATTGGTGGCCTCATCTGGCTCTTCGGTGTGGGTGTCGGCTCGATCTTCTTCGTCATCCCCGGTGTCATCATCGCCACCGGTTGGTTCGTCTGGGCGGGGGCTGCTGTCTTGGAGGACATGCCGACATTGGCGGCCTTGCGCAGGTCGTGGCAGCTCACGTCCGGCCGCCGCCTCCAGGTGTTCGGTGTCGCTGTCGTATTGGTGATCCTTGCGTTCGTGATGGCGACGATCACGACGAGCATCGCCGACGCCCTGGGACAACCAGCTCGCCAACCACCCAACTTCAACACGTCGATGCTGTCCATTGCGGCCAACATCGTGGTGAGCGCGCTGTTTCCCGTTGGGATCGCAGTGGTCTATCTCGAGCTGCGCACCCGCAGCGAATCTGCGGAGCTGGTGCTCGCCGATCTCCGCAACAAGATCGGCGGCGATGACCCGACGCCCCCGGCATAGACGCCATCCGGTGATCAGACCTGCCCGAGGATGCGCTCGGGTTTGATGAGGATGGCGGTGCGCCGCTCCGCAAGCATCACCCGGTCGTATTCGCCATAGTCCTCGTGGGCGCCGCCGGCGGCACGAAACACGTCGCGCAGCAACAGCCGGACCCCGTCTGCGTCGATCCCGTGGTGGGGATCGTCCGGTCCGATGATGTCGACCGGGCCCTCCACTCCGGCCCACGCCCAGCCGTGCCGGATCGTCGCAGAAGCTCTTCCGGTGCGGCGCGCCAGGCGCAGCTTGACCGCATTCCCCCGGACGACGACGCCGACGACGTCATCGCCCGTGATCGGATGTCGCAGCACACCCACGTTGGCCACAGTGGCGTGCACCGAGCCGTCGCCGCGGACCACAGCGATGGTCGCCAGGCCGGTCTCGTGGGAGACCATGCGGCGGACGTCGTCGAGCGAAGCCATGACTCGACTCTACCCACGACTCTCGCCGGGTCACCGGAAGGCGGGTACGGCAATGTGCGGGGAACCACGACGGGTTCCCCGCACGTCTCGGGTGGTTCGATCGCCCCCGGTATCCCTAGCCGCGTGTGATCGAGACCATGAGCACCGGATCGTCCCAGTTGTGGTCGAGCAGCAGATCGGCGGCGCCGGCGATACCCCCGTGCGGAGCGATGGGGGCGTTCTCGTCGATGCCGTCGTTGCTGTTGCCGTTGTCGTCACCGGCGAGCACGACCGGACCGAGCAGGCTGCAGGCATCGACGATGTCTGCGCTGGCTTCGGTGTTCAACTCGGTGCCGGCGTCGTATCCGTTCAAGAAGTAGGTGAAGGTGCCGCGCCTCGGTATGGCCAGGTCATCTCCGCCGCTGAAGCCATCGTTGGTGCAGATGAGCATCCCGGCAAGCGAGAGCACATCTGACCTCTGCGCTGCGATCTCGAACGTCACCGAATCGGTGAACCCGTTGAAGGTCGTGCCGGCTCGAGTCAATGGCTGCCCGACATTGACCACGCCGGTGACGTGGGGTGCCCCATCGAAGGCGGCGAACGCCACGCTCGGGTCTCCGTTCTCGGCGATGGCCTCCAGTCCGGCGGATGCGGACTTGCCCACCTCGAAGAAGCTTGCGTTGCGATGGTGAGTGACCACCACCGGGGGTGAGATCGGCTGGTTGTCTGCCAGATTCGTGATCGTGACGGTCACGGTGGATGGTTGCTCGGCGCCGGCGGGCACGGCCCACGCCGAAACCAGCCCCGCAATGGCCAGCAATGTGGCGACTCGTCTTCGCATGCTGCTCTCCCTTCTCCCACAGCGGCGGGTCCGCTGCTGGCAGGGAGCATGTTGCGGCCGTCTGACACCGGCGTGAACAGCGCATGAACAATCACGGAACTGTCGGCGGTCTGTTGGTTTGTCACTCGCCGTACACGGGGGCGTCGGGATTGAAGACCGCCCAGGCGAACCAGAACTCGTTCTGGTGAACGATCGGATCCAGCTCGCTGCCCGCCAGCGGTCCGTCGGTGGCGAAGCCGAGAATGTTCCACGTCGAGCCCGTCTCGGAGTCGGTGTACGTGCTGTCGCCGTTGGGCGAGAACGTGAGCACCTGCCCGTCCACGGTCCTGGCGTGGGCGATGCCGGTACCGATCGCGGCACCTCCCGCGGTGGTGAACGCGTCGAGCGGATCGGCGGTGTCGGGAGCGCCCCAGAAGACCACCAGCGGGACGCCGTTGACTTCGTCGTTCACCGCCTGTTCCTCGGTGATGACCGAGAACGGATACGCCTTGGCCTGACCGTCGACCCGCACGCCGACGACCCGGGACAGAGCCTCATATCGGTCGTCCACTTCGCCGGGGAAGAACGGTGCATACGGTCCGCTCCGGCTCGTGTAGCCGACGTAGGCGTTGTCGCCGTAGATGAAAGGCCCGCTATCTCGACTGAGGACGTCGCCGCCGGGGAAGTTCGCCTTGAAATCCGCCCAACGTACGAGCGCGGTCGGGATGAAGGTGAGTTGAGTACCGGCGAACTCGCCGACGATCCCCTCACCCGTGGTCTGCTGCCACAACGAAGTCGTCTTGTCGTCCCACATGACGAGGTCACTGTTGCGCAGCAGACCCGATACGCCGAACCGCAATACCTCACCGTCCACTCGCCGATCGAAGGCGACGGCTGTGTTGCACAAGGGGCAGTACGTCAGCGAGAAGGGAACACCGTCGCGGGAGTCGTTGACGATCTCGTGGGCGGTGAGAATCCGTATCGGATAAAAGATGGCATCATCGCCCAGCTCGAGCAAGATACCCACCTCTTGATCCTCGAGCCACTGATCGCCCTCGGTGACTCCCTCGTAGACCGGTGCGTCGATCGGCCTGATCATGTCCCGCGGATCCGGCGCCCCAATGCCGACGCGCAACTCGCTGAGGTCGATCGTCGACTTGCCCCAATTGGTCGGCCATACGCTCTCCAGCGCAGCGATCGACGGCGGCAACTCACCGGGGTCGTTCTCGGCGACGGTCACGGTCGTGGTCGTAGCTGTGTCACCGCCGGTCGTCTCCGGCACAGTCGAAGCCGGTGCCCCGATTGCCGGGGTGTCGGTCGTCGTTGCCTGTACGTCGTCATCGGTGGCGCCGCCGCACGCTGCGGCGACGAGAGCCACCGTGATCAACAATTTCGTCCATCGCATCGGGTGTATCTCGATTCTCCATGATCGCTGTGGCTCGAGCCCCTGAGACGTCGGGGCCATCAGCCATGTAACGAACGCAACCCCTCGCCGTGAGCGTAAAGCATCGGGAACCCGACCATTCGATGTGGCTGACACGACGAGCGCGAAGCTGCGGCGGAGACTCAGGCTCACCGGTAGATTGCCTCGCAGGCGGAGGAGAGCTTCCGATGTCATTCCCTTTTCCCGAATACGAAGATTTCGACGCCACGGCGCTGGCCGGTCTGATTGCCACCGGCGAGATGAAGCCGCGCGAGATCGTGGAAGCGGCCATCGCCCGGATCGAGGCGCACGATCCCCGGCTCAATGCGGTCGTCTGGCGGCGCTTCGATGATGCAATCGCAGAGGCGGCAACTCCCAGAGAAGGGCCATTCGGCGGGGTTCCGTTCCTCATCAAGGACCTCACGCCGGAGGAGGGTATACCGACCACCTTCGGGTCAGTGTTGTTTCGGAACTACGTCGGCGAGGTGACCCCCGAGGCGATCTTGCGCTTCCGTCGCAGCGGACTCATCTCGCTGGGTCGCACCAATACCCCTGAGTTTGGACTCCTGCCCACAACCGAGCCCACCCTCTTCGGGCCCACGCACAACCCCTGGAACGCTGCTCACTCGAGTGGAGGCTCGAGTGGTGGGGCGGCGGCTGCGGTGGCCGCCGGCATGGTGCCGATGGCGATGGCCACCGATGGGGGTGGATCGATCCGCATCCCGGCGTCGGCATGCGGTCTCTTCGGTCTCAAGCCGAGCCGGTCCCGAGTCCCCGGCTTTCCGCCCCACGAGGCCAACTACGTGACCACCACCCTCTGCGTGAGCCGGAGCGTTCGGGACACGGCCCGGTTGCTCGATGCCATTCATGGGCATGTGCCTGGCGATCGATTCCGGGTTCCTCTGCCGCAGGGGCCATTCGCCGACGCCTCGACCCGCGATCCAGAACCGCTGCGGATTGCGTTCACGCTCGAGGATTTCCACGGCCGGAAGCTTCATCCCGATTGCCGGCGTGCGGTGCGGCAGACCGCTCGGATTCTGGAACAGCTCGGCCACGTCGTCGAAGAAACCCGACCTGACTTGGAGGCCGGCGCCACCGCCGCGGCCTTTCTCCAGTTCTGGCAGGCGATGCCACAGGCGGCGATGCTCGAAGTGGTCGACGTCGTGGCCAAACAGACGCCGGTGGTCGAGCGCATCCGCAACCTCACCGGTGAGCTGCGCGCGCTGAAGACGGTTGCCGCCATCGACAAGCGACGCAGCGGGATGGACGCGCTCGAGCCCTTCACGTGGCAGCTGATCGAAGCCAGTTTCGCCGCCACTCCCGGCGATCTGTTGCGGGCCGAGACGCACCTGCAGAAGATGTCGTACCGACTCGCTGACTTCTTCGAAGAGTGGGACCTCCTGCTGACATCGACTCTGGGATCGCCACCGGTTCCGCTCGGCGCCATCGATCAGGCGGGAACACTTGCCGAGACCGAGGAGCAGCTCAACCGCTATGTGCCGTTCACCCCGATTGCCAACTTCGCCGGTGTTCCCGCAATGTCGGTACCGCTCACCTGGACCGTGCGCAATCTGCCGATCGGCTCACACTTCATCGCCCCGATGGGAGCGGAAGATCTCCTCCTCTCGCTGGCCGGGCAGCTCGAGCGAGCGCAGCCGTGGTTCGACCGGCGCCCACCGCTCGGCGAGGCGGCAGAGCCGGACGCTGCGTCAGACTCCTTCGAGTAGCTCCACCCCGTCGTCGGTGCCGATGAGGGCGATGTCCGCCATGTTGACGAAGATGCCCGTCTCGAGCACGCCCGGGGTGGTGGAGAGCAATTCGTTGAACCGGTGCGGGTGGTAGATCGGTGCGACTGCGAGATCGACGAGGTAGTTGCCATTCTCGGACTCGACGGGGTTGCGACCCTCCGTGCGAAGCTGGGGCTTGCCGAAACCGCCGAGCTGGTACAGCGTTGCCTCGATGCCGAACTGGCTGACCTCCACCGGGATCGGGAACGTCTCGCCGAGCGCCGACACGAGCTTGTCTTCGTGGGCCACTGCCACGAAGTACTTCGCCATCGCCGCAACGATCTTCTCCCTGAGCAAGGCTCCGCCACCGCCCTTGGTGAGAGCCAAGGCCGGATCGATCTCATCAGCACCGTCGATGGCGATGTCAAGTGGCGAGCCGTCGAGTTCCGCCAGCTTGATCCCGACACCCTCGGCGAGTTCGGCAGTCTTCGCCGAGGTGGCGACGGCGGCGATGTCGACCAACCGCTCGTCGGCCAGACGATCGCCTATCTCGAGGATGGTGTAGCGAATCGTCGAACCCGAACCCAACCCGACGCGCATTCCCGGGCGCACGTAGTCCACTGCCGCCCTCCCGGCGGCCTCCTTGTGTTGTTCGCTCATCTCGACCGCACGCTAGCCAAGCCGCACGATCCTGGCAGCCATCACGGAGTCGCTCCCACGCATCTGCGTCCGGTGCAACAATGGCACCATGGCAGTTCTCCGATCCCGCCCGCTGTCACAGACAGACACAGACGTCGAGACAGTCATCCGGCCGACCACCGGTGACGGCGACCACGACCGCTTCGCCCATTACGTACAGAAGGAAGACATCTTGCGGGCTGCCGTCGACGGTGTGCCGGTCGTGGCGTTGTGCGGCAAGGTGTGGGTTCCCAACCGCGACCCGGAGCGATATCCGGTGTGCCCGACGTGTGAGGAGATCATGGACCGCATCAGAAGCCTGAACACGGGCGGTGCGGATACCTGACCTCGGTCTCGTCCCGGTCAGCCACCCAAATCGGCGAGCGCACCCTGCAGCGCGACCAGACCATCCCGCAACGACGTCGCCAGCGTGGCCAGCTCGCTATCCGCCACCGGCACTGCGATCGGCACGTCGAGCCGCACCGGAATCGACGTCTCGATGGGAATCGTCTCGTTCACCGTGAGCGGGAACGTGATGTCGATCGGAAGATCGAGCACGACGGGCACCGTGACGTCGACGGGGATGTCCACTCCGAGTGGTCCCGCCACGACGATCGTGGTCTCGATCGACTCATCGATCGGCAGCGTCGTCTGCACCGGGACATCGATCGTCCGCTCGAACACGAATTCGGTGCTGACCGGAATCTCCTGGTCGATCGGAATCATGAACTCGATCGTCGAGCCGGCAAACGAGTCGAGACCAGTCACCGCCTCGTCGAGTGCACCGGACACGGCCGGCTCCAGAGCGTTGAGCCTCCCCGTGAAAGTTGCCGCAGTCACCAACAGCTCCGACACACCGTTGCGCACCGACTCCAGCTCTGCCTCGGCCGCGGCCGCCCGAGCTCGCGCATCGCCGACCCGAATGAACGAGATCAACGTCAGAATCAGCGCCAACAGCAGCCCACCAATAAGACCCAAGACGATCCGGTTCCGGTTCCGATCGACGAACGCCTCCACCACTGCCTCCTTGATGAGTCCAGTCGGCAAGCTACCCGCCAGCAACCCCAAGGAAATGCGATCTGTCCCCCCGGGAGGTGATCTTTCGCGGTTCGTGGCCGACACGTGTGCGCATAGCGGCGCATCCTTTGGGTGTGTTGTGTCTATCCGAAAGGAGCGCCGCTATGCGTGTCGATCAGCTGATCGCGCAACATCGTATGCGTCTGTTGGAGGTGGTGGTTGCGGCCCCGTCGATTCGGGAGGGATACCGTCGAGGTGGGATTCATCACTCGACGTATTACGCGTGGATGAAAGCGCTGCAACGAGACGGTGTTGCCGGGTTGACACCGAAAGCCTCCCGGACCCGGGTCAAGACACTGGCAACCACCCATAACCGTCGGACCAATCGCGCAACCCGACACCGGGAGGGGGGAAGGATCCAGAGCGGGAGCTCCCACGGAGCGGAGCGCGCCTCGGCTAGGCCGAGGCGTTGCAGTGTGCGAGGCAAACTGCAGCGCCTACTCGTAGGCCTCGATGGGAGGGCAGGAGCAGGAGAGGTTGCGGTCGCCGTAGGAGTTGTCGATACGGCTCACGGGGGGCCAGTACTTGTCGCCACTGAGGCCGGCGACCGGGTACACGGCCTCCTCCCGACTGTAGGGGTGGTCCCAGTCATCGGCCGTTGCCTCCTGGGCGGTATGCGGTGCGTTGTGGAGCGGGTTGTCGTCCGGCGGCCACTCCCCCGAGGCCACCCGCCGCACTTCCCCGTGGATCGCGATCATCGCATCGCAGAATCGATCGAGCTCGGCCAGAGATTCCGACTCGGTGGGCTCGATCATCAGTGTGCCTGGAACCGGGAATGACATCGTGGGAGCGTGAAAGCCGTAGTCGATTAGCCGTTTCGCAAAGTCGTCCACGGTCACCCCGGGATGTTTCTTGAACGGGCGAACATCGATGATGCACTCGTGAGCGACCCGGCCGGATGGCCCCTTGTACAACACCGGGTAGAACCGCTCGAGCCGTGCGGCAACGTAATTCGCCGACAGCACTGCGATCTTCGTGGCGTGGGTCAAGCCTTCGGCACCCATCAGGGCGATGTAAGCCCACGAGATGGGGAGGATCCCCGCAGATCCCCACGGTGCCCCGGCAACCGGACCGACACCATCACGTGAGCCCGGCTGGTCGTCGACGAGAGGATGCCCCGGGAGGAACGGTTCGAGGTGTCTGCGTACGCCGATGGGGCCGACGCCGGGGCCGCCACCGCCGTGGGGGATGGTGAACGTCTTGTGCAGATTGAGGTGCGAGACGTCCCCGCCGAAGTGACCGGGTTTGGCGATCCCGACGAGGGCGTTGAAGTTGGCGCCATCGATGTAGACCTGACCACCGTGCTCGTGCACTATGTCGCAGACTTCGACAACCGTGTCCTCGAACACGCCGTGTGTCGACGGATAGGTGATCATCAGCGCGGCGAGGTTCTCGCCATGCTCGGCGACCTTCGCCCGTAGGTCGTCCACGTCGATGTTGCCATCGTCATCGGTGCCGACGACGACGACGACGAGACCGGCCATGACGGCGGATGCCGGGTTCGTGCCATGCGCCGAGGCGGGAACCAGGCAGACCGTGCGATGCCCCTCACCACGGCTGTCGTGGTAGGCGCGGATGGCGAGCAATCCCGAGTATTCCCCCTGAGAACCGGCGTTGGGTTGCAGCGAGATCGCGTCATAGCCGGTCAGCTCGGCGAGCCACGATTCCAGCTCGCCGATCAAGTCGAGATAGCCGGTCACCTGCTCGAGCGGCGCATAAGGATGGAGATCGGCGAACTCCGGCCAGGTCACCGGGATCATCTCGGTGGTGGCGTTCAGCTTCATCGTGCAGGAACCGAGAGGAATCATCGAGCGATCGAGTGCGATGTCTCTCTGTTGCAGCTTGCGGAGGTACCGCAGCATCTCTGTCTCCGTGCGGTAGCGGTGGAACACAGGATGGGTCAGGTAGACCGAGGTGCGCCGCACCGAATCGGGTATACCGAGGTCGGCAGCCGTCAACGAGGCCTCGATCGCCTCGGCCTCCTCCGCAGCACCGAACACTTCGAGGAGCGCAGCCACGTACGGCAGGCTGGTGGTTTCGTCGACCGAGATACCCAGCGTGTGGTTGTCGACCTTGCGCAGGTTGATCATGCGGTCCTCGGCCGCCGCCGCGATCGCATGTGCTTCGTCCGGCACCCGCACCGTCAACGTGTCGAACCAGGTGTCGTTGACCAGCTCGCGACCGGCGCTGCGCAGGCCGGCGGCGAGCACCGACGTCAGCCGGTTGACCCTTGCGGCGATCGTGCGCAGGCCGTCCGGACCGTGATACACGGCGAAGGCGCCGGCGATCACGGCGAGCAACACCTGTGCGGTGCAGATGTTGCTCGTCGCCTTCTCGCGGCGGATGTGCTGTTCGCGTGTCGTCAAGGCGAGCCGCAACGCCATCCGGTCGTGAGCGTCCTTCGAAACACCGACGAGGCGGCCGGGAATGGTGCGTTTGTGCTCCTCCTTCGTGGCGAGGAATCCCGCATGCGGTCCTCCGAACATCATGGGAACTCCAAACCGCTGTGCCGAGCCGACCACGACATCGACCCCCCACTCGCCGGGTGGCGTGAGCAGCGTCAATGCGAGCAAATCGGCGGAAACGGCAATTCGGGCGCCGGCCGCCGCGGCGGCTGCGATGACGTCGGCGAAGTCGTGCACGGCCCCGCTCGAACCCGGGTATTGGAGCAAGACGCCATAGGGGTTGGCTGCGAGTAGATCATGGTGGGGATCGCCGATGATCACTTTGATCCCCAGCGGCTCTGCCCGAGTCTCGATGACATTGATCACCTGAGGATGCGCATCGGCGTCCACGAAGAAGACTTCCGAAGAGACGGTCGCCACGCGTCGCAACATCGTCATCGCTTCGGCGGCGGCCGTGGCCTCATCGAGCAGCGAAGCGTTGGCGATGTCCATGCCCGTGAGATCGGAGACCATCGTCTGGAAGTTGAGCAGCGCCTCGAGTCTGCCCTGCGAGATCTCGGGCTGGTAGGGGGTATATGCGGTGTACCAACCTGGATTCTCCAAGATGTTGCGCAAGATGACGGTGGGGGTGATGGTGTCGTAGTACCCCATCCCGATCATCGAGGTGTAGCGCTCGTTCCTCGCAGCGATACGGCGCAGCCGCTCCAGGATGGCCTGCTCGGAGCGCGGACCGTCGAGCCGTAGGGGCACGTCTGACCGGATCGAAGTGGGCACCGCGTCGTCGATGAGCGCATCGAGCGACTCTGCTCCGATCGTGTCGAGCATCGCCGTGATGTCGGCTTCGCTCAGACCAACGTGGCGATGAATGAAGGCGTCGTCTTGGGTGAGCTCTCTGAGCGCCCGGTTCATCCTTGGCTCCTCTTCGCGACGTTGGCTTGCGGCAACCCCGATCTGTCCAGGAGCCTGAGAGATTCACCGGCTGCACCGGCTTACTCCTTCGGCGGGGTCTGCGACCCACTCTCCAGATGTGCCTCGGCCGATCGGTCCAGGTGCCTGAGAGTTTCCCGGGGGTGTTGCTCCTTCGGCGACGGGTCGAACCCGCACTCTCCCGACCGGCATCAGCGGCTCTTTCAATCGTATGCAAGCCGCTGCGAGTGTGCAACGTCGGCGCACATGCCCGGGTCGACGGCGATCAGAGGTCCCCGCTTCCGCCTCCGGAAAACCATGCCAGACTGACCGGCGTGCAGCGGCCACGGGTTGTGATCGTCGGGGCGGGTTTCGCCGGGCTGAACGCAGCCAAGGCGCTGGCTCGGGTGCCGGTCCAGATCACGATCATCGATCGTCGCAACTTCCACCTCTTCCAGCCGTTGCTGTATCAGGTAGCCAGCGCGGGTCTCAACCCGAGTGACATCGCCTATCCCATCCGCACGATCTTCCGGCGTCAGCGCAATGTGGAGCGGATCCTGCTCGATGAGGTGACCTCCGTGCACCTCGCCGAGCAGAGCGTCCGCACGAGCCACGGACACACGATCGAGTACGACTACTTGATCATCGCCACTGGGGCCACCCACTCGTACTTTGGCAACGAGGAGTGGGAGGCGATCGCTCCCGGGCTGAAGACGATCGAAGACGCCCTCCTGATCCGCCGTCGCATACTGGCGAGCTTCGAACATGCCGAGCGAGTGCCCGACGAGGCAGAGAAACTGCTCACGTTCGTCATCGTTGGGGCCGGCCCCACCGGTGTCGAGCTCGCAGGGGCCGTCATCGAAATCGCGGTGCACTCGATGTCACGTGAATTCGATGTCATCGATCCGGAAGCGGCGCGCGTCATCGTGGTGGAGGGCGCCGATCACGTGCTGCCCGCATACTCGGAGAAACTCTCGGCCAAGGCGAGACGCCAGCTGGAGACGCTCGGCGTCGAGGTGGTCACAGGTTCGATGGTCATGGACATATCCGATGAGGGTGTGACCCTCGGCGATGGTACGCGCATCCCCGCGGGCACCGTGTTGTGGGCTGCCGGTGTGCGCGGTTCGTCGCTCGCACAAACACTCGGCCTCGAACTCGACCGCGCCGGACGGGTGCCGGTCCAGCCCGACCTCAGTCTGCCCGAGCACTCGGAGGTGTTCGTCACCGGCGACCTCGCTGCGATCGAGGGGGTGCCGGGAGTGGCTCCGGCGGCGATTCAACAGGGTAAGCATGCCGCCGCAATGATCGACGCCGACATGGCCAAGCGACCCCGGACGCCGTTTCGCTATCGCGACAAGGGGTCTGTGGCAACGATCGGGCGTGCTCGGGGGGTTGCCGACATCGGTCCGTTCGAGTTCTCCGGATTCACGGCGTGGGCGGCATGGCTCGGGATCCACCTGTTCTTTCTCATCGGATTCCGCAACCGTCTCTTCGTCCTGCTGTCGTGGGCGTGGAATTACCTGACCTTCCGCCGGGGGGCTCGGATCATCACGGCCGTGGCGAGGCAGCCGCAATGATCGAGCCGAGCTCTTTCCCGCAGCCCGTGCGTCACGACGTCGTCGCCGTGATGCAGCGTGAGTGGGACCGTCTCGCCCGTCCCGGCGCCACCCTCACAGGCGGCGAGCGCATCGAGCTCGCCGCCACGGTGCGCAGCCCGGTGCGGAGCTGCGACTCCGCGACTCCGGAGGTCGACAGCAGAATCGCTGCGGCTGTTCGCATCGCTCATGAACCGGCGACGATCGATCGCGAGTTCATCGATGGGCTGTGCGATTCCGGGATGCGTGCCGCCGAGTACGTCGAGATCATCGGTTTGGTGAGCCGCTTGGCAGCTGTCGACAGCTTCCACAGGATTCTCGGTGCGGAGCGACCTGCTCTCCCGGCCGCAGTCGACGGGGAGCCTTCGAACGACCTCAATCCGATGGCGCAATCCGGCCGCTCGTTCGTCCCGATGGTGCGGGGCGCTTCGATCATCTATGCGCTGACGCTCATTCCCGACGAGCACGAAGCGATGATGGATGACTTCCACGACACGCTGTACCTGTCCACCACGCAGATGCAGCAGCCGACCTCGCCGCGGGCGATCACCAGGCCGCAGATCGAGTTGCTCGCAACGCTGACATCGGCGGAGAACGAGTGCTTCTACTGACTGCTCGCCCATGTGGAGATGCTCCGGGCGAGCGCTGAGGCAGCAGGGGAGCGAGTGAATCTGGCCGTGATCAACGATCGCAGTGTCGACCCGGGCATCGTCGGTGGGCGGCTGTTCACGGATCTCGTGGAGGCGGCCTTTGGGCGTGGGGACCTCGCACAGGTCGTCCGTGAGGTCGAGGACATCGCCGGCGCCGAGGCGCTCGTCGATGCCGCAGCAGTCATCGCCAACTTCGAGATGATGAACCGCGTTGCGGATGCGATCGGGATGCCGGTTGGACGCGGGATGCTGAGCCGCACCGCTGCACTACGCGCCGAGGGGGGACTCGACCGGTACGACCCGTCCGGCTGAGCTCGCGAACCAGGCAAGCCTGCAGCGACGTACTACTCACGATGAAACGCGCAGTGCTGCTGTCTGCTGCGACTGCAACGATTGCGATCGGCGCCGTGTGGTTCCTGTTGTTCCGCAGCGATGCACCGCCGCCCGTGTCGCTCGACGACGCAGTAGCTCTCGCAGCGACCACCACCGACCGTCCAGATGTCGGCAGCACGGCCCGAGAGGGACCGGTCCAACTGGATGGGACTTGGACGGTCAACGGCGCCAATTCGTTTGCCGGCTACCGGATCGGCGAGGAACTCGCCAACTTCGGCACGGCCGAAGCGGTGGGACGGACCGATGCGGTCACCGGATCCCTCACCGTCCGAGACGGCGTCATCACTGCGGCCACCGTGGACGTCGACATGGACAGCCTCCACTCGGATCGATCGCAGCGGGACTCGGCTTTGCGCGATCGCGGGCTGGAGACCGCAACGTTTCCGACGGCTACGTTCGTCCTGACGGAACCCGTCGCCATCGGCGACCAACTCACGGCCGGAGATGGATTCTCCACCACCGCCACCGGCGATCTCACGCTGCACGGTGTGACGAAGACGGTCGAGCTCGCCGTCGAAGGACGGGTCGTCGACGGACGCACCGTCGTTGCCGTCGGCTCTCTCGCCGTCGCTCTCGCCGACTACGCCATTGACCCCCCAACCGGCTTCGCAGTCCTCTCGATCGAAGACACGGGCATCATCGAGCTCCAACTCGAATTCACGACGACCTGACGTCTGCCCCCCCCCAAAAAAAAACCGACGGGGGGAGGTCCCTGCGAGCCCGCGGGGCTCGGAGGTAGAGGCGCCTCGGCACAGCCGAGACATTGCAGTTTGCTCCGCAAACTGCGGGCACGGGTCTGTCCCCCCGTCGGGGGGAAGACGAACCCCCAAACGCGAGAAAGGGACCCCCACCACAAAGGTCCCTTTCTCGGTTGCGATGCGGCCTGAAAAATTCAGGCGGTGGCTCGTAGGTCCGGCTCGATGACTCGAACAGTGGGGATGTCCACCGGGGCGAGGCGAAGGGGCGTGATCTCTCGTAGGTGCTCGTCGAGGCTCATCTGGGAACGCTCGGCGCGGAGTGTTCTCGCCAGGCTGAGCTCGGCCCGTATGGTTGCGATGAGAAAAGCAACGATGACCGCAAGTGCGAGAATGACAAGCTCTCCGGAATTCTCGAACATGGTTGTACCTGGTCCTTCCTAGGGGCCCTGTGGGGTGTGGGCCGCCATTCATGGATAGGACACCCCGGATCGGTAGACCTTGCACCGCTTAACCCAGATTTAGAGGACTTTGTCCAAATGGGCCGATCGACCCAGGCGACGGGGGAGAGGTCAGCGAATGCGGAGGCCGCTCAAATGCTCACGTGGTGAGGCTTGAGCCACAACGGAATCGACGCTATTCACCGTCCGCTTCCACCGTCGCTGTCTGTTCCGCAAGAGCATGATCCGACGGCGCGTCGACACCCGCAGTCGGGACCGACTCTTGCGCTGCATTGGCCTCACCAATCCCGGTGAATTCGTGCAACTCTGCGGTGAGACGGGCTATCTGGTCCCGTGCGCTCGCCAGCTCCGTACGCACGGTTGCCGCCTCTTCCGTGGCCCTCCGGGTCGCCGCATCAGCCTCTGCGAGCTCGCCCGACATCTTGCCGGCTCGCTCCTCGGCCAGGGCGAGTCTCCCCTCGTACTCCTCGGCGACGGTGCGTTCCGCGCGGAAGCTTCGCAGAATCCAGCCGATCGCCACCCCGATGAGCAGTGCCGCCACCATCCACCACACGATCTCGGCAGCGGCGTATCCCGTGCCCCGGATCTGGGCAACAAGAGTTGCGTAGCTCACCCGTCCTCCTCCACCACGACGAACTGGATGCGACGATTCTCCGCCCGACCCTCGGCAGTGTCGTTGGTGGCGATCGGCCGCGACTCCCCGTAGCCGATTGCGGTCAGGCGTCCCGGGTCCACACCGCCCGCAACGAGATAGGCAACCACGGCCTCCGCCCGCTGCTCGCTCAACCGCTGATTCACCGCCTCACCACCTTCGCTGTCGGTGTGCCCCTCGACGATGAGCGATGTCGAGGGATTCTCCTGAAGGATGATGATGGCAGCGTCGAGCTTGTTCATCGCATCGATCGATAGCGCCGCACTCCCCACCTCGAAATTGGTTCCCCCTTGTAGGAGTGCGGTGAGCGACACCGCAATGCTCTCCGCTTCGATCTCGAGACTCGTCGTCACGGCAAGCTCCGCTGTACCGAGTTCCGCCAGCGCACGTGCGGTCTCATCGACGACCAACTCGTTCGGAGCCGAGCCCGTGATCGACAGCTCGCCGTCAACCAAGTCGGCCCTCCACTCGATCAGATCGGTGGTTGCGGCGAAGAGCGCCCCCAGATCACCGAGATACCCAGGACTGGCCACCGTAGCCACCCGCAGGTCGCTCACCACACGGTCGATCCCGTAAGCGAGCGCGGCGCTGCCTTCGATGGCTTCGACGGTCGCCGAATCCGGCAGGTCGCCGCCCAGTTCGAGCACGTCGTCGACGAACACGACTCGCAGGACCGGAGGCCCGCCGGTGACCACGGTGAGAGAATCGGCAATGGTTGCAGTGGCGCCCAGCGCTTCGCCCACCGCGGCCAGGACGAGCTGACGCTGCTCCTCGGAGGCGACGTCACCCTCGAGGTCGAGTGTGTCGTCGTCGAAACGAAGCTGGGCTCGCTCGAGTCCGGCTGCGACGGCGGTCTCAGCAACGACGCCGAGCCAGGCCTCCAGCGAAGTCGACGGATCAGTCGCCAGCGATCCGTCGACCGACCAGTCCGGGAACCGATCACGCAATCCGGAAAGAATGTCATCAGCGGTGGCTTGATCCGGCACCAATCCCGTAACCATCACCACGCCGTCCGCGATGGACACGTCCACCTGGGCGGCCGGCGTCTCGTCGCCGCCGTCGACGGCGACACCCGACATGTCGACGGTGCGCACACCGCGCAATGTCAGCACGAGCAAGCCCGCACGCGTCCGTTCCACCTCGTTCCCAACCGCACCAGAAAGCACAGCATCGCGTCCGTCGAACTCGACATCGATACCGTGACCATCGAGCACGTCATCGGCGGCTGCAGTGAGGCCGTGTTCGTGGCGTGCGAGACCCCACGAAACGGCGAAGGCCGTGATCACCAGCCACGCGGCCAGCAGCATCCACACCATGCGGGGAATCTGCTTCCCGGGCATCTCCTTGCTGTGTTCCACGATCACCTCGCCGCTTGCGGCCGGCTGAACGGGCAGCACCGTAGCCGCACCAGAAGTCTGTGCCAGCTGCGGGCGGTCAGCACTCTGTGTCTGGTTCGATCGCTAGATTCGCCGCACCATGGTGTACCCCGAGCAGTTCACCGTCACCGGGCGGCATCGCTCCAAGATCGGCGCTGACCAGACAATGTCCGCGGAGACGCGGCGAGCCACCGAATTGAACATGCACGTTCTCGGCCCCGGTGAACCGGCACGGAGCGAGTGGGCGGCGCTCGGTCTGCCCTCACCGGACGTCGACGTGATCCGTCACTACCGGCTGGAAAGGGTGCGGCGCCAGCTCGAGCTGCTCGACTGCGCCGGAATCGTGCTCTACGACCCGATCAACATCCGCTACGCCACGGACAGCACCAACATGCAGGTGTGGGTGGCACACAACCCCACCCGCTATGTGTTCGTGGCCACCGACGGCCCCGTGATCGTCTGGGACTACCTGACCGCCGAATTCCTCTCCGGACATCTGTCGCTGGTCGACGAGATCAGAACGACGACGCAATGGATGTACATGTTCGCCGGCGCCGAGACGGAGCGAAATGTGGCTCGTTGGTCGGCGGAGCTCGCCGATCTCGTCGCCACGTACGGCCGGGGCAACACCCGCCTGGCCATCGATCGTGCCAACCCGGTTGCGATCGAGGCCCTGCAGCGAGCGGGTCTGACGCTGCACAACGGCGAGGAGGTCATGGAGCTGGCTCGCGCCGTGAAATCACCCGAGGAGATCATCGCGATGCGGTGTGCCATCGCCTCGTGCGAGGCGGCCGTCGCCGAGATGCACGGGACGATGCAACCCGGCATGACCGAGAACGAGCTGTGGTCCGTGCTGCATGCCGGCAACATCCGGCGTGCCGGAGAGTGGATCGAGACGCGCCTGCTTGCTTCGGGGCCCCGGACCAACCCATGGTTCCAGGAATCGTCGAGCCGGATCATCGAGGCCGGCGATTTGGTCGCCTTCGATACGGATCTGATTGGTGTCTACGGCGTGTGTGTCGACATGTCGCGCACCTGGTTGGCAGGTAGCACCACCCCTCTCCCGCACCAGCGGGATGCGTGGGAACAGGCGGCGGACCAGATCGCGGCCAACACCGAACTGCTCACTCCCGGTCGCAGCTTCGAGGAGCTGACGTTTCAGGCCGCCGTGCCGGACACCGACCGCTACCGGCACTACTCCGTGCTCTACCACGGGGTCGGTCTCGCCGATGAGTGGCCCACCATCTACTTCCCATCAGGATGGGATGCCGTGGGTTTCGACGGCGAGCTGGAACCGGGAATGGTGATGTGTGTCGAAGCGTACGTCGGGCCGCTGAACGCACCTGAAGGGGTCAAGCTCGAGGAACAGGTGCTCGTGACCGAACACGGCCCCGAGCGTCTCACCGGCTATCCGCTCGAGCTGGTGTGAGGCCGCTCGAGCTGGTGTGAGGCCGCTCGACTGGTGTGAGGCCGCTCGACTGGTGTGAGGCGGCCTCCACGTCGCCGGCAGTCGCAAAAACCATTGCGCCACCGTTGCGTTTGCGGGAATATGACAAGGGTACACTCAAGTTATAGTATTCACGACTACTCAAACCCGGAGGAGCGGTGCGCCCCGACCATCGAGGCGCCCCACGACAGGTTTCAACGAGATCGACAGACCTAGGAACTGAAAGGTTGACTTCATGGCACGCGCAGTAGGCATCGACCTAGGAACGACCAACTCCGTCGTTTCGATTCTCGAGGGCGGCGAGCCCCGGGTCGTCAACAATGCTGAGGGCAATCGCACCACGCCCTCCGTCGTCGCATTCGCCAAGAACGGCGAGGTACTGGTCGGCGACCAGGCGAAACGACAGGCGATCACCAACCCCGACCGGACCATCCGGTCGGTCAAGCGGCACATGGGCACAGACTGGAAGGTCGAGATCGACGGCAAGGAGTACACGGCCCAGGAGATATCTGCGCGCATTCTGCAGAAGCTGAAGCGTGACGCCGAGGCCTATCTCGGCGAACCGGTGACCGAGGCCGTCATCACCGTGCCCGCCTACTTCGGCGATGCCCAGCGGCAAGCGACCAAGGAAGCCGGCCAGATCGCCGGTTTGGAGGTGCTGCGCATCGTCAACGAGCCCACCGCCGCATCGCTGGCATACGGCATGGACAAGAACAACGATCAGCTCATCCTCGTCTACGACCTCGGCGGTGGCACGTTCGACGTGTCCGTGCTCGAGATCGGGGAGGGCGTCTTCGAGGTCAAGTCAACGAGCGGTGACACCAACCTCGGCGGAGACGACTGGGACGAGCGCATCATCGATTGGCTCGTCACCGGCTTCAAGAACGATCATGGTGTCGATCTCTCCAAAGACCCCATGGCGCTGACCCGGCTCAAGGAGGCCGCTGAGAAGGCCAAGATCGAGCTCTCCTCGGTGCAGGAGACGGAGATCAACCTCCCCTTCATCACGGCCACCGCAGATGGACCGATCCACCTGCTGCGCACCCTCAAGCGCAGTGAATTCGAGCAGATGACCGAAGACCTGGTCGAGCGCACCCGTGGTCCCTTCCAGGCCGCACTCAAGGACGCCGGCGTCACCATGGACGACATCGACCATGTCATCTTGGTTGGTGGTTCCACCCGGATGCCGGCCGTGCAGGCTCTCGTCAAGGAGCTCGCTGGGCAGGAGCCGCACAAGGGCGTGAATCCGGACGAGGTCGTGGCACTTGGTGCGGCAGTTCAAGCGGGTGTGCTCAAAGGCGATGTCTCCGGCATCCTGCTGCTCGACGTCACCCCGCTCACGCTGGGTGTGGAGACCGAGGGCGGTGTGCGGACGAAGATGATCGAGCGCAACACCACGATTCCCACCCGTCGAAGCGAGATCTTCACAACGGCGGCAGACAACCAGCCGGAGGTCGAGATCCACGTGCTCCAGGGTGAGCGCGAGATGGCCACGGACAACAAGTCGCTCGGTCGCTTCAAGTTGCAGGGCATCGCACCCGCACCCCGGGGCGTGCCACAGATCGAGGTGACATTCGACATCGATGCCAACGGCATCGTGTCCGTGAGCGCCAAGGACCTCGGCACCGGCAAGACCCAGCAAGTGACGATCACCGGCGGCACTGCGCTGTCGCAGGAGGAGATCGACAAGATGGTCACCGACGCCGAGGCGCACGCCAACGAGGACGCACAGCGCAAGGCACAGGCCGAAGCACGCAATCAGGCGGACCATGCGGCGTACTCGATCGAGAAGCAACTCGCCGAGCATGGCGACAAGCTCTCCGACGACGAGAAGACGGCGATCGAGGACAAGGTGACCGCGGTGCGCAAGCTTCTCACCGAGGAGGCGAGCGCCGAGGACCTGAACTCGGCCACCCAGGAGATGCTCACGGCTTCCCAGGTCCTCGGACAGAAGATCTACGAGGCGTCGCAAGCACAGAGCGCTGAGGAATCGACCGATGCTGCTGACGTGGTCGACGCCGAGATCGTCGACGACGCCGACGTCGAAGAGGCCGAGGTCGTCGAGGAGGACGATGAGAGCTGATGGGCGACTCGACGCAACGCGGGCCGCATCCTCACGACGAGGAGCCGCGTCTCGAGGACCACACCCACGAAGGTGAGGACCTCGAAGCCGTGGTGTTCGACCTCGACGCCGACGAGGACGCTTCCGTCACATTCATCCCCTCGGCAGATGTACTCGGAATCGATCTGCCTGCCGACCCCGACGAAGCACGAGACGCGCTGCTCGAAGAGGTATGGCGGAGCCGGCGGATGGCGGGCGAACATCTCGAATCGTTGCAGCGGATCGCCGCCGAGTACGAGAACTTCCGCCGTCGTTCCGAGCGAGATCAAGCCGAGTACGCAGTGCGAGGAACCAGACGATTGATCGAGGTGCTGCTGCCGACGTTGGATGCGTTCGATGCGGCCATGGTCTATGACCCGCAGAGCCCCGGCGAGGAGAAGCTGCTCAGCGGGATGAAGGGCACGTACAACCAGCTCATGGAGACATTGGAACGTCACGGTCTCGAGGTCATCGACGCCGATGGAGCCCCGTTCGACCCGGCCGTGCACGAGGCGGTAGCCGGCGGCGGAGACGGCGATCTCGTCGTCGATCAGGTGCTACGCACCGGGTACCGGCTCGCCGGGAAGGTGGTGCGGCCGGCGATGGTCATGGTTGCGGCTGGCGAGGCCGTGAACCACGCTAGCGAGGACGATGCCGGAGATGAGGACTGACACGATGCGCAAGGAGTGGCTCGAAACCGACTACTACTCCGTACTCGGTGTGTCGAAGGACGCTTCGAGCAAGGAGATCAAGAAGGCGTTTCGCAAGCTCGCGCAGCAGTATCACCCCGACACCAACCCGGGCGACAGCGCCGCTGAGATCAAGTTCAAGGAGATCAACGAGGCGTACGACGTCCTCGGCGACGACGAGACCCGCAAGGAGTACGACCACGTGCGGGAGATGGGTTACTTCGTTGGCGGTCCCGGTGGTGGCCAGCAGTACGTGCGCGTCGAGGATCTCCTCGGTGGTCAGGGCTTTGGTGGCGGGTCGTCGTCTCCGTTCGACCTCTTCGGAGATCTCTTCACGTCGGCACAACGAGTGCGCACCCGCCCCCAGGCGGGTCGCGACCTCTCCACCGAGATATCGCTGTCGTTCCACGAGGCGATCTCCGGTGTGACCAAGTCGATCAACCTCAACGGGTCCCAAGTGAAGGTGAAGGTCCCCAAGGGCATCGCCGACGGGAAACGGATCAAAGTGAAGGGCAAGGGCGAGCCGGGTACGAACGGCGGTCCCAACGGCGACCTCATCGTCAAGATCCATGTCGCCGAACACCCGATCTTCGGACGCACGGGAAGAAACCTCACCATCGACGTCCCGATCACCTTCGCCGAGGCGGCGCTCGGCGCCGACATCAACGTCCCGACGCTCGACGGCAAGGTGCGGCTGAGGATCCCGCCCGGCACCCCGAGCGGCAAGACCTTCCGGGTCGCCGGCAAGGGAGTCGAGTCGTCCAAGGAGACTGGGGATCTGCTGGTCACCGTGGAGGTGACGGTTCCCGACAACCTCACCGACGACGAGCGGGCGCTGCTCGAGAAGTTCCGCGCCGACCGAGCCGACGACAACCCGCGATCACACCTAGGAGTCTGACATGGCGCGTTCTGACGAGGCCGTCTACATCATCTCGGTGGCTGCAGAGCTGGCCGGGATGCATCCGCAGACCCTGCGCATCTACGAGCGCAAGGGGCTCATCGAGCCGTACCGCACGCCCGGTGGAACGCGACGATACTCCGAGGAAGACCTAGAGCGGCTCTCGCTCATCCAAGAGCTCACCAACGCCGGAGTCAATCTCGAGGGCGTCCGACGCATCTTGCGGCTGCGTGAGGAGAACGTGCGGCTACGTAGCCAAGTCGATCGGCTGCGACGACTACTTGGCGATGCGCAGGCCCGAGTGACCGGCGAGGCGGGCGACACCGTGGTTCGTCGCGTGACCGTGACGCAGCGGCGCAACCTGCCCGACATCAGACGGGCGGGCCCGCTCGGCTAAACAGCCGGCTTGGGCGAATCCACCCGTCGCTCGGGTCCAGCGGAGCATGCCCCGATCTAGGCTGCCCCGATGATTCCGATGCGCATCGTCGAGACCGAACGGCCCGGGTTCGACGAGCCCGTCGTCGAGCTGTGGCGTGAGGACGAGTTCATCGGCATGGTCTTCTGGGACGACGAGACGGCGGTCGTGCAGATCTATCCGGACGACGACGGGGACGTGAAGGACCTCGAAGCTCGCGAGCTCATGCGGGTGCTCGACCTGGCGGAGCAGATCGTCTCCCCGGACCTCGGCGACGAGTTCGGCGAGATGCGCGACGCCATTCGGGTCATCTCTGGAGGCGCAATCGAAGGGGGTGAAGAGGCAATCGACGACTGGGACGACGAGGACCCGGCCGTCACAGCCTTGCTCACCGAGTTCGATTCGCAGGCGGTGCACCGCACCGAGGACGGCGAGGGATTCTTCCCGCTCGACGTGGCCAAGGCTTTCATCGCCCGCTGCGATGAGCTGAACCTCGCCGTTGTCGAGATGGAGGGCTTCGACTTCGATCTGGGTCGCCTCATCGAGCGTCCCAACTTGTCGATGCTCACCCGGGTCGACACGCCCACTTCGTGGGCCATCTTCCGCCCTGCCGCCAACGCCCGCGCCGCCGAGACCCTCGACTCCTGGCACGCACGGGACACCCTCGTCATCGCCTTCGTCTTCCAACTCCCCACCGGCGACCAAATAGTTGCGTGATTTCGAGCCAGGCAGGCCTGGCTCGAGCTATCGCTCGGCTTCGCCTTGCTCCAGGAGTGCGGCCTGCGGCCGCGTCGATTGCTGGCGGAGTCCACCGCACAGGTCGCTGGACCCCGCATCGAAGGGGATCCGCGGAGCTCCTCCCCTTCGAGCATCCCCTGCACCCGCACAGACCGAACCGCACCGGACACCTTCGGTGTGATCACGGGGACGGAAGGGGGAGCTCGAGGGGGAACGACTCCGTCGTGCCCCCTCGATCTGGTCGCAGCGACCTGAGCGGTGCGACCAGCAGGGAAACAGCGCGGCTCCGGAAGGAGCCGCTCGCTACAAGCTCGCTCGAAGCCTGCTTCGAGCGAAGCCCGTCAGGGCGAAACGGCTACGCCCTTCCAGAAGGCGATGCGGTTGCGGATGTCGGCGGCGGCGGGTTTGGGCTCGGGGTAGTAGAAGGCGGCGCCACTGTTGGTGTCGCCGTCGACGACGATGTCGTAGTAGCTGGCGACGCCCTTCCAGGGGCAGACGCTGCGAGCCTCGGAGGGTTGGAGGTACTGCTTGTTGACCGACTCGGCCGGAAAGTAATGATTGCCCTCGACCATGACCGTGTCGTCGCTCTCGGCCAGCACTGTGCCGTTCCAGGTTGCCGTCGCCATGTTGCCTCCAGAAGTCTTCTCGGATGTCTCATACGGTCGAGGTTCCAACCGCCCGACCAGCGTAGAGATTCCACCGAGCCACCCGGTCGGTGGCCGGGACGCGACGATGGGAGGCCCCTCGGGGCCTCCCATTTCGCTACCGATCGAATTTCTACCGGGCCGTGGCCAGCGAGTCGCGAATCTGGGTGAGCAGATCGACCTCGGAGGGACCGGCGTCTTCTTCGGGCTCCGCAGTGCGGGCCTGGTATGCCCGATACGGCTTGACGATGAAGAAATACACGGCGGCTGCCACGGTCAGGAACGTGATGAACGCCGAGACGAAGGCGCCGAACATGATCGTCGAGCCGTTGGCCGTCACAGTCCACAGGTCGGCGATACTCTCACCCGCACCGCCGGTGATGGCACCGATGATCGGCATCAGCACATTCTCGACCAGCGACGTGATGAGCGCAGCCAGCGCCAGGGCCATGACGAGACCGACACCGATCTCGACGAGGTTGCCGCTCAAGGCGAATTCCTTGAACTCTTTCCACATACTCTCCGTCCTTCCCCTTGGGGTTCTGCCAGATTGGGATGTTCCCGAGGGTTGGACACGGTTGGGGACAAAAGGTTTCATCACCATTCAAATTTCCCGCTCCGACGCGTTCATGGCACGGCCCGCAGCGGTGACCCCAGCGTCAGCTCCAACTCAACCCACAATCCCTCCGGCACCTCGACGACCCCTTCCGAGACGAGACGGATGCCGACCACGACTTCCGCCGGCATCTCGACCTCACTCATCGGAAGACCGGCGGCGCTGCCCTGGGTACCTCCCTCTTCCAACCGGTCCACGACGAACCACGACCAGGCAATGGCATCGCGCTGGCCGATGAAGCGCAGCTCGTCGAGCCAGTTCACCAGCAGCTCAGGCAGTGTGTCTCCCGGGGACACGATGGGGCGCGAGTAGGTCGGTGCGATCCGGGTCAGGTCGAGGTTCATACCAAACACCGCTTCGGCGGCGTGCTCCAGCAACTGGGCGGCCGTCACTCCGTAGACCACCACCCGCGGCGGCGAGCCACCGAGATGCTCGAAGCGGAGCCCGGAAGCCGGACCCCTCACGAACCGGTTCTCACTGCGGCAGCCCGATGAGAACCACCGCCAGCAGCGCCAGCGCGACCCCGCCGAGCTGAATCCGGCTCACTCGCTCGTGCAACACGGTGCGCGCCAGGATCGCCGTGAACGCCGGGTACAGCGCAGCCAGCACGGCGGCGATGGCGATGAGCCCGCGCTGCGCAGCGGCGAGAAACATACCGTTGGCAGCCATGTCGAAGATGCCGGCCCCGATGGCAAAGCGAACCCCCTCCCCGAGGTGGGCCGGCGCCGTTTCCAGCCATGCCAGCACGAGGATCACCGGCACGGTGACGAGGCGGGCCCCGACGAGTGGCCACATCCCCGAATCCACGCTGGTCTGGTCGAGAGAGATGAAGAACAAACCGAAGCCGAGACCAGCACCGAGACCGAGCACGAGCAGCACCCGGTCGAGCCGGCCCGCCGGACCCTCCGACCCTGAGACGACTGCGATCCCGATCAGACCAACAACGATGCCGGCGGTGGCCACGGAGCCCGGACGCTCGCCGATGAGGAATCCCCAGCCGATGGGTACCAGCGCGGAGAGCACGGCGGTGATGGGCGCCACCAGCCCCATGGGGCCCCTGCCCAGCCCCGCATAGAGGGCGAGGATTCCCAGCAGACCGGCGAACCCCCCGACGGCCCCCCAGCCGATGTCGGCGCCGGTCACCGCAGAGAACGGGACGAGAAAGACGAGCGGGATGAGCGTGACCGCGCTGGCGACATTGGCGACCGCAGCCACTCGCACCGGAGAGGAGATGCGAGTGGCACGTCCACCGAGGAAGTCGCCGACGCCAAAAGACAGCGCCGACCCAAGACTGAGCAGCTCGACCATCAGGCGCCGGGGGCATCGTCGAGCACCGGCGCTGAGTAGGCGAACCGTCCTGCGGTCTCGTCCCAATCCTCGATCGTGGTGATGCGCACGGCTCGCTCCGGGGGGCACACAGCACCATCGAGGTGATGGGCAATGTCTTCCTGGAAGCCGTCGAGCAACCCCTCGGCCACCGCCCGCTGTCCGGCGCCGAGCCCGCAGCGGTTGGCGTCCGTGACCCGTACAGTCCAGGCGGCGATCTCGCCAACCGTCTGCCTATCCCCTCCGCCCTGCAACAGCGTGGCGAGACCCTCGGTGATGCCGGCAGTTCCCAATTTGCAGGGCGGGCACTGCCCGCAGGAGCCACGGAAGAGGAACGCCGATGCAGCGGCGGCGATCTGCACCGCACACCGAGTGTCGTCGAAGACCATGAAGCCCGCCGAGCCGAGCGCCGAGCCGATGCTGCGCAGCGTCTCGTATGCGATGGGGGTATCGAGTAACTCGGGGCGGATCGGAGACGTCGACACGCCGTTCATCACCATCTTCACCGTGCGCCCGTCGTCCACACCGCCGCCGATGGTGTCGAGCAGCACCCGCAACCGCGTCCCCATTTCCACCTCGGCCACTGCCTCAACGTGGACGTCGCCGCTCACCGTGCACACCATCGTTCCCGGCGAGTCGTTTGTTCCCATACTGCGGTACCACTCGGCGCCGTGGGTGAGGATGTGGGGCACGTTGGCCAGCGTCTCCACGTTGTTGACCACGGCGGGTTGGAGCGGCCCACCGACTTTCTCGAAGAGACCCTGCGCATACGGCGGGTAGAGCCGGGGCAAGGGGTCCTTGCCCTCGATGACTTCGAGCATCGCCTTCTCTTCGCCGAAGAGATAGTCATCCGGTCCGGGCACGATCGTGATCGAGACTTCACCGAGCCGGCCGGTAGCGGCGAGCTCCGCTGCCGCCCGCTCCAACGCAGCGATCTCGCTGGTGAACTTCGCCTTTATCCCGATGTATGCGGTGTCGGCGCCCGTGGCATAGACGGCGGCGGCGATTCCCTCGAGCACCTGGTACGGGTTGCGCCGCAGCAGCAGTCTGTCCTTGAACGTGCCCGGCTCTCCCTCGGCGGCGTTGCACACAACGAACTTGTGCGGGGCATTCTCACCGGCGACACCGGCCCATTTGATCCCGGTGGGGAAGCCACCGCCACCGCGGCCCCGCAGCCCGGAATTGCGGATCGTCTCGATGACACCGTCCCTGCCCAGGGTGTGGCATTGCTCCATGACCGACCCGCCTCCGATGTCGAGATAGGCATCGAGCGTGTGGATGGGTTGTGGGGGAAGCAGATGCGCCATACCACCTCCTCAGAAGCGGCAGCGTATACGGGAATCCGGGAGGTTGGGTCAGCCGAGACGACGCGGCAACGCATCACGCCAGATCGATGCCGCCTCGGCAACCGGCAGCGAGCCCAGTTCACCGAAGTCGATGACATCGCCGCCGAACACACCGAGCCGCACCGCCGGCACGCTGTCGTCGGGCACGGCGCTGTCGGGAAGTACCGCGACAACCCGGTGCGGGCTCTCGGAGAACAGCCGTCGCCAGTCCGCAACGTCGACATGCACACCGACATCCGAGGCGATGCAGATCTCGGCCAGGGCGACGGCGAGACCACCGGCACCCACGTCGTGGAGCACCGGTGCCCGGTACGCCAGCACAGCGGTCAGCCGCACAACGGCAGCGCCGGCGACAGCATCGACATCGCCGGGCCGCCCCGACGTGTTGCCCAGCACGATCCTGGCGAAGGCCGACCCGGCGAAGTCCTCCGGATCCTCGGGGCCGAGCAGCCACACGACGTCGCCGTCCGTCGCCCGGTCGAGCCGGGGTGGCCGTGACGGCATCGGATCGCAGAAGCCGAGCATGCCGACCACCGGTGTCGGGTAGATGTCGACACCGTCGGTCTCGTTGTAGAACGAGACGTTGCCTCCGACCACCGGAACACCCAGCGCCTCGCACGCCCCGGCCATCCCCTCGATGGTCTCCACGAGTTGCCACATCACCTCGGGCTTCTCCGGATTGCCGAAGTTGAGGTTGTCGACCACGGCATAGGGCCGGGCCCCGGTGACGGCGACGTTGAGCGCCGCCTCCCACACGATGCGGGCCCCGCCTCGCATCGGGTCGAGATAGCAGCGCAGCCCATCGCCGTCGGTGGAGACGGCGAGACCCTTCTCGGTGCCCTTGATCCGCATCAGCGACCCGTCGTGACCGGGCTCGACAACCGTGTTGAGGAACAACATGTGGTCGTATTGCTCGAAGATCCAGGAGCGATCGCCGAGTGCGGGGTCGTCGAGCATGCGACGTAGCGAATCGGCGACATCGACCGTCTCCGGCAACTCCGGACCGGCCGCCCACAGCTCGTCCTGCCACGCTGGCCGGCTTTGTGCACGGTGGTACCTGGGGGCATCCTCGGACAGCGATACGGCCGGCAGCTCGGCGACGAGTTCGGCGTCGTGCTCCACCCGCAGCGTTCCCCCGGTGGTGACGGTGCCGATGGCGGCGGCGTCGATCTCCCATTTTTCGGCGAGGGCCAGCACCTCGTCGAGATCCTCGGGAGTCACGATCGCCAGCATCCGCTCCTGCGACTCCGACATGAGAATCTCGCCCGGGGTCATCCCCGGCTCCCGCACATGCACCGCATCGAGATCGACATCCATACCCATCCCACCGTTGGCCGCCGACTCCGAGGTGGCACACGAGATGCCGGCGGCACCGAGATCTTGAATCCCCACCACGAGCCCCCGTTCGTACAGCTCGAGACACGCCTCGATGAGCTTCTTCTCCTCGAAGGGGTCGCCGATCTGCACCGAGGGACGTTTGGCGCCGGAGGCATCGTCAAAGCTGGCCGAGGCGAGGATCGACGCACCACCGATACCGTCACGACCGGTCGATGCGCCGAGTAGCACGGCCATGTTGCCTTCCCCGGACGCCGCCGAGAGCACGAGCTGCTCCCGCTGCAACAACCCGAGGGCCATCACGTTGACCAGCGGGTTGTGCGAGTAGCAGTCGGCGAACTCGACCTCGCCACCGAGCGTCGGCACCCCCACCGCATTGCCATAACCGGCGATACCGGAGACGACACCACTGAGCAGATAGCGGTTCTTGGCGTCGTCGAGCGGGCCAAACCGGATGGCGTCCCACACCGCCACCGGACGGGCACCCATGGTGAAGATGTCGCGCAGGATCCCACCCACCCCGGTGGCGGCGCCTTGATAGGGCTCGACAAAGCTGGGGTGGTTGTGGCTCTCGATGCGGAAGGCGGCGAGCCAGCCGTCCCCGAGATCGACCACCCCGGCGTTCTCCCCCGGCCCGACGACAACCCACGGGGCCTCGGTGGGGAACCTGCCGAGATGCGCCCGGGACGACTTGTAGGAGCAGTGCTCCGACCACATCACCGAATACATCGCCAGCTCCGCCGGTCGTGGCGGGCGGCCGAGGATCTCAACGACGGCGTCGTACTCTTCATCGGTCATGCCGAGCTGGCGATGAGCGTCCGGTGCCAGCGTGTCGATGGTCATGCCGGCACCGGGTTTCGGATACCGGCCACGAACGACTCGAGCAGAACCCGACCATCGGACGAACCCAACACGTCCTCGATGGCTCGCTCCGGATGCGGCATCAACCCGGCGACGTTGCCGGCGTCGTTGCACACACCGGCGATCGAATCCATCGAGCCGTTGGGGTTGAAGGCAGCATCCACCTCACCTGCGGGTCCGCAGTAGCGGAGGATGACACCGTGATCCTCAACCTCGGCAAGGGTGCCGGCGGGAGCCACGTAGTTGCCCTCGTAGGAGTTGAGCGGGATGGTGAGCACGTCGCCCACCGCGGCCGACCGGGTGAGCACGCTGTCGGTCGACTCGACCCGGAGCCGGATCGGGCGGCAGATGAACCGCAGATCCCGGTTGGCCACGAGCGCTCCCGGAAGCAGCCCGGCCTCGCACAACACCTGAAAGCCGTTGCAGATCCCGATGACCGGTCTGCCCTCGGTAGCCAGCCGCTCCACCTCGGCCATCACCGGCGAGAAGCGGGCGATGGCCCCGGTGCGCAGGTAGTCACCGTGGGCAAACCCACCGGGGAGCACCACACCGTCGGCGCCGGAGAGATCGATGTCGCGATGCCACACCAGCTCGGCGTCGTGCCCCAGCGCATCGAGGGCGTAGACCACGTCGTGCTCGCAGTTGCTGCCGGGGAACACGACAACGGCGGTGGTCACCCCGGCACCACCGATATCTCGTAGTCCTCGATCACCGGGTTGGCCAGCAGCTTCTGGCACATCTCGTCGACCTGGCTGCGCAACCCGGTCTCGTCGTCGCCGGGCACGTCGAGCACGATCGAACGGCCGAAGGCGACGTGCTCCACGTCGTAGCCGAGATCGCCCAAGGCGCGAGCGGTGGTGACACCTTCGGGGTCGGACAACCCCTCACGGCGGGTGATGTCGATGCGGAACCGCATCAACCCTCGAGGTACTCGGTGAATGACGAGCCGACGAGCCGCTCGTAGGCCTCGATGTACCGGGAGCGGGTGGACGACACCACCTCTGCCGGCAGCTCGGGACCCGGGGGTGTCTTGTCCCAGTCGAGCGTCTCCAGCCAGTCGCGCAGCGGTTGCTTGTCGAATGACGGCATGGTGGCCCCCGGTTGCCATTGGTCGGCCGGCCAGTAGCGCGAGCTGTCGGGGGTCAGCACCTCGTCGATGAGCAGGATCTGTCCATCGACGTAACCGAACTCGAACTTGGTGTCGGCGAGGATGATGCCGCGCTCGGCCGCGTAGGCGTTGGCGGTCTCGTAGATGTCGATGCTGCGCCGCTTCAGCTCTTCGTACAGCTCGTCGCCGACGTACTCCCTGGCTTCGGTCTCGGTGAGGTTCTCGTCGTGCCCCGACTCGGCCTTCGTCGCCGGAGTGAAGATCGGTTCGTCCAGCTTGGACGCCATCTGCAGGCCGTCTGGGAGATGCTCGGTGGTGGGGCCGCCACCGGCGGAGTACTCCTTCCACGACGAGCCGTAGAGGTAGCCACGAACGACACATTCCATCGGGATGACGTCGGCCCTGTGGACGATCATCGCCCGCCCCCGCAGCTCCGCACGCTCCTCCTCCGCCAGTCCGGGTACGGACGACACGTCGGTGGAGATGAGATGGTGCGGCGTGTCGAGCAGATCGAACCAGTGGGTCGACAGCCCGGTGAGCACCCTCCCTTTGTCCGGGATCGGCGTGGGCATCACCACGTCGAATGCCGAAATCCTGTCCGAGGCGACGATCAGCAGTGTCGAGTCGTCGAGCTCGTAGTTGTCGCGAACCTTCCCCGACCGAAGGTGTTTGATTGCCAGCACGGCGACGGATGGTAGCGGTGATGGCCACGAGCGGAGCGGCATGTCACCCGACGTCGCTGCGGTCCGCGTCCGGCCGGAAGGCGTCGGGGCACCCGAACTACGCTCCGCTCGTGGAGCGCGACCTGGTGTTTCTTCCGGCGACCGAGCAGGCCGAGTTGTTGCGTGGCGGCGAGCTATCGGCGCGGGAACTGCTGGACGCTCATCTCGACCAGATCGCCGAGGTCAATCCGCACGTCAACGCCATCGTGACCCTGGCGCCCGAAGCGGCGCTCGAGGCTGCGGCGGCAGTGGACGAGGCCCATGCGCGGGGATTGGTGATGGGTCCGCTCCACGGCCTGCCCGTCGCCCACAAGGATCTGGTCGACACGGCAGGCATCCGAACCACCAGCGGGTCTCCGCTCTATGCGTACCACGTGCCGGACGCCGACGCATTGATCGTCGAGCGGATCCGCACTGCAGGAGCGGTGACGATCGGTAAGACCAATACACCGGAGTTCGGCGCCGGCTCCCAGACGTTCAACACCGTGTTCGGGGTGACTCGCAACCCGTACGACCTGAGCCGCACGGTCGGAGGGTCCAGCGGGGGTGCCGCCGCTGCCCTCGCCGCCGGCATGGTTCCGATCGCCGACGGCAGCGATATGGGCGGCTCGCTGCGCAACCCGGCGGCGTTCTGCAATGTCGTCGGTCTGCGGGTGTCGCCGGGCAGGGTGCCGACGCACCCGAGGGCGGCGCTGTGGTCGCATCTGTCGGTTGAAGGCCCGATGGGGCGCACGGTCGCCGATGTCGCCTTGTTGCTGCAGGCGATCGCCGGGCCTGATCCACGCAACCCGATCAGCCTCGACGCACCCGGGTCGGTCTTTGCTGCGCCTCTCGATGCCGACCTCGGCCCCGTGTCCGTGGCCTGGTCACCCACCCTCGGCGGCCTCCCGGTTGCCGCCGAGGTGCGGTCCGCCCTGGCCGCGACGCCGTCGGTGTTCCAAGCTCTGGGATGGCGCGTCGAAGAGGCGACGCCAGACTTGAGTGCCGCCCGGGAGATCTTCCACGTGTTGCGGGCATGGAGCTTCGAGCTGGAGCTGGGGCCGACGTACGACGACAACCCCAACGCCCTCAAGGACACCATTCGCTGGAACATCGAACAAGCACGGCGGCTCTCACTCGCCGATCACGTGGCGGCGGAACGAGAGCATGCGGCGCTGTATCGCAGAGTGGTCGAGTTCTTCGACCGCTACGACGTGCTTGCGCTGCCGACCGTCCAAGTAGCGCCGTTCGATACGGAGACGGAGTGGGTGCGCGAGATCGACGGCGTCCTGATGGAGACCTACATCGACTGGATGCGGTCCTGCACCGACGTCACCGTGATGGGTTGCCCGGCGATCTCGGTTCCGGGTGGCTTCACCGATGCTGGTCTTCCTGCAGGGCTCCAGCTCGTCGGCCGACCCCGGGGCGATTTGGAGCTTCTCCGGATCGCTCATGCGTTCGAAGCTGCCACATCGCACTGGAAAAAGCGTCCACCGAGTGTCAGAGCAGGTGACCGATCTGGCGCCACAAGTAACCGCCGACGAGCGCCAGCCACACAAGATAGGGGACACCGACAATGAGCAACGCACTCCGGGCAGCCGCGCCGAAGACATACCGGGTAGCCGAGAGCAGGCTCAATGGAAGCCATACAGCGGCGACAAAGAGCGCCACGACGAGCGACGGTCCCAACAGTTGCAGGGTCACGGCGAAGAGCTGGATGGCGAAGCTCAGAATGAGCAGGGGTAGGTGGGCGTAGCCGTACATCCGGGCGACCTCGCCCAGCTCGGCATCGCCGAGGTTGCCGAAGCGAGCAATCAGCCAAGCCGCCAGCGACAGCCCGAGCCAGCCGTAGAGACCGACGAGCAGCATCCGAGTGGCGGCGCGGGGTGCGATGAACGCTTGGAAACCGAAGCGGTCGAAAGCGAAGAAGGCGAACGAGCCAACGGCGGTGGCGATGCCGGAGGCGGTGGTGCCGATGCGATCCATCCGGTCCCAGGCGGCGAGATCGAGCCGCATGAGCTTGGCGATCGCCGTCACGGTGCCCATGTCCTGCCATCAGGCCAGAACGTGTCGAAGTCGCCGGGGAACGAGGTGAACCCGGGGAGCAGATCGAGGATCTCACCGGCCAGCGGACCTCCCCTCCCGATGCCGCGGTTGGGATCCCACACGGTGCCGGTGCGAACATCCCGGATCTCTTCACCCACGAGTTGCAGCTCGACGACTTCGTCGTCGAGCCTTCGCGAGAGGACCGCCCAGCGTTGCGGATCAGCCGGGTCGCTGACCACTGCGATGTCGACACCGGCCACCGTGTCGTTCACCACACCGACCCGCTGCACATCGACCGCCGGATAACCGACGGCCTCGCTGCCGAAGTCGACCACGATGAGCATCTGCTCCAGAGCAAACCCGCTGGCACCAGCGGGTGTGTTGAGAGCCAGCGTGTCCGGATGCTCGGCCCGCCACGCATCCCACGTGGTGAACGTCACCGGGAACTGCTCCAGCCTGGCGCCCTTGCGAGGGCCCACGATGGCCTCGCCGAGCGGCTGGCTCCACACCGTTCCCGTGTCGTGATCCCACCAGGTCATGGCGTTCCCCCACAGCGCCCCGTGGACACCGAAGACGAGCGTCTCCCCGTCGAGCTGGCGGCGATGGACCATCGCCGTACCGCACAGCGGTCACCAGGTGACGAGGATCGGGATCCCGGCGATCGTGTCGACCACCATCTCTCGTCCGTTGAGGGCGCTCACCGGATACGCCTTGGCCTCCCCTTGGGCGGCGACCCCGATCACCGTTGCCTCGGCCGGCCACCCGGCGGCGGACCCCGCGACGAACTCTGGGTCGTAGATCGGCAAGATCGCATCCCGTGGCAGCAGCTGGCGAAACCCGTCGGGCAACGGCTCCCCGGCGAGCACGGGGTTGTACACGTCGCCCGGATCGGCCCGCAACCCGCTCGCATCGATCGGTGCAAACGCCCACATCGTCACCAGGGCGAGCGCCAACGATCCGAGCACGATCCTGCTTCTGTCCATGTCGTGCTCAACATCTCCAGTCGCAGCTTCGTTCCATCGCGGGTTCCGGCGAATGGTGGGAAGTCCGATACTCTGGCGGGATGGTGATGCCAGGGCCACAACCGCAGACGACGCATCCGTGGGGTGATGCCGACACGCCGTACCTGGAGCTGGGCGGCGACGGAGCGGTGCGCCGCCTGGTCGACACGTTCTACGACACCGTCGACGCCGAGGCGCCGGTGCTGCGCGCCATGCTGCCGAAGAACGACAGCGGGTCACGGCAGAAGCTCTACGAGTTCTTGAGCGGCTGGATGGGCGGGCCCCAGCTCTACATCGAAAAGCGGGGCCATCCTCGTCTCCGGGCGCGCCACCTCCCCTTCGCCATCGGCACGTTCGAGGTCGAGGAGTGGCTGCGATGCATGGGCGCAGCACTCTACGAATGCGAGGTCACCGGGCCGCTGCGCAGCTTCCTCGACGTCCGGTTCCACGAGTCGGCCCACTGGATGCGCAACCAGGATCGCTGAGCCGATGGATCGTCGCCGCTTCCTCGCCACGACCTTCGCCGGTGCCGCCGCGGCGCTGCTGGCAGCGTGCAACAGGGCAGTGGAATCGCTGACCTCGACGCCGACCACGCCCGCCGCACCGGGCACCACGACAGCTGCGCGACCCGCCACCACGGTGCCCGCTACGGCAGCCCCGGAAACGACGCAGCCTCCTTCCGACCCGCCGGCTACCACCGTTGCGGCACCCACAATCATCGAAGTGATCTCCCGTGCCGGCTGGGGCGCCGACGAACCCCGAGGCGGCTTCACCGAGCACACGATCGATCAGATCACCGTGCATCACACGGCCCGTGTGCTGGGGGACAACCGCCAGGCGCCTGCGCACATCCGGAGCCACCAGCGCTTTCACCAGATCGAGCGGGGCTGGCCGGACATCGCCTATCACTTCCTCATCGACGCCGCCGGGAACGTCTACGAAGGCCGGCCGGTCACGGCGGTTGGCGACACCGGGACCAACTACGACCCCACGGGACACTTTCTCATCGCCTGCGAAGGCGATTTCGACAGCCAGGAGATCCCCGCGGCACAGCTCGGGGCTCTCGAACAGGTCGTCGGGTGGGCCCTCGGCGAGTTCGGTCTCGGCGGCAGCCCGACGATCAACGGCCACCGCGATGTGGCGGCGACCTCGTGCCCCGGCGACTTCTTGTACCCGCTGATCGCAGATGGCACGCTCGTCGACAATGCGCTGCAGACCGGCCCCGTCGAGCTGCAGGTGCTTGGCGATGAGGTTTCCGGCCGGCGGGTAGCTGCCATCGAGGCCTGACGGCGACCGTCTTTCGGCCCTGGCATCGCCGGGGGTCACCTGCGACGGTCGGGATATGCGACCGATGACCCACAGGACGTTCCCGACCCACCGCCGCTGGGTGCTCGGGGCGATGCGGGCAGGACACCGTGTATCGCCCATGACGGCGCTGCTCCAGGTCGATGTCACCGACGCCTGGCAGCGGCTCGCCGACAAGGACCTCTCCCCCACTGCGTACGTCATCGCCTGTGTCGGGAGAGCCGTCGCCCGGCATCCCGAGGTGCACGCCTACCGAGACTGGCGGGGCCGGTTGGTGACGCATCGCCATGTCGACACCGCCACCATGATCGAGATCGAATCACCAACCGGACGCTTCCCCCTTGGCCACACGATCGTCGACTCGGACACGCGGTCCATAGCCGACATCTCCGACGAGCTGCACGGTGTTCGGGATGCACCATCCCACGGTCGCAGCGGGCGGCTCCTGCTCCGCTGGGGAAGTGCCGCCGGCAGGATCCCCGGTCTGATCTCGCTCGTCTACTTCATCGCCCGCCGCTCCAAGCTGGTGCGCAGTGCCATCGGGACCGTGGCCGTGTCGTCGGTGGGCATGATGATCGGCGGCAACGGTTTCGGGATCGGGGTGCCAACGGTGGCCAGCCTGTCGGTGATCGTGGGCGGCGTCTCGGAACGACCCTGGATCGTCGAGGGCCACGTGGTGCCCCGCCAGGTCCTCGATCTCTGTCTGCAAGTGGATCACCGCATCGTCGACGGGGCACCGGCAGCACGCTGCGCCGCCACCCTCCGCACCCTGCTGGAGAACCCGGATCGCATCGAGTGGTGACGAGCCACCATATCTGTCCCGCCATAGGGGGACAGACCTGTGTGGTCAGAGCGTGATCTTTTCGAGGCGGTTGAAGACGATGTGGATGTTGGCGATGAAGCGGTCGTCGGAGAAGCAGCGGGCGAGCGTGGTGGGTTCGAGGGCGACGTCGGGATCGGCGGCGAGACGGTCTTGCAGGGTCTGGTCGTCGTCGATCGCCTCCCAGGTGGCCATGGCGTTGCGTTGCACGATGCGATAGGCCTCGTCGCGGGTGAGACCCTGTTCCTCGATGAGGGCCAGGAGCACGGCCTGGCTGTAGACGAGACCCTTGGTCGCATCCAGGTTGGCTCGCATGCGGTCGGTGTTGACGACGAGATTGTCGACGAGCGCCGTCATCCGCAGCAGGGCGTAGTCGAGCAGGAGCGTCGCGTCGGGGAGCGCCACCCGCTCCACGGAGGAGTGGCTGATGTCCCGCTCGTGCCACAGCGCCACGTTCTCCAGCGCCGCACCGGCGTAGCCACGCAAGAGCCGCGCCACCCCGGTGATGTTCTCCGAGGCGATCGGGTTCTTCTTGTGCGGCATCGCCGACGAGCCCTTTTGGCCTTTGCCAAACGCCTCCTGCGCCTCGCCCACCTCACTGCGCTGCAGATGGCGGACCTCGGTGGCGAACCGCTCTAGCGTCGCCCCCACGATCGCCACCGTGGTCAGGAACTCCGCATGCCGGTCGCGATGCGTTATCTGCGACGAGGCCGGCTCGATCCCGATGCCGAGCCGGTCGCACACGTACTGCTCGATCGACGGTGGGGTGTGGGCGTAGGTGCCGACCGCCCCGGAGATCTTGCCAACGGCCACCGCTTGCCGTGCCCGCACCATGCGCTCGTGATCTCGTTGCAGCTCGAAGGCCCAGTTGGCCAGCTTGAGCCCGAACGTGGTCGGCTCCGCCCAGATCCCATGGGTGCGCCCGACCATCATCGTGCTGCGGTGTTCGAGGGCTCGCCGCCTCACCACCTCGAACATGGCGGCGATCCGCTCCACCAACAGTGCGGCGACGTCGTCGAGGATCTTCCCCTGCGCCGTGTCGAGCACATCGGAGGAGGTCAGCCCGTAGTGGACCCACTCTCCTCCCTCGCCCACCGACTCGGCCAGCACGTCGACAAAGGCGGCCACATCGTGATTGGTGACGGCCTCCCGTTCCTTCCACACGTTGAGATCGACCTCGGGAGCGGCCCGCACCGCCTCGGCGGCTGCCACCGAAGCGACGCCTTCGGCCACCCACGCCTCGACGACGAGCGTCTCGACCTCTTTCCACACGGCCAGCTTGTTGGCTTCGCTCCACAGCGCCGCCATCTCCGGCCGGGTGTAGCGGGAGATCATCCCTTGAGCGAATCCCGGTAGTCGTCGAGCTTGGCGGCCACCTCACCATCGGACACACCGATGATCGCCGCCGCCAGATAGGCGGCGTTGGCCGAGGAATCCACCGCCACCGTCGCCACCGGGATCCCGGTCGGCATCTGCACCGTCGACAACAGCGAGTCCATGCCGCCGAGCCCACCGGCGGCGATGGGAACACCGATGACGGGCAGCGTCGAGTTGGCGGCCACCGCCCCGGCCAGATGCGCCGCCTTGCCGGCGCCACAGATCACTGCGGCGAACCCGGCGGCACGGGCGTCCTTGGCGAACTCGGCCACCCGGTCCGGGGTGCGGTGCGCCGACATCACGTGCACCTCGTGCTCGATCCCGAGCCCGCCGAGTACGTCGGCGGCCGGCTGCATCCGGTCCATGTCCTTCTCCGATCCCATCAGGATCGCCACCTTGCCACTCATGAAGCCGTTGCTCCTCCTGTTTACGTCTTGCTGGCTGTAGTCGTCTGGCTGGGCACACCGGCGATGTCGGTGCGGAACTGTCTCCCCTCGAAGTCGATCTGGTGGGCGGCCGCATAGGCGCGGGACCGAGCGGCTGCGATGTCGTCGCCGAGCCCGACCACGCTCAGCACCCGACCCCCCGACGTCACGAGCGTGTCGCCGTCTCGCCGAGTACCGGCGTGGAACACGAGCACATCGTTGCCGGCCGCCTCGTCGAGACCGTGGATCACCCGTCCGGTGACCGGAGCCTCCGGGTAGCCCTCCGAGGCGAGGACCACGTTCACCGCAGCCGTTGCATGCCACCCAGGTGGCGGCATGTCGTCGAGCGTGCCGGCGGCTGCTGCGTAGAGCAGCTCGAAGAGATCGCCATCGAGACGGGGCAGCACCACCTGGGTCTCAGGATCACCGAGCCGCACGTTGAACTCCAACACCTTGGGGCCATCATCGGTGAGCATGAGACCTGCGTACAGAAAGCCGGTGAACGGTGTGCCGTCGCCCGCCATGGTGTTTAGCACAGGTTGCATCACGTTGGCGGCGGTCCAGCCGACCAGGTCGTCCGGCAGATCAGGCACCGGGGAGAAACAGCCCATGCCACCGGTATTGGGGCCCTCGTCGCCGTCGAGCTGCCTCTTGTAGTCCCGGGCCGGCTCCAGCGGGACCAGCGTCGTGCCGTCGCAGATGGCGAACACCGAGACCTCGCGACCGTCGAGGTACTCCTCCACGACCACCTTCGCCCCAGCCTCGCCGAGATCGCCACCCAACAACCGCTGTGCCCAGGCCTGGGCTGCGGCTCGGTCCTCGGTCACCAGCACACCCTTACCCGCCGCCAGGCCGTCGGCTTTCACCACGAATGGCCCCCGCACCGCATCGAGGTGGGCGGCGACCCGCTCCGGATCAGTGAAGACGTTGGCGGCACCGGTGGGCACTCCGGCTCGTGCCATCACGTCGTTGGCGAAGGACTTCGAGGCTTCGAGCCGCGCCGCCCGCTGGGTCGGGCCGAACACCGGTACCCCTGCCCGGTGGAGCGCATCGCCGACACCCGCGGCGAGCGGCGCCTCCGGCCCGATGACCACCAGATCGACCGCCTCGCCGACAGCCACCTCGGTCACCGCGGCGGGGTCGGTTGCCGGCAGATCGGGAATCGTCTCTCCCAGCCGGCTCAGGCCCGGATTCCCCGGTGCCGACACGACCGTGTCCACATGCGGGCTGCGCAGCAGCGACCAGCCGAGCGCATGCTCCCTCCCCCCGCCACCCACCAGCAGCACCTTCACAATGTGCGCAGGAACGTGGCAGATCGCTGCGGACCAACCGAGACCATCGTGATCGGCACCCCGGCGTGCTCCTCGACGTAGTGGATGTACTCCTGGGCCTCTTTGGGCAGGTCCTCGAAGCGTTCCACCCCGCTGATGTCGTCCTCCCACCCGGGCAGGTCGTCATAGACCGGCTTGCAGTTGTAGAGCACACGCTGCTGCCGGGGGAACTCGGTGTAGCGATTGCCCAGGGAGTCGTAGGCGGTGGCCACCCGGATCCGCTCGAAGCCGGAGAGCACGTCGAGCTTGGTGAACGCCAGCTCGGTGAGGCCGTTCACCCGCACCGCATACCGCAACGCCACTCCGTCGAGCCAGCCACACCGCCGCCGTCGCCCGGTAACCGTGCCGAACTCGCCACCGACCTCGACCATGCGCTCCCCGATCTCACTGTCCAGCTCGGTGGGAAACGGACCGCTGCCGACACGGGAGATGTACGCCTTCGCCACACCGACCACCCGGTCGATCGCGGTGGGGCCGATCCCGGCACCGGGGCCCACCCCGCCCGCCGTCGGGCTGGACGAGGTGACAAACGGATACGTGCCATGGTCGATGTCGAGCAGGGTGCCCTGCGCCCCCTCGAAGAGCACGTGCTCACCCCGCTGCAGAGCCTCCCAGATGAGCAGCGACGTGTCGGCGACGTGGTCGTAGAGCCTGTCGGCGAGACCGAGATACTGCTCGGCGATGGGGCCCTCCTCCATCGGCAGGCTGTTGTAGACCTTGGTGAGCAGCTTGTTCTTGTCCTTGAGCACCGTTTCCAGCTTGGTGCGAAAGATCTTCGGGTCGAAGAGGTCTTGGACGCGAATGCCGTGTCGGGAGAACTTGTCCATGTAGGCCGGTCCGATACCACGCTTCGTCGTCCCGATCTGTTGCCGGCCCAGAAACCGCTCCATCACCGCATCGAGCTTCTTGTGATACGGCATGATGAGATGAGCGTTCGCCGAGATGCGCACCCTGCCCGGGTCGATCCCACGTGCAGCGAGAGTGTCCATCTCCTCCAAGAGCACAACAGGGTCGACCACACAGCCGTTCCCGATCACCGGGGTGACTCGCGGCGACAGCACCCCGCTCGGTATCAGGGTGAGGGCAAATCGCTCTTCTCCAATGACGATGGTGTGCCCCGCGTTGTTGCCACCCTGGTACCGAACGACCAGATCGGCCGTCTCTGCCATCACGTCGGTGACCTTGCCTTTGCCTTCGTCGCCCCACTGGGCGCCGATGACCACGGTGGCTGGCACTGCTGGCTCCGATCAAACGGCGGACGGCTCGGAGTGTAGGCAACCACCGCCCCGAGCCCATGAAGCACCGCCAGCCGTCGAACCAGAGCAGCAAAGGCGCGAGTGTATGCATCGACGTGTATGTTTCTTGGGCGCAAAGCTGGCAAATCTCGGCAGTATCGGGAAGGGGATCTGATGCCGAAGATCAAGGCGAAGACGATCGCCGAGCACAAGAAGCTGACCAGAGCTGCGCTCCTCGATGCCGCATACACCCAGTTCTCGTCGCACGGCTACGCCGGCACCAACTTGAGCGACATCACGAGCCTCGCCGACGTGGGGCGAACCACCATCTACGAGTACTTCGATGACAAGGAAGCGATCTTTCTCGCAGTGATCGAAGATCGCGTTCCGCAGCTCCTCAGCGACGCCGTCGCCCATCTCAGCGAGACGGAGCCTCGGGCGCGCTTGCGTCAGCTGTTCGAGATCGGCTTCGACGTCACGCTACGCAACGAGACCACGGCGCACATCTTGTTTCGTGTCGGCCGCGAGCTGCCTGCGGAAGCCCGCGACAGGATGTGGAGTGCGCTCGGCCCGGTCACCGACGAGGTCTTTCGTCTGTGCAGAGCGGGCGTCTCGAGCGGGGTGTTCTCGGGTGCACCAGAGCTGCTGGCCCAATCGGTCGCCGATCTCCTCGTCGGGGGCATCGACCAGCTCCTCGCCGAGGGAGAGATCACCGCCGCCGCCCCGGCCATCCTCGAACAGCGGCTCACCTTCCTCGACCACGGTCTCGGTTGACCCTCAGCGCCGCTGGATCGGCGTCACCGTGGCTGTCGTGAGGGCGATGTAGTCGTTGGGTGCGAGCACGAGCTGGAGACCTTTCGCACCGGCGGACACGGCGATCGTGCGGTGTTCGGTGGCCGAGGAGTCGAGGAACACCGCGAGAGACTTGCGGGCGCCGATGGCGGTCACCCCGCCGCGTCGGTAGCCGGTGAGCGGCTCGACCTCCTTGACCGCGACCATCTCCATCCTCCGCTCCTCGGCGGCACGTGCCAGCAGCTTCAGGTTCAGCTCGGCATCGGCAGCCACCACGGCAAAGCAAGCTCCATTGCGCTCCCCCGTGGCAACGAGCGTCTTGAACACCGCAGCCGGGTCCATGCCGATCAATTCGGCCACGGTTGCGGCGCTGAACTCCTCGATGTCGAGGTCGTATTCTCGCAACGAGTAGGCGACACCCCGCTGCTCGACCAGCCGTACTGCGTTCGTCTTGCGCCCCATCGACCTGCAACGGTACCGGGCATCGGATATCGTCAGGACACCCGAGGCCGAGAGGTGGGCGAATGCCGCACATGATGGACGACTTCCCGCTGCTGTTGTCGACCCTGTACGACCGCGCCGTCCGCCTCTATCCCGACCAGGAGGTCGTCTCGGTGGAGGCCGACCTCTCCGTGCGCCGCCAGACCTACGCCGAGACGGACGATCGGATCCGCCGGCTCGCCACGGCGCTCGGAAGCAAGCTGGGAGTCGGGCAAGGAGAGGTGATCGGGACGTTTGCGTGGAACAACGTCCGTCACCACGAGCTGTATTGGGCAACGGCCAACACAGGCCGGATCTGTCACACGCTCAACATACGGCTCTATGCCGACCAGCTGGACTACATCGTGAACCACGGCCGGGACAAAGTGATCTTCGTCGATCCCGGGTTGACCAAGCTGCTCGAGCCAATCGCCGACCGCTTCGAGACGGTGGAAGCGTTCGTCATCCTCAGCGACACCGTGGGAGACACCACGTTGCCCAACGCCATCGCCTACGACGACCTCATCGCCGAGGTGGAGCCGCACGGACCGTGGCCGCTGCTCTCCGAGAACTCGCCCATGATGTACTGCTACACCTCGGGCACCACCGGCAACCCCAAAGGCGTCGCCTACACCCAGCGCTCGACGTACCTGCACACGATCCACAACCTGGCGACGGTCGAGCTGACGGCGTCCGACAACGTGCTCCCGGTCGTACCCATGTTCCATGCGGCCGCCTGGGGCTACACCTTCGAGGCGACGGCGGTGGGCGCCAAGATCACGCTCCCCGGTCCCGATCTGTCACCGGAGGGCCTCGTGCGACTGTTCGACAACGAGCAGGTGACGTTCTCTGCGGGAGTGCCGACGGTGTGGCTCGGAATCCAGCACTATCTCGCCGCCAACCCCCAGGCGGATGTCTCCTCGATCAAGAAGTTCCTCTGTGGCGGGTCGGCGGTGCCACGCGCCATGATCGACTGGTACTGGAAGAACCGCGGCATCCTCGTCGTCCAGGGCTGGGGGATGACCGAAACCAATCCGGTGGCATCGGTGGCGTTGCTCAAGCCGGGCATGGAGGAATGGGACTGGGAGCGCCGGCTCGATGTCCTCGAGACCGCCGGTCTCCCCACGATGGGACTGCAGGTGAAGATCGTCGACGAGATGGGTGAGGAACTGCCCCACGACGGCGAGGCATTCGGTGAGCTGCTCATTCGTGGTCCGTGGATCGCCGCCGAGTACTACAACGACCCCCGCTCCCCCGAGAGCTTCGTCGACGGCTGGCTGCGCACGGGTGATGTGTGCAAGATCACCCCGGAGGGTTACATCCGGATCACCGATCGCTCCAAAGACGTCATCAAGTCGGGTGGCGAGTGGATCTCCACCATCGATCTCGAGAACACCCTCATGGCCCACCCCGCCGTCGCCGAAGCGGCCGTCGTCGGGGTGAAGCACGCCAAGTGGCAGGAACGCCCCATCGCCGTCGCCGTCCTCGCCGGCGGGCAGACCACCACCGAAGAGGAGCTGCGCGAGTTCCTCGAGGACAAGGTGGCCAAGTGGTGGCTCCCCGACCGGATCCTGTTCATCGATCAGATCCCCAAGACGGGCACTGGCAAGTTCGACAAGAAGGTCGTACGCGACCAGTACGCCGACGAGCTGCTGTAGCTCCTCGCACCGACCACTCGCCTCACCGCAAGCGATCGTGCACCGTCCGGGGCCGCAAGCACCGAGCTGCAACGCATCGAACAGCTCAACGCCTTCCCGACCGCGTCCTCGACCAGACGCCACCGCGAATGCCACCGACGCTACAACTCACCACCCCAGCAAGACTCTCAGGAATCAGATCCACCCGAATGCAACGGACATCAACGAATAGCGCAACCCTGTGTTACCGGGCACGGCGCAGCTTCCAGCACCACACGGTTGTGGGCGATCCATTCGGGTTGTCGGTGATCCGTTGCCAGTTCCGTACTCGCGGCGCCGGCGGCGAGAACCGACGACACCATGGTCATCAGTGAGGTCCGATCTCGTTGAAGCACGGATCTATGGGCGGCGGGTGATTCTCGCCACACGTCGGGCACGCGCCCGAGCTGAAGTCGTTCTCTTTCTCATTGCGCCACCCGAGCTGATAGCGGCTGAGATCGATGGCAACCGCAGCGGTTGAGGTCGCTGCCGCGACGACCGGTTTCATCACCGAAATCCCGGTATGAGTGAGGCCCCGGACTGGTGGCAAGTGGGCACCATTGGTCCTAGCCCACCGTCGGACTCGGGCGGTCAACCCGGCCACGATGGCAGCTGGCGCTACCAAACTGAACCATCGCTTCTTCGATCCGGTCATGACAGACGGCCTTCTCGTTGGAGTGTGCCTGGACATGTGGCACAACGTAGGGCGATACCGGTGCGACCCCCCCAACGGGTCAGCGTTTGCCGCTCCCGCCGCACCAGCTCACCAGACTCGATCTTACTTGAAATAAAGCGATTGCACAAGTAATATCTCAAGCGATTTGCCGTCTCCGGAGGACGTCGTGTCGGATCGAGTCGACAACATCATCCAGCAATGGCGAGAACGACGGCCCGACCTCGACACCTCCCCACTCGAGGTGGTGTCACGCGTGCTGCGAGCGGCGCACTACCTCCAAGCGCGACTCGACGACATCGCAACCGCATACGGCTTGAGTCACACTGGCGATCTCGAGGTTCTCTCCGATCTCTACCGCATTGGCCCTCCCCATGAGATGACACCCGCCAGGCTCGCAGAAGCTCTGCTGCTCACACCTGGAGGAATGACGGCCCGCCTCAACCGCCTCCAGAAAGCAGGACTCATCGAACGCCACCCGGACCCCCACGACCGCCGCAGCGTCCTCGCACGGCTCACCCCCACCGGTGCCGAATTGGCCGAGCACGCGCTCACGACTCTTCTCGAAGCTCAAGCCGACAGCATCGGCGCGCTCGATACCTCGGAACGCAACGATCTCGGGCGTCTCCTCCGCACCCTGCTAGAAGCCCTCGGCGACACGCCCCCGTTCCGGCCCACTATCACCGCAGAACGAAGACGGCCCCACCGAGACAGCGATCAGCCATCACTGCGACCAGCGCCGATCGACCCAGAGCCGCAATAACTGCGTGGCGCCCATCCAGCCAAAGGCCGGGCGTCATTGACGGTGAGCTGCCGACCGTTCAAGTCATTGCCGTCGAGTTGACTGATGGCCTTCCCGGCAAGCGCAGCATCGGCAAGCTCGACAAACCCAAACCCGCGGGAGCGACCGGTGTCACGGTCAGTGATCACGAGTCGGCAGCATCGGTGAAGCCGGACACGCACCCGAGCGACGCCCAGCCATCGCACGTCAAGCATCGCTTCGTTGCAGGCGTCGTCACCTCCAATCCCATCGATCTTGTCGATGCGGTCGTCGGAGACCTGATGGTGCGGCCGGCGAGCGCCACGAGAGCAGCGACACCCGAACCCACCACGTCGCGATCCTCGGCGGTGTCAACCACTTCGACCTACTCCCCGAGCCCGCCGTGATCGACCAGGTGATGTGCCGGCTGCACCCACCTCCCCGATAGCGGGAACCTGCCGGCCACCCCCATGCGTTTGCCGCACCAGTGAAGCGGGCGGGCTCCCCAACGCCGACACGATCCGATCGACGCAACACCTGGTACCGTGGTACCAGCTGCTTCGGCGGTGACTCACTCTCTTCTCGTTTTCGGACCAGACTGCGCCTGAGTTGGTACCGGAACAACTGACTTCAGAGAAGCACACGGCTTCTCGTGCAGAGAGGCAATCCGCCATGAACATCTATGTAGGCAATCTTCCGTTGGATGCGACCGATGCGGACTTGCGTTCGTTGTTCGCCGACTACGGGACCATCACCTCAGCGTCCGTGATCACCGACCGCGACAGCGGGCGCTCCCGCGGGTTCGGGTTCGTCGAGCTCGCCGACGAAGCCCTCGCCGGCAAAGCCGTCGGACAGCTCGACGGCCGTGACTGGAACGGTCGGCAACTCACCGTCAACAA
>JBFISM010000010.1:0-47169 GCA_041608535.1 Acidimicrobiia bacterium
GCGAGTGTCGCGGCATGCTCCGACGGCGGGGCGGCGTCCGGAGGCGTATCGACGTCGGCGGGGACACCACCACAGTCCGTCGACGTCGTCGTTGCGGCAGCGGAGTGGCGTTTCGTCCCGGGGCAGCTCAGCGCCCCTGCCGGAGACACCATGACCGTTGAGCTTCGCAACGATGGGACGATCGTTCACAACTGGACGGTCCTGAGCAGCCGCGTTGCGACCGAGTCCGACTTCCGCGAGGACATGGGGATCGCGGGCGTCACCGCAGAGTCCGGCGCCATCGAGCGGGTGACTTTCCCGACGCCGCCACCGGGGCAGTACCAGGTGATCTGCACGATCCCGGGCCATTACTCGTCCGGGATGGAAGGCCTCCTCATTGTCGAGAACGGCTGACGTCAGCTCCCTCGACAGTTCATGCAGCGGCGCGAGAGATAGTCGACGGTGACGGTATGGCCGTCGCCGAGTAGCGCAGCGATCCTGTCGAGCATCTGCTGCGGCGCCACGGACGCTCCACACATGTCGCACACCTGGGTCGTAGCGCGGTTCAGGACGACCTGGCCTGCGGTGAGCGCGGTTGAATCGGCGATGCGCTGGACATCGATCGCCCCACGCTCGATCTCAGGACACGTGGCCGCGCATTGCATGCAGGCCGTGCAACGACCGGCGTCGAAGGAGAGGAGCAGGTCGTTCATATCGCTGTCATGCGACAACGCCCGCGTCGGGCACACGATCGAGCACATGGTGCACATCGTGCAGGTCTCCGGATCCACAACGACGACACCGGTCGGAGCCGCGGCGTTCGCCACGCGTACGTCGCGACCGACGAGCTCCGACAGGCAACGGATCGTCTCGTGTGCTCCCAGCGCACCGAAGACATCAGCCGACGGGGGCGCCTGGTCGAATCGAGAATGAATCGGCCGCGCAAGGTCGCTGGAAACGAGCTCCGCGTCGAGATCGAAGGCGGTGAGGAGCGCCTTGGCGAAACCGATGTTCGCGCCTACGACGTCGTCGTGGCCGAGTGGGCAGCCGGAGTCCCGACAAGACACGATCGAGGACAGGGCCGCACCCAACATGAGTGCCGCCACCGGCCATGTCCCGGGAACCATCGAGGCACAGGGAACGTCGAGCGGATACCAGTTGGGGGGGAAGGCCCGACGGGTACGCCGGTCACAGGTGAATGCGACACCGATGGGGCCAGAGGTGGCGTTGACCATTGCCGCGATCGCGGCTCTGATTGCGGCGGCGCTGACGGTGGGATTCTCGATGGCGCCGGTCGGGCAGGCCGTCACGCAGCGCCCGCACGACGTGCATGCAGCCTTGTCGTATTCGAGTCGTCCGTCGATCCATGTGTATGCCTGCTCGGGACAGGCCGGCACGCATGCCTTGCACCCGTCGGCGGCCACGCACACGGCTCGGTCGATCTCAGGCACGGCAACGTAGACGGGTTGTGGAAGCATGAGGAGTGTCCGGCGGTTCATCCGGTTCGGCAGCACCGGCTTCGCTTGTTGCGGAGTCGAATCCGCCAGTTCGGCCACTCGGGCCGATGCGCCTTGGATCATGACCCGCAACCGGTCCGGATCGCCGGCCGCGTCCTCCCACGTGATGATGGGTACGAGCAAGGGGTCGAAGTTCAGCTCACGCGCGCGGCGTTGGATCTGCGCAGGAACGTAGTCGTGTTCGTGGAGCACCAAGACGAGACGATCGGCATCTTCGCCGGCGGGAAGCCGACCCGGATACGCACAGAGGTCGTCGACGAATTGCACGCCCTCGATGTCGCCCAGGGCGGATTCCTCGGCCGGTGTGCGGCACCCGAACGCAGTCACCTTCATGAATCCGTCCTCGTGCTCGGCATGACGGCGCGGGTCCAATCCACATCGTGAACGACGTAGGCGTTGGCTGCTGCGGTGACGGCGCCGTAGAACGAGCCGGCAGCCGCGGCCTGGACTCTATTGACGAACCTCGGGAACCATGCCATCAGGTGGATCCTCAGGAACGTGTATTGCTGGGCGAGCAGGCGGCCCGCCTCAGCCGGGTCACCGATCGTCCAGGCTTCACTCTCGAGCCCACACAGGGCCGACAGCGCGTTCATCTCGCTCGTCACGTGATCGGGAGGCTCCGGGCCCATCGCCACGCCGAGGCCGAGCGCGCCGTAGGTGCGTTGCACGGTAGAGACAGTGTCGGCGATCCCGCCTCCCTCGGCCTGCGCAACGTAGAACGACTCCGTCGGTGGACACAGTGCCCCGTCGGTTCCGGACTCGAACAGCCGCACGTAGGCCACCCCGAGCTCGCTGAGGTCGAGGTCGGAACCCAGTACCTCACCGAGTCGTGCCCACGCTCGGTAATACGCGAAGTCGCCGACGCTGAGTCCGTTGAGGACACCGGCCGCCGCCCGCAGGAGCTCCAACTGTTCGCCGTTGGGATGCGTCAGGGCTGCAGCGAAGAACCGGTAGAGACCCTGACGGAGACGGGCTACGTCGACGGCCTCAGTCATCTCCCTTTCTTCTTGTCCGGCAACAGTTCATAGACCAGCGCCGACGAGAACGCAACAACGACGCCGAGCACGAACACGGTCGGAGCGAAACCGAACCGGGGGTCGCTGTCACGGACGACGTCGGCTCCCCATGGTGCCGACGCAAAGTAGCCGATCACCATCAATGCGATGCCGGCAATGATCATGGTTGCTGTCAAGGCTCGCCTACGCATTTGCCAGCACCTCCCTCTCTTCCTCCTCGGACAGTGGCAGCGCCGGGAACGCCTTGAAGAACAGACCCACCATCAAGCTGCCCAGTGCGAAGATGCCGAGCACCACCGAGTACTCCACCCAACTCGGGCTGTAAGAGCCTGTCTCGTAGGGGAGAAGGGTGCCATGGGTCTGCGATGGCACCACGATCAGATAGCGCTTGCCGATGGCAGCGAGGTTGACCGCGAGGCCGCTCGCAACGAGCCACGAGACCCGCCACCGACGGTTCAGCGCCTGCCATGCCAGCAGCGCCGCGGGGATCGCCAACAAGGCGACGGACCCCCAATAGACCGATGCGTACTGCCCTAACAGCAGCGCATCCGACAGCTGCTTCTCCACCTCGGGTGTTGCGTAGATCAGCGTGAGCAGTTCCACGGTCATGAAGTAGAGATAGGCAAACAGCAGGATCATGAGGAGGCGGCCAAGCCACGCAAAGATGTCCATGCCGATGCGCTCGCGGTCGTGGATCACGCGGCCCACGATCGCGGCCAGCACGATGAGGTGCCCGATGCCCGACACGCCGGCCAGGGCAACGAACGCTGGGGCCTGGAGCGTGCCGTACCATCCCGGTCGTCCCACCTGGAGCCCGAACACAAACCCCAAGGTCGAGTGGGCGATGATCAGGAGGGGGATGATCGACAGGGCGAGCCAGAACGTGGCGCGCCGATGACGCGCCCGCTCCTCGTCGGTGTCCGTGTAGCCGGCGGCCCACAGTCGGTGGAACCACTGGAGCCTGCTGGGCCGCTTGGCCAGGATCGCCGCGTCGCGTCGAGCACCCAGATACAAATACACCAGGCTCGCGAACAGATACCCCGCGATAACCAAGGAAAACGTTCCGAAGAACGGCGATTGGGGCCGCGCATAGCGGAATAGGTTGATGACGCCACGCACGGGCTGCCCAAGGTCGATGATGATCGACAAGCCACCCAGGATGAGGGCTACGACCGTCAGCAGCTCGGCAAAACGCGCGATCGGACGCAGGTGATCCAGCCGCAGCACTCGGATCAGCGCCGCGACCGTGATGCCGGCGAAGCTCACGCCGATGAAGTACACCACCATGGTGATGTACAGACCCCAGCTTGCGCCCCCCATGGTCCCGACGTTGCGCATGCCCGTCGCGATCATGCCGTCCGACAGTTCACGCACGTAGGCGAAAAGACCCCAGCCGGTCACGATCAGGGCACCGACGACGAACGCAATCCAGGCCGGCCCGAGACGACCGACTCCCTGCGGGAGAGGCTGAGGCGTGTTGATTGTCGTCGTTGCCATGTGTCACACCCTCGCCTTCGGTCGCTCGACTTCGCGATACTGTTGGCTCGGTGGCTTGCCGCCCACGTAGAAGACGCTCGGCTCCGTACCGGTCTCTTCGAGAAGGTGCCACGTCTCGCGCTCCCGAATGAACCGGCTGATCGGGGTGTCGGGGTCTTCGACATCCCCGAAACGCAGCGCCGTCACCGGGCAGGTCTCGACACAAGCCGGCTGCAGGCCTTGCTCGACACGTTGCACGCAGAAGGTGCACTTCTCCATGACGCCCTTGGCGTGTCCGCCTCCCGCTGTGCGCCGCTGCTCGCTGCCCCACCTTTCGTCGAGCGCAGGGTTCTTGTAGGGCGGGATGGCGCCGAGCGTGACCTCCTGGATGTCCGGATCCGACCAGTCGATCGCATCCGAGTAGTAAGCGTCGTTCGGCTTCTGCCAGTTGAAGTAATTGACGCCGTAGGGACACGCGAGCTCGCAGTAACGGCATCCGATGCACCGGTCAGAATCGGTGAGGACGATGCCGTCGTCTCGCTTGAATCGGGCGCCGGTTGGGCACACCTTCACACACGGCGCATTGTCGCAATGCTGGCACGGTCGTGGCAGGAACGACATCCGTGTATCGGGATAGACGCCCTCTTCGAATCGGAAGACGTACATCCAAAACATCGCCTCGGACGTGTTGTTCTCGATCTTGCACGCCTCCATGCAGGCGCGGCATCCCTGGCACCGCTCGAGGTCGACGACCATCGCGTACTTCGCCATCAGCCCTCACCTCCTTTCGAGACGCGGACTTTGACGTGGAACGACTGGTCGGCCGTCATCGCCATGTACCCCTCGCCGGTGAAGTAGATCTCGTTCGGGGTTGGTCCCTGGCCCTCGTTCTGCGGGTGGGTCCACAGCCCGAAGTGAGCGGGGACGCCGATGGTGTCGGGACGAATCCCTTCGCAGTGGGCGGCGACGGTGGTCATCGACCGGGTTTCTCCCGTCACTGCGTTGTGCGACTCGATGGTCACTGTGTCGCCATCCTCGATGCCGAGCCGCCTCGCCGCCGTCGGATTGATGTCGATCCGGGCACCGGGGGCGAGCTCCGCCAGCAACGGCACGAAGCTCGTGCGCGCCTGCTTGTGCTCCACGAGCTTGTAGCTCACCATGTAGAACTCGTACTCGCCCGGTGATGCGTCCATGGTGGGGGATCGCCACGTCGGTAACGCCGTGTAGTCCTGCCAGTAGAGCGGATCGGCGCCCTTGGCCTGCATCTGACGCTGTGCGTCCAGGAGGCTGTCACCGTACAGCCGGTGGAGTGCGCCACCGAAGGGTGGGTCGGTCACGTAGCCATACATCTTGGTGGGGCTCATGGGTCCCTTGACGAACACGCTGTGGTTCGGGTCCTCGAAGAACGCCACCCCCTCGTCGATGCCCTGGCCTCTGGCCCATGTGTCGAAGATGTCCCGGACGGCGGGCTTGCGGTCGGTCGGCACCGCGAACGCGGCGAGGTCATCGACGAGGCCGAGGGCCTTGTTAACCTGGTCGAGATAACCACCCTCGCCATACAGCGTGCCCATCTTCTCGCACAGATCCATGTAGATGTCGATCTCTCCCTTGGATTCGAAGAGCGGGTCCATGGGGGGGATGCGCAGCGTCGTTGCCTCGATGTACTGATTCGTCGCGCTTATCGGTCCCTCGTATTTCTCGATGGTGGCCGAGGGCAGCACGACATCGGCGAAGTAGTCCGCGGTCTCCGACAGCCAGGGGCTGATCGCGGCAATGAACTTGAACTTCCCATACGAGTCCAGGAACTCCCGCTGAGAGGCGAACGACCCGAGGGGATTGACCATGTGGAGGATCGCCACCTCCGGGAGCTCTTCTACGTCGTAGCGAGCAGGATCGTTCATGACCCTGGCAACCATGCCGGGGAACCCGGTGTTGATAGGGAAGTACCTGCTGTTGTTCAACATGAAGTCGTAGGGTGGATCCTGCACTTCGAACTTCTCGAACTGGGCGTATCGCTTGTCGATCTTCCACGAGAAGTCGGACAGCTGGCCGCCGGCCGCACCGATCGCCCCGACCAGCATCGGCACCATCACCATGGCTCGCATCGCCTGGAATCCCAGCTCCTGCTGAGCCATGTGATAGGCCATGATTCCGACCGGACGGTACGGGACCTCCACCCCGTCGACGACGAGCGTCGAACCGATCTGGGCGTTCTCACCGAAGTCGGTGGCGATCCTGCGGATCTGCTCTGCAGGGAGGCCGGTGATGTCGGCGGCCCACTCCGGCGTGTACTGGGACACGTGGTCTTTGAAGACCTCGAACGCCGTCGAGAACTGCTGCCCGTCGAGTTCATAGGTGCCTTCGAGCGCGGGACTCTCGGCCTCACCGAACGGCACCGGCGCACCGGTCGCCTCGTCCCACACCAACGACACCTCGGCTGCCTCGTCGCCCTCGCCGACCGTCACCTGAGCAAACAGGCCGTCGTCTTTGACGAGGGACGGCGCGTTGGTGTAGGTGGTCAGGTACGGCCGGTCCAGGTAATCCTGGGCGATGAGCTCGTGACACAACGCCAGGGCGAGCGCTAGGTCGGTGCCCGGCTTGATCGGGAGCCACTCGTCGGCGAAGGGGCCGGCACTACGGAGCCGCGGATCGATGTGCGCGATCTTCATGCCGCGATCGCGAGCACGGATCATGTGTTGGGGCCACGTGATCCAGCAGAACTTGTTGCCTCCGGCATTGGTGATATTCCAACCCCACGACAACATGTAGTTCGTGTACCGGAAGTCGGGGTGAAGCACGGCGTGGGTGCCGATGGTGTATTCCAGCGCCCGGTATCCCGTGTCGGAGCAGTACGCGCCGTGCCCCAACTTGCTGGAGCCGATCGCCTTCGTGAAAGCGTCGTCGTAGAAGCCCTTCGCCTTGCTGCGCCCCTTCTGCCACAGCACGAGCTTCGGATTCCGTTCGCGGACTTCGTTGATTGCGGCCGCGGTCATCTCCAGCGCTTCGTCCCACGACGCCCGCCGCCACTCGCCGGTCTGGCCCTTGGCGTTCGTCCGCACCAGCGGCCACTTGACGCGGTTGGGGTCGTACAACGCGATGATCTGGGCCTGGCCTTTCGGACAGAGCGTCCCGTTGTTACGCGGATTGGCCGGATTGCCCTCGAACTTGATCACCCGACCGTCGACCCGGTGAGCCAGCATCCCGCAGTCCTGCTTACCTATCCAACACGTCGTCGGAACGAGGTCCTCGACGGGCCCTTGCAGGGACAGCGGAGTCTCGGCGCCCTGAGATGCGAGTGGGGAGAACAAGAACTCTCGAGCAACGAGGGTGCCCCCCACCACCGCCGAACCTGCCTTCACGAACGTCCGGCGTGTGACCTCGACCACGGCGCTCCTCCCCAGATCGTCAGGGCATATTCCATCGCTCATCGACAATCGACTTCTGCTCCAACCATTGGGGTATAACGATCTCTCTCCCAGGGCCGTAGGGCCTCTTTATCGGTGGCCCCATGCCCTGTGTGCCTGTCCTGCACCTATTCGACGCGCATTCGACACGGTCTGGGACTCCCTGTCGGATCGAGGACCCAGTGGTGGGGCGTCTACGGTGATCGAGCCTGCCTATGGCGCTCTTCAACTGCGTCTGCTGCGATGACCCTCGACCTGTGCGGACACGTCCATGACAACGACCTCGAGCGGTGGAGACGTTGTTCCGCTGGACAGCACGCGGCGAAGACGTTGATGCGTAACGCTTTCCGCTCGTGGGCCCGCAGGGATTCGAACCCCTCGCCCCCCAGCACACACAACCGCACACAACGGCCCCCCGGTCAGCGCCAGCGACGATCCCGGAGGCCAAAGCAAACCGTCCACCTGATCCACGGTGGCGAGACACGATTGCGAACAGCAATCGTGACGAGGGACGCACCTCGTGGGCCCGCAGGGATTCGAACCCCTCGCCCCCCAGCACACACAACCGCACACAACGGCCCCCCGGTCAGCGCCAGCGACGATCCCGGAGGCCACAACAAACCGTCCACCTGATCCACGGTGGCGAGACACGATTGCGAACAGCAATCGTGACGAGGGACGCACCTCGTGGGCCCGCAGGGATTCGAACCCTGAACCGTCGGATTAAAAGTCCGCTGCTCTGCCAGGTTGAGCTACGGGCCCGGAGTCAGGCTAGCCCTGCCGCCGCCGTCGCCATCCCTCCATGACGCCAGTTTCACTCAACGAGAGAGAAGCCGGGTCGTCGGGACCCGGCCTCTCGTCTCGCAGTATCTCAGGCTCTTCAGTTCAGAGAACAGCCGGCTTCGTTGGCGTCATTCAAAATGTTCTTGATCGTCTCGAACTGACCGGTGTTGTACGCATCCTGCACCATGCCGATCACCTCGGCGGCAGTGAGGTCGTAGGCGACATCCGGATGGGTTGCGTTGAGCAGCGCTGCCACGGCGTGACGGGCCAGTGCGTTCTCACCACCACCATTGGCTTTGAGACCATCCAGCAGGGTCGCGAAGCTGCCGTCGACACCGAAGGTGGCATCGAAGCTGTCACCGGGCAACAAGCCGGTTGCTGCCCACGAATCGAAGTGATGCTCCTGCTTCCAGTATCCGGGCGTGCATCCTTCACCACCCGCCGGAGGTTCGCAGGTCACCGTCAGGCTCCCAGTCGAGGATGCTATGCGCGAACGTTCCGATACGAGCGTGACGACGAATTCATCGGACCCCGACGAGGTGAAAGCAAAGGAATCGCTGCTGACTTGGAACGGAGTGTCCTCGATGCCCTCCAGCAGCATGACGAGTCCACCGTTCAGTGTGACTTCGATATCCAGAGTCCGGTGGCTCGATTGTCCATTCACAGCCTCGACTTCAGCCGTGCACGCCGAACCGGCCGGGTCGGACACGGTGAGATCGGCGATCTCGGTCTCCGATGGCGGAAACGGAAGGTCCAGCCCGGTCGAAAAGTCCCAGGTCACCTCGCTCGTTGCGGCCGTGGCCGGAATTGCGAACAAGATGGTGGTGAGAGCGAAAACCGCAGTCAGCGCGGCGAGACCGAATCCCCTGGACCGGCGCCGCACCGCAGCCACACCCTCAATGCGTAGTAAATGCCTCATTACCCCTCCTAATCGGGCTCACCCATCTGCCTCCAGGGCGAGCTCGTCGACATTTGCTTCTGGATCGTGGCCTCATCGCCCGACGGGTCGAATCGCCCGCGGGCATGCGGTCTCGTTTGGAGCTATCGCGTCAGCCCGTCAGTTCGTGACGACGGGTCCCCCGACTGAGGCCAGCACCAGGACTCACTTCTCGATCTTCCCCCTCTCATCGATGTGATCCCTCACCAAGCGGCGACGCACATGGAAATACCGGGCTCCCCGGATTGATCCGGATGCCTGTCAGCTGTGCTGCGATTCCCACCACGGCCCATGGTGAGGTCGAGTGTACCGCATCGGAACGGCTGGGAACACGGGAAATATCCGGGTCAATCGAGTGCCCGCGGTTGCCCGTGCAGGGTCGCAGATGTATTCCAGCTGGCAAGCTCCCAACAGCGACGGAGTATCCATGTCGAAAGATGAGATGTTCTGGCGGCTGGCCGAACGGTTGCTGGAACGACCAGCAGTCGAGGAAGGGACGATGATGGGTCACCCCTGTGTTCGCGTTGCGGGGCGGTTCGTCGCCATGCCGGAACTCGGGACCGGCAACCTCATCGTCAAGCTCTCTGCCACTCGCGTCGATGAGCTCATCGGGGACCGCACGGGCACCTCTTTTGCACCGGCCGGCAGAGTGTTCAGAGAGTGGTTGCTCGTGGAAGAACGTGATGCGGACACGTGGACCGAGCTGCTCGAGGAGGCGGTGCGATTTGCGCTCGATTGAGCCTGCCGACGGCTACCAGCCTGAGGTCCCGGGACCGCCCTTGAAAGGTCCGGCCACACGAGATGTGATCCATCCGCCGTAGAAGTCACCCGCTTGAGCGACTACCTCCTCGCCCCCCAGCGTGCACCGATCCATCTGCGAGGGATAGAACGCGACATGATCCCGGAGCTCCTCGTATCCGGCATTCGGATCCGGATAGGACCACGACGCCGCTCGCACCGTGCGATCGGGTAGCGCGAGATCCCAGTAGCTGGCCATGCCCTTGAACTCGCAATAGGTGCGGCGGGGATTCGACTCCAAGCGCACGTTCTGCAGGTCCTCCGGCGGGAAATAGTGGACCGGCGGGTGGCTCGTCTCCAGCACGCGCCGCGTGTGCGTCGAGTCGGCGATGATGAGCCCGCCGAGTTCGATCGTGGCTCGCAGCGGTGAGAGCTCCACCACCGGAGGCCGCGGGTAGTCCCACACCGACTCGACCGTCATGCGTTGACCCGGCGGGTGAGCACGTCCTTCAGGCCGGCAACGGCATCGTCGGCGATCTTCTCGAACCGCGCTTTGAGGAACGGTTCGGCGAGACTCATCGGAAAGCTCAGCTCGAACACGGCGGCATAGCCAATCTCCACACCGTCGTCCACCTGCGCAAACGTGATGGTGTCAACGCTGTGGAAACGTGCGGTGCCGCCCTCGAAGCGCACCACGTTCGGGGGTTCGTAGGCGGTCGTCTCGTATGTGGTCTCCAGCTCGCGGCCGGCAAACGACGCAACCAGCTCGAAGCGGTCGCCACGACGCAACGGCCCGCTCCCCTTGCGAACGGAGCGCACCACCCCAGGATCCCACTCGGCGGCGTTGGAGAAATCCGCGACGTACGCGAAAACGTCGCCGATCTCGCCGGGCACCGTGATGGTTCGTTCGAGTTGGGTTGCCATGACACCTCTTCCGCACGTTGGATACACGAGATCTACGGGTCATACCCCGCCGGCGGATGCATCAACCACACCGGGCGATCTCTACCCTGGTGCCGGTGAACGATTCTCCCCAGCACGCTGCGTTCGATCTCGCCGCCGCTCAGCTCAGCCGGATGAGAGGCATGACCGTCGAGTACCACCGGCAGTTCTTCACCAACACCCGGTTGGCGATGGCGCTCATCGTTGCCCTGTTCGTGGCGGCGCTGTGGATCGACATGTTGATCTCACTGCTGATCCCCTTCGTCGCGTTGTGGGCGGCGGTGCAGACCGCATTCGATGCGTCCTACCTCATGTTCGCCAGACACTATGCCGCCCGGCTCGAGGAGCGCCTCAATGTGCAGACGGGCGAGACGGTTCTGGTCGGCGCCAGGATGGAGGCCGCATACCTGTTCCCGCTCGACGCTCCGAAGATCGTCACCATCCCTCTGGCCTCCGGTTTCAGCTGGTTCGGCTACGTGACGATCTTCTTCACACTCCTCGGTGTCGCGGCATATGGCTTCGGACTGGGTATGGGCTGGGGTCCACTCAGCGACATCGGCGATCCGTGGCAGACGGCCTACGTCTCGGTGCTCGCCATCCTCACCGCCGCCTCGCTCGCCGTGGGTGTCTGGTGGTTCCCCTTCGGCACCGGAGAGCGGCGTCTGAACGATGCGCTCGCCGGCTTTGGGGGCGTCATCGAGTCATGACGAGACCAGCGCGGTGCGAGCTCCATTTGCGATGGGCAGATATGCCTTCTCGGCGTAATCGACCAGCATCCGTTGAGTGGAGAACTGAGGCAGCGCAGAGACGATCGACTCCTTCATCATGTCCACCCATGCCTGGGGAATGCCGTTGTCGTCGCGTTCGAAGTAACGAGGGACCACCTCAGCCTCGAGCAGGTGATAGAGGATGCCGGCATCCTCTGCGTCGGAGTTCGAGTCGCGACTGAAGCCCCAGCCGTTCACCCCGTTGAACCCTTCGTCCCACCAGCCGTCCAGCACCGACAGGTTGAGACCCCCGTTGGCGGCAGCCTTCATCCCGGAGGTGCCGCTCGCCTCCTTGGGCGGCAGGGGATTGTTGAGCCACACGTCGGCGCCCCGCACGAGCGTCGCCGCCATGTCCATCGCATAGTTCTCCAGGAAGAACACGTGACCTGCGAGATCGGGGCTGTTCGACATCTCGTTCACCCACTTGACCAGACCTTGGCCCTCCCGGTCGGCCGGGTGTGCCTTGCCGGCGAAGATGATCTGCACCGGACGATCGGGATCCGTGAGGATGTTGCGGATGCGATGCGGGTCGGAGAAGATGAGGCTGGCCCGCTTGTAGGTGGCGAAACGGCGGGCAAACACGATGGTGAGCCGGCCGTCGGGCAGCATCTCGTCGATCGCCCGCAACACCGCTGGGCTCTCGCCGTGACGAGCCCGCTGCATCCGGAGCCGTGCCCGCACCCGACGCAGCATGAGCTGCTTCTGCGCCTGATGCGCTGCCCAGATATCGGCATTGGGAATGTCGCGGATCGTCTCCCAAATCCCATGATCGACGATCTGGCGGTTCCACAAGTCACCCACGTGTTTTCGGTACAGGCGCGACATGGAGCGGCCTACCCATGTTTGGGGATGGATACCGTTGGTGATACCCAAGGCATCGCCACCGATGATGTCACCCCAGTCGTGGCTGGCCACCTCGCCGTGGCGCTTGGAAACGCCGTTCGTCTTGGCGGAGAGCCGGATGGCAAGCGCACCCATGTTGAGCTCGTGGGTGTTGCCATGAGCCTGGGACAGGTCGCCGATGGCCTCGTTGGTGACGTGCGGGAGCGTACCCCCGATGAGTCCGAGAGCCATGCCGAGGTCGAAGCTCTCGTTGCCCGCCGGCACCGGTGTGTGCAAGGTGAAGAGGGTGGAGCTCTTCACCTGCGTCATGGCGTCCTCCATGGTGGCGCCGTCGCTGGCCAGCTTGGACACCCGCTCCAAGAGGCTCAGGGCGGCATGGCCTTCGTTGACATGCCACACCGACGGGGCGATGCCAAGCGCCTCGAGCAGCCTGACCGACCCGATTCCCAGCACGATCTCCTGGTTGAGCCGCATCTCCCGGCCCCGTACGTAGAGGGCGTGGGTGATGGGACGATCTGCAGGGTGATTCTCGGGCAGGTCGGTGTCGAGCAGCAGCAGCGGCACCCGACCCACCGCCACCCGCCAAGCACCGACCGCGACGTCACGATCACCGATCGTGACCTTCACCCGCATCGGGCCCCCGGAACGAGGATCGACGACCTCACGAACCGGGCGCCGGTTGATGAACAGCTCCTCGTAGGTGTGCTGCTGATAGCCGTCGGGGTCGACCGTCTGCTGGAAGTATCCGCGGCGGTAGAACAGACCAACGGCTACGAGCGGGACGCCGAGGTCGGATGCGGCCTTCACGTGATCCCCGGCGAGCACACCAAGACCGCCCGAGTAGAGCCGCAGCTTGTAGCGGACACCGAATTCGGCGCACAGATATGCGATCGGGTCCTCTACCGCCTCCGGATGGTTCGCAGCGAACCACGTGTCGTCGGTGGTCATGTACTTGTCGAACGACGCAACCGTCGTCTCGTACAACGCGTGCATCTCGTCGTTGTGGACGAGCGCTTCCCACTGGGTGGGCTCAATGGCTTGCATCACGGTGATCGGGTTCGCCTGGCGTACCCACCGCTCCGAGTCGAGCCGGGAGAACAATGAGGAGGCATCGTCGTCCCACGACCACCACAGGTTGTAAGCCAGATCGGAGAGACGCCGGTACTCGTCCGGCAACGCGATCTGCGCTTTGGGGCCAACTGGTATTCGGTCAAGCATTCGATGTCACGTCCTCGTCACGAAACTCTTTCAGGAAGCTGCGCACCGGCTGCTCCAGCGCACCGTTGGTGGCGACAAAGCCGGGGAGCTTCGGTGCAGCCGCATTGAATCTGATCTCCTCGCCGTCCGGCAGGAACACGGCGCCACCGGCGGAGCGCACCAGCGCCGCACCCGCCGCCACATCCCATTCGTGCTTGGGGACGAGCGTCCAGGTGGCGTCGGCTAGCCCGGATGCCACCAGCCCGAGCTTGTAAGCAACCGAGCCCATGTTCCGCACGGATATCGAGGTGGAGAAGAAGCGAGTCCACTCGCCTCGCTTCACCTCGCTGCGGCTTGCCAGCACCAGCGCCCCCTCCAGCATGTCGTGAGCCGAAGTGGTGGCCGGGCCGCCGTTGCAGCGGACTCCGTCGTCGATAGAGCCGACCATGCGGTGTCCGCCGGCGGGACTGAGGATCCCTCCGGCGACCGGCTGGCCGTCGACCACCAGACCGACGGACACGCACCACTCGGGAATGCCCTCGATGAACTCGCGAGTGCCGTCAACGGGATCCACCACCCACACCCGGGAACAGCGCAAACGCTCCGGATCGTCTCGCGTCTCCTCGGACAGCCACCCTTCTCCGGATGCCGGTAACACGTTGAGCAGCGCCTGGTTCACCGCCACATCGGCCGCGGTCACCGGATCGTCACCCGCTTTCATCCGCGAAGCGATGGCCCCTGGTGTGAAGGGTTCGAGCGCAGCAGCGGCTGCGTCGAGCGCCAGCTCGATGCGCGCCACATCGTTGGGATGGGTGGTCCGGGCCACGAGGTCAGTCGCTGGTCAGATAACCGTGCTCGACGAGGTACTGCAGCACCGCGTCGGCGGCCTCTTCCGGCGTCAGCTCCGTCGTGTGCAGCACGATCTCGGCGTCTTCCGGCTCTTCATAGGGATCGGAGATCCCGGTGAACTCCTTGATGATCCCGGCCCGGGCCTTGGCGTACAGACCCTTGCGGTCACGCTGTTCGCACACCTCGAGCGGGGTGGCGACGTACACGAGCACGTACCCGCCGCCGGACGAGATCAGCTTGCGATTCGCCGCTCGGGTGGAGGCATACGGTGCGATCGGAGCGCACACCGCGATGCCGCCGGCCTTGGTTATCTCGGAGGCGACGAATCCGATACGCAGGATGTTGGTGTCCCGGTCGTCCTTGGAGAATCCGAGCCCCTTCGACAAATTCTTGCGCACCACATCGCCGTCGAGCAGGGTCACGCTGCGACCGCCGCGCTCGAGCAGCTTCACCATGAATGCGTTGGCGATGGTGGACTTACCCGATCCGGAGAGGCCGGTGAAGAACACCGTGAACCCGGCTTCGCTGCGCGGCTTGTGGGTGGCTCGCAGCTCGCCCACCACCTCCGGGAAGCTGAACCACTCGGGGATCTCGGCGCCGGTGGCGAGCATGTCGCGCAGTTGCGTGCCGGAGATGCTGGCGGTCTCCGTCCCTTCCGGAACCTCGTCGATCGGCATGTACACGTCTTGCGCCGGGATGTAGACCATGAGCTTGAACGGCACCATCGTCACACCCAGCTCATCCTGGTACTTGATGACGAGCTCTTGTGCGTCGTAGGGCCCGTAGAACGGCTCACCGGTCGAGTCGCTACCCGGTCCGGCGTGGTCGCGTCCGACGATGAGATGGGTGACTCCGTGGTTCTTGCGAATGATGGCGTGCCACACCGCCTCACGAGGACCCCCCATCCGCATCGCCAGGTTGAGTAGGGCGACATCGGCCTCCCCGTCGGGGTAGCGATCCATGAGTGCCTTGTAGACCCGCACCCGGGTGTAGTGATCGACGTCTCCGGGCTTGGTCATTCCCACCACGGGATGGATGAGCAGATGGGCGCCGGTCTCCAGGGCGGCGCGGTGGGTGAGCTCGACATGTGCTCGATGCATCGGATTGCGGGTCTGGAACGCGACCACCTTGTCGACGCCCTGTGACACGAACAGCTCACGAAGCTGCGCAGGAGACTTGCGTAGGTCGGTGAAGTCGTAGTGGACCGGAAGCTGCAATCCCTCGATGCGTCCTCCCACGTACACCGGATGCGATTGCTCGAGGAGATGGTCCACCGCCGGATGCTCGGTATTGGTGGTGCCGAAGACTTCTTGCGCCTCGGCTGCCAGGTCGGGACGCCACACCTCTTCGACGTGGAGCACGGCGAGCATCACGCCTTCGGGATCACGCAGCGCCATCGGCGAGCCCGGTTCGAGCGTCGTGGCCACCTCTTCTGTCACGTCGAGCGTGATCGGCATCGGCCACAACGTGCCGTCGGCGAGGCGCATCTCGGCGACGACGCTGTCGTAGTCCGACCTCGTCATGAAACCCCGCAGTGGCGAGAACGCACCATTCATCAGCAGCTCGAGATCGCAGATCTGGCGCTCAGTCAGGTCCCACGACGGGAAATCGACGGAAGCCGCTTTCAGCTCGTCGCCGCGAGCGTCGTCGACGATGAGGTCGACCAGCTCGCCGCCATGCGGCGCTATCAGTTCAGACACGAAAAGACTCCAAGCCTCAATGGACGTCCGTGCGGGGGGAAACCGCAACTCTAGGCCACGTCGAGTGTACTTGCGACATCGATTACGCGGTGAATAAGCACACTCGACGGGTCAATACTCCACGTACCAGTCGTAGGCAACGTCCGGCAACGTGTGACGCTCATGCCAGGGGCGGCCCTCGCTGCGGGCGATGGCGACGAGATCGTCCAGCCGGGGGCGAACCTCGTCGGCAACCAGCCGATCGCGCACGCCTTCCTCCGCCACGACGAGGTCCCCCCAGAGCGCCCTCCCGACCATGAACCCTGACGCACCCGCCGCACACGCGATCCGCACCTGATCGCGGAACAGCTCGTACGGATCGCCACCGGAGAGCAGCGCCCACGGCACCGGGGCCATCGCGTCCAGCTCGCGGCACGCCGCCGCCCACACCGAGCGATCGTCCTCGAAGCGCGTATCGACAGGGAACTGGACCTTGAGCACCTCCGGACCGAGAGCGCCGAGCCGCTCCACCGTATCCAGGACGAGCCGGCGTCGTTTGGCAACGAACTCGGGGGAATCCGTGGTCAGCCCGGGTTCTATCGCATAGGCCAGTGGCTCGAGGAAGAGCGGGATGTCATGGGTCGCACAATCGGCTATCACCGACGAGATGAGCCGGTCCTGGGCGTCGGTGACGGCGCCAGCGTCGGGCCGATAGAGAACCAGCATCTTGATCCCGGAGGCCCCGATCCGCTTCGCTTTCTCCACCCCCCAGCCTTCGAGCAGCGTCGTCATCCGGGCCGTGGGATCGCCGAGGTAGCCCTGCGCCTCCACGGCGGCGAGGAAGCCCACCGTACCGGGGAGGGTGCGTGAGGCAATGGCCTGCGCCGCCGAATACTCCGGCTCCAGCATGACGGCTGAAGCCAGGTCGCCGAGACTGTCGAGCAACCACAGCTTGATGTCCGTCATCTCCCCGGGGGCCACCGCATCCGGGTCGTCGGGACGCAGTACGACCCGCAACGCATCGCGATGGTCGATCGCCAAGATGGTGAACATCCCGGCCGTGTCGGCAGCGGTCGTCAGACCCCTGATCTTGCCGGGGGTGAGACTCGCCATCACCGGCCTCCTTGCGCACCGACGAAGGCTTCGACCTCGTCCGCCGTGGGGAGCGCCACCGAGCAGCCATGGCGCGACACCGTGATAGCCCCACATGCGTTGGCGTAGCGCACGGCTCGTTCCCAACCGTCCCCACGCAACCGGCGGGTGATGAGTCCCGACGCAAATGCATCCCCCGCCCCCACAGTGTTCACAACGTCGACGGGGAAGCCCGCCACATCGGTGTGTCCGTTCTCGTCGAGGATCGTCGCTCCTTCCGATCCACGCTTGACGACGAGCACACTCGGTCCCAGCGAACGAGAGTCCACGATGTGCTCCTCGAGATCATCGCGGTGGGATCCGGGAACGGGGCTCCCGTCCATCACCGGCGATGGATCATCCATGAGGGCCGCGTAGAACTCTTCCTCGGTGCCCACCACCACGTCGCACAGCGGCAATATCCGGCGAAGCACCCTGCCGAACTCCGCAGCAGCGGGCCACTCGGAGGGCCGCAGATCCAGATCCATGAACACCGTGGCACCAGCGGATTGCCCTCGCTTGCCCGCATACTCGCTGGCTGCCGCGCCGGGGCCCCGGCTGAAGGCGTTCCCGGAGAGCTGCACTGCAGCGACCTCTTCCCAGGGGACTGTGGCGGCATCGTCGACGTTCACGTGGATGTCGGCGGGATCTTCCCGGTAGAACGAGAGAGGGAACCGAGATGGCGGGATCACCGCAAGCAGCGCCAGCGAGCTGAGCTTGCCCGGCTTCTCGAAAACGTAGGTCGTGTCTACACCCGCGTCGCGCAGATATCGCAGGATGAACCTCCCCACAGCATCGTCACCGATACCGGTGAGGACCGCAGAGCGGAGTCCCAACCGAGCAGTACCGATGGCGATGTTGGCCGGTGACCCACCGACCATGGCATCGAAACCGGTGACATCCTCGAACTCCGCTCCGATGTCCTGGGAGAACAGATCCATGTTGACCCGCCCCACGGTGACGAGCTCCGGCGCGGCGGTCACGTCGGAACGTCTGCGGGGTCGATCATGGGTTGCAGCCCCCCACCCACGACGGATTGGTCGAAGTCGATGATCGAGCCGGTCATCATGCCGGACTCGGGACCTGCCAGCCACACGACCGCTGCGGCAACCTCACTCGGTTCGAGCAGCCGGCCGAAGGGCAGCGACGCCGCGGCGACCTCGAGCCAGTTGTCGGGCTGTCCGTGGATCTCCGTCTGGATGCGGTGCTCGGTGGGGGTGTTCATCCAGCCGATGTTGAGCTGATTCACCCGGATCCGGTCGCGCTGCAGGGCAAACGCGACGTTCTTGGTGAGCGCCATCAACGCACCCTTCGATGTTGCGTATGCGCTGAGAAACGGGAGCGATCCATAGGCGGCGACGGAGCCGATGTTGACGATGGAGCCCGCAGTCCCGGTGCTCCTCATCAGGCGAACGGTGCGTTGCATGAGATAGAACGGGGCCCGCACGTTGACCGCCATGAGCGTGTCGAACACCTCTCGTGGGGTGTCGACGATGCTCCCCCGGGTGCTCAGTCCTGCAGCATTCACCAGCACGTCGATACGCCCGAACCGCTTCTCGACGGCGTCCATGAGCATGCCCGCAGCCGATGGTTGGGTGAGGTCGGCTGCGACGAATTCCACGTCGACGCTTTTGGCGGCTATCTCCTGCGCTACTGCGTCTCCCCGGGTCGTGTCCCGCCCGGTGACAAGGATCCCCCGGGCGCCTTCGTCGGCGAAACGGTGAGCAATCGCCTCGCCGAGCCCACTCGTGCTCCCGGTGACGAGAGCCACTGCTCCATCGAGCCGCATGCTGGTCACGCCTGTCCTTTCCCGGGTCGCGACGGCTGCCGCACAGCGCACGAAGATACGCAGCCGAGCTGCTTCGCGCCAGCAGACATTCTGTACGAGTGTCCGCCCTGTACGGGTGTCCGCCCGCAGCAGGCGCAGCCGTGCACACCCAGACCCGACGGATCATTGAGCCGATCCGACGGATCATTGAGCCGATCCGACGGATCATTGAGCCCGATCGGTGCGACGGTCAGTGAAACGCCGTGGTGGACGGCTTCGAGCGGATTGCGCTCAGTGGGGTCTCACCAAGACTGCGGTGCATCGCTCGCAGGAAAGGACTCCTCACCCCATTCCTCGACAATCGAAGCGCCTTGCGGCGTGGTCTGATCGACCCGGTCGGACTCGGCGACGTCGGAACTCTCGCCTGAAGGTGTCGCCTCACGGTCGATCCCATCGTTGCGCCGGCGCCATCGCCGGTACAAGGCGTAGGCGCCAAGACCGGCGAGTCCGCCGAATAGGAGCTGCCGAGCGGTGAACCGGGCCAGCGCACCACGGGCAACACCGAGCACGACTGCCTTGGGCGGCGCCTGCTCGATGACGGTCTCCACGACGTTGGCCAGTGCGGCACCGGCTAGTTCCGCCGTCTTGTCGGCGATGTCGACGGCCTTCTCGACGAGCACGTCGCCTGCCTTTTCCGCCAGCTCGGCGACATTGTTGTTAATGGTGTTCTTCATTTCTCTGACTCCCGGAGATCCTTGCGAGAACGTGGCTGCGACGTACCCCCAACGACGCACCGACAAACCCGTATCCCCAGCGGGCCCATCCGGACTGCCGCATTTCTTGTTTACGACGAACCCACCGCGGGTAGATGATCGGTGACGGCCAGCGGACGGCCGTTTTCCATTTGGCGTTCGTTTGTGGTGCCAGATGGAACCGATCACACCACCAGCGCACCAGGAGGTGTCCCCATGGAGCACTCCGACCACCGCCGGCGGGTCCTCTCCGCCGGCAGCATCAGCACCGACCCCGTCAAGAATCGCTCGGGCGACAAGATCGCCGACGTGAAAGACATCATGATCGACCTGCCGACGGGTCGCGTCGCCTACGTCGTCATCGCACACGGGGGCGTCATGGGCCTCGGCGACAAACTGTTCGCCATCCCGTGGTCTGCGGTGCAGGTCGACCAGGAGGATCACGCCCTGGTCGTCGACCTCGCAGAAGATGTACTTGCGGCGGCGCCCGGGTTCGACAAGGACAACTGGCCCGACTTCTCCAACCCGGAGTGGGCGCGCCAGGTCCACGATTACTACGGCGTCGAGAGCGACTGGCTGCTGACCTGAGTACTCGTCGCCATCCGCGGCAGACACTCATTCACACAGCAACACACTTCTGAAAGGACCTCATCATGACGCAACTGGAGCACCGACCATCGTCGGTCCCCGAGCGCACCACGTTTGTCGACGTGTGGGAGCGCTACGGGGGCGGTGACATCCCCGCCACCATCGGCGGGCTGCTCGCCGCCATCGGCACCCTGGTCATGCTGGCCGCGCTCATCTCGGCCGGCGCCGGCAACATCGCCTATCAGGTCGACACGATCGACATCGACGGCAACGTGATCGAGTTCTCCCTCGCGGGAGCAATCACCGCCATCGTGGTCACGTTCGTCGCCTTCTTCGTCGGCGGCTGGGTGGCCGCTCGCATGGCTCGCTTCGACGGCCGCAAGAACGGCCTCATCGTTGCGCTGTGGATGCTCACCCTCGTCGTCGTCTTCGGCGCACTCGGCATCTGGGCCGGGGCGGAGTACAACGTCTTCGCTCAGATCGACATGCCCGACTGGGTCTCGACGTGGGACAACGAAGAAGTCGTCACCGCAGCGGCCCTCGCCGCCAGTGCAGCCGCCCTCGCCATGTTTGGCGGCGCATATCTCGGTGGGGCCGTGGGTGAGAACTACAACGTGAAGACCAACGCCGCCATCGCCAGTGCCCGCCAGATGCCGGTGGTCGAGCACTGACGGACGAGCCCGCCGACAAGAAGAACAGCTAGTACTGGCACCAGCGCATCGGTCAAACGCCGATGCGCTGGTGCTTCTTCTCGGCCTCGAGAGCAGCACGAGCCACCCGGACCTCTTCCCGGTCGCTCACCTCGGGTATGCCCACCTCCCACCATGCGCCGCCCTCGGTCCACGTGTACTCGTCGATCTCCATCACGATGGCGTAGCTCTTGGGTGACGCCTTGGCCCGACGCCAGGCGTCATCGAGATCGTCGAGCCGCGTGACCTTCTCACCTTCTGCCCCCATCGCCCGAACATGGGCGAGGAAATCGACGTGGAAGTACTCCTCATGACGTGCCGTGCGCAGCAAGTTGTTGAACTCGGCTCCGCCCGTGTTCACCTGCAGTCGATTGATGACGGCAAACCCGCCGTTGTCGAGGATCATGAAGATCACCTTGTGCCCCGTCATGACGGTCGAGTACACGTCCGAGTTCATCATGAGATACGAACCGTCGCCGACCCAGGCGATCACGTCTCCATCGCCCCGAGCCATCTTGGCTCCCCACGCACCAGCGATCTCGTAGCCCATCGTCGAATACCCGTACTCGGAGTCGAAGCTTCCCACCGACTTGGAACGCCAGCCCATGGTGAGCTCGCCGGGTAACCCACCGGCGGCCGACAGGCAGTAATCGTCGTCGTCACACAGCTCGTTGATCTTCTGGATGACCTGCGCATAGGCGGGCTTGTCGCCCACGGGACGGTCGCTCCACGAGTCCAGATAGTCGTGCCACTCGCCGATCTGGCGCTGGGCAAACTCGAGCCACTCCGCGGGCGCGCGATAGTCGCCGATCTCCTGCTGGATGGCAGCCAGGGTCACCTGGGCGTCGCCGATCACCGGGATGGCCTGCTGCTTGTGCGCATCCCAACGGGCTGTGTTGATGGCGACGAACCGCACGTCGGGATTCTTGAACACCGCCCACGAACCAGTGGTGAAGTCCTGGAGTCGGGTGCCCACCGCGATCACGACGTCTGCATCCTCCGCCACGGCATTGGCGGCGCTCGATCCGGTCACACCGATCGGACCGGCATAGTTCGGATGGTCGTGCACGAGTGTCGCCTTCCCGGCCACGGTCTCGACGACCGGGATGCTGTGTTTCGTGGCGAACGCGGTCACGTCGGCAACCGCGCCGGAATAATGCACGCCACCACCGGCGATGATCATGGGCTTGGCGGCGGTGCGAATCGCTTCGGCCACAACGGTCACGTCTCGAGGGTCCGGCCCCGGCCGGCGGATGTGGTGCACGGTCGGCTCGAAGAACTCGGTCGGGTAGTCGTAGGCCTCCGCCTGAATGTCCTGGGGGAGAGCGAAGAACGCCGGTCCCCGGGTTGCCGGATCGAGCATCGTCGCCAGCGCCTGAGGAAGCGACTGGACCACCTGCTCGGGGCGGGTGATCCGGTCCCAATAGCGGGAGACGGGCTTGAACGTGTCGGTGACCGTGATGGTGGGGTCGTGGAACACCTCGACCTGTTGGAGCACGGGATCCACGATGCGGTGCTGGAAGGTATCCCCAGAGAACAGAAGCAACGGAATCCGGTTGGCGTGCGCCACCGCCGCTGCGGTCACCATGTTGGTGCAGCCGGGACCGATCGACGAGGTGGCGATCATGATCCGCCGGCCCCGCATCGCCTTGGCGTAGGCGACCGCCGCCAGCGCCATGGACTGCTCGTTGTGACCCCGCCACGTGGGCAGTTGGTCCTGCACCGGCTGTAGCGCTTCGGCAAGACATGTCACGTTGCCGTGACCGAAGATGCCGAAGGCGCCGGCGAAGACCGGGACGTCGTCGCCATCGACGACCGTGCGCTGCGCCAGCAGCCACCGCACGATGGCTTGAGCGGTGGTGAGTCTGATCGTGTCCACGGGCGCCGTCTCCTCTCCTTCGGCGGGTGCGGTCAATCGATTCGCAGGCTGCGCACGTCCTCCCATTGCTGCGACCCCCAGGATCGCACCATGGCGTCCGCCACGGAAGCGACCGCCAGCGCCGCATCGAAACCGGGGCTGAACGAGCGCTCCTCGACCACCGCAGTCAGGTACTCGAGCGCCTCGATGATCTTCATGTCCTCGTAGCCGAGCGAATTGCCGCCACCGGGGACGATGTTGCCCTGCTGGAAGAACTCACCGCCGGACAGCACCTCCATGAAACCATCGGTCGGCTGCTCCTCGGGCAGGTAGAGCTTCAGCTGATTCAGGTACTCGTGGTCCCAATACGCGGCTCCTTTGGAGCCGTTCAGCTCGTAGGCCATCTGCGACTGCGGTCCGAAGATGGAGCGGTCGGCCTCGAGCGTCCCCCGCACCCCGTTCTCGAACTCGACCAGCGCTCCGACATAGTCTTCGTTGGTGACCGTCCCCGTTGGATCACCCGGTGCCCCCCGCTCGTAATGGGTGCCGGTACCCGGCTTGGGCAGCGGTCGTTCCTTGACGAAGATCTCCTTCACCGACACCAGCCGTCTGATCGGCCCGGCGATGTGGAGCGCCATGTCGATGGCGTGCGACATGATGTCGGTGAGAGCGCCGTGGCCCGCCTCGGCCTGGAGAAACCGCCACGACAGCAGCCCGAGACGGTCGCGCCCGTACATGGAGAAGAACCGGCCCCGGTAATGGGTGAGATCGCCGAGACGTCCTCCGTCGATGAGGTGTTTGGTGTACTGCACCATCGGCGCCCACCGGTAGTTGAAACCACACCCCGTAATGGTCCCCGCACGCCGGGCGGCAGCCTCGATCCGTGCGGTTGCGCCCGCATCGATCCCGACCGGCTTCTCGCAGAACACGTGCTTGCCGGCTTCGAGCGCGGCAACACACAGCTCCTCGTGGAGCGCATTCGGCGCGGTCACGTCGATGACGTCGATGTCATCCCGATCCAGCAGCTGCCGCCACTCGCCGGTACCGGTCTCGTAGCCGAAGACCTCCTTCGCCAGATCGATGCGGTCCGGGACACTGTCGGCGACGGCCACCAGCCGAGGGATCATGTTCCGCTCCGGAAAGTACGTGGGGATTGCACGATATGAGCGGGAGTGCGCCTGACCCATCCAGCCGAACCCGATGAGACCGATGCCGACGCTCCGGCTCATCCAAGACGCTCCAGCACCCGGTCCCAGGCGGCTGGGTTGACCAAGTGATCCGGACGCTCCCCACGAAGAACCTGCATCACCTGCTCGAAGGCCCCCAAGAGATTTCGGCGGCGAGCTTCGGGGGTGCCCGATGCGACGTGCGGGGTGACGACGACATCACTCCGCCCGAGCAGTGGGTGCCCGGCCGGGAGCGGCTCCGGGTCGGTGACATCGAGACCGGCGCCCAGCAGATGACCGGAGTCGAGTGCGGCCAGCAGCGCATCGGTGTCGACCAGACCGCCGCGAGCTGTGTTGACGAGCACCGCACCCTGTTGCATCTTGGCAAGCGCATCGGCATCGATGAGGTGGTGAGTCTCGGGTGTGAGCGGCACGTGGACCGACACGACGTCGCTCTGGGAGAGGATCGCCTCGAGCGAGTCGACCTTCTCCACCCCGGGGGGGAACCGGCTCGCCGCCACGAACGGGTCGAAGGCGACAACCTTCATCCCGAGTTGCGTGCCGACGCCGGCGACCTGTCGTGCGATTCGCCCGATACCGAGCAAGCCGAGCGTCTTGCCATCGAGCTCGACGGCGCGGTGGTGGTGGTAGTACTCCCCCGTCTGCTCGATGAGCCGCTGCTCAGCCGACTTGAGGCACTTGGCGACGGCCATGATCAGAGCGACGGCATGCTCTGCCGTTGAGGTGGTCGGTCCGTCTGGCACGTTCATCACTGCCACCCCTCGTGCGGTGGCAGCTTCGAGATCCACACTGTCGACCCCGATACCGGTGCGCCCGATGGCCAGCAACCGGGGGGCAGCGGCAATGACCTCGGCGGTGTACTTGTACGCCCCGGCGATGATGCCTTCGGCCCGGTCGAGTCCCTGCCATCGGGCGTCTGCGGTTCCCATCATCACGGTGGCGTTCGCCGCCACGGTTTCCTCCGTGCCGGGAACCGGCGGGCGTTCGAACCAGATGACGGGCGGTGACATGGGCGGGCTCTGCGAGTGGGCTTGGATCCGGCGCCGCACTCTACCGAGTTGCGCATTGCACAGTACGGTCGACGGCGTCGACGAATCACGCCGTCGGCCGTGCGGTGCCGGCCGGGACGATTGCGCCATCGCACGACACAACCCCCGGATGAGTAGCCTTCGAACCTGCCTACATCGGGGGTTGTCGTGGCGGTCACTCAGAGACTCATCTCGGTTCTGTTCGTCGTCGTCCTGCTCGCCGGGCTGGTCGCCATCCCGGCAGTCGCCGGACCGGAGCAGCCGTCGAACAACGTCAACGATCTCGGCCACAGCACCGGGCAAGACGTCAAACGTCTGAAGAACACCGGCAAAGGCATGCCGTCCGTGCTCGGGCCCTTCCCCGATACCGTGGGGCTCGACTTCCTCGGGCAGGTCACCAATGCCGAGCTGGGAGCCACTCGCCTGGTGTTCACCGGAGCCAGCTTCCTGTCCGACATCTGGGGATGGACTTCCCCGGAAACGGGTGACGAATACGCACTCGTGGGAACCACCTCCGGCATGGCGTTCGTGCGCATCACCGACCCAACTGCTCCCGAATACCTGGGGATCGTGCCGACCACCAACCCGAACACACTGCGCAACTTCTGGTGGGACGTCAAGACCTTCGCCGGCTACGCATACTGGACCACCGAGGTGCTCGACGCCGGTGTCGCCATCTTCGACCTCTCCCGCCTGGACGCCCTCGCCGAGGTACCGGCCGGCACCGTGCTGACAGAGGACGCCCGCTACACCGGCGACGGATATCGCGCCGCCCACAACATCTCCATCAACGAGGACACGGGCAAGGCATACCTCACCGGTGTCACCAAAGACCCGGCTGTCGACCCCGGCTTCACCGACGAGGGCACGGTGATTCTCGACCTCACCGCCGATCCACTGGCGCCGGTCGAGGTCGGACAGATCCTCGGCATCGACTCGCATGACGCCCAGGTCGTCTCCTACGCCGGCCCGGACCTCGACCACGCCGGCAAGGAGATCGCCGTGATCTTCAACGGCGGAGACCTCGAGTTCGGCGTGTACGACGTCACCGATCCGGGAACGGTGGCCGAGCTGTCGGCGACGACCTATCCCGGGGCCTCGTTCACCCACCAGGGCTGGCTCACCGAAGACCACCAGTACCTGCTGCTTGGTGACGAAGGCGACGAGCTGGCCGGCATCTCCGATCCGCAGAACCCCGATCTGCCGGACACCGCACGCACGTACATCTTTGACGTTCGTGACCTGGACCATCCGGTCCTGATCGGCACGTTCGACTCACCGGCAGCGTCGATCGACCACAACCTGTTCGTCAAAGGCGACGAGGTGTATCAGGCGCACTACACCGCCGGGGTGCGAGTGCTCGACGCCGGCGACGTGGCGAGCGGTGTGCTCACCGAGATCGCTCACATGGACACAGAACCCCGCATCCCCAACAACCACATGAACCACAACATCAACATCTTCGTGGGACCGTGGGGAGTGTTCCCGTACTTCGACAGCGGCTCGATCATCGCCAGCGACGGACTCAACGGCCTCATCATCATGCGTCTCTCGGACTGAGATACGCACCGGTTGCGACCCGGAGCCGAGCGACCGGCGACGATATGCTCGCCGCCAGCGATCATCTGGAGCAGACCGTGCGCAACCCGTTGAAGGACAAATGGGCGGCAGGTGAGGAGACCATCGGCGGCTGGCTGGCCATCGCCGATGCGTTCTCCGCCGAGATCATGGGCCGAGTGGGTTTCGACTACCTCTGCATCGACATGCAGCACGGGGTGGCCGACTACGCAACTGCGATCCAGATGCTGCAGGCCCTCGAGGCAGCGCCGCACGGGGTGCCCATCGTGCGGGTGCCGTGGAACGAGCCGGGGATCATCGGAAGGATGCTCGACGGTGGCGCCCGGGGCGTGATCGTCCCGATGGTCAACACCGTCGCCGAAGCCGAAGCTGCCGTGGCCGCCTGTCGCTATGCGCCCGCTGGCGCCCGGAGCTGGGGACCGGTCAGAGCCATGCGCATCCACGACGAGTACTCACCGGAGCTGGCCAACCAAGCGGTGGCCGTGGTACCGATGATCGAGACGAGACAGGCGCTCGCCAACCTCGACGAGATTCTCTCGGTTCCCGGTATCGATGCAATCTACGTGGGCCCCGCCGACTTGAGCGTCAGCCTGGGACTGGCGCCGGCGAGCGACCACGAGGGCGAGTTCACCGATGCGCTCGTCGAGATCGTCGCTGCATGCGGTCGTCACGGGGTGGTCCCGGGGGTGCACACCAACCCGGTCTACATCGACAAACGCCGTGCCCAAGGGTTTCAGATGATCACCGTTTGCATCGACTACCTGGCCATGGGGCAAGGGGCGAAAGACATGCTGCAATCGGGAACTCCGGGGGGAGAAACGGCCTATTGAGCGCCATACGGTGATCCCATGGAGTGGCATGCGTTGCCGGCCACCGACGTGCTCGACGAGTTGGCGGCGGACCGGGAAGGTCTGTCCACCGCCGAGGTCGAACTGCGCCGCAGCAAGTACGGCCCCAACGAGCTCCCGGCGTCTCCACCCACCCCCCGATGGCGGCTCGTGGTGCGCCAACTCGAGAGTGCGCTGGTCTACCTGCTGGTGGCTGCGGCGGCAATCAGTTTCCTGCTCGGAGAGCTGGTCGATGGCTGGGTGATCCTGGCGGCGGTGGTTCTCAACATGCTCGTGGGTTACATCCAGGAGAGCCGGGCCCAAGATGCTCTCGAGAAGCTCCGGGAGATCGTGACTTTCGAGACCACCGTGCGCCGCAACGGCCACCGCACGGTGGTGGATGTGTCCGACGTGGTGCCGGGTGACATCGTCCTGATCAGCGCGGGCTGCCGCATCCCGGCCGATGCCCGCCTGCTGGAGGCCGTCGACCTCACCATCGACGAATCGGCTCTGACCGGTGAGTCGGAACCCGTCGCCAAGAGCACGGCTCCGCTCGACGGATCCGCCATCGCCGCCGACCGGTCCAACATCGTCCACATGGGAACTGTCGTCCAGGAAGGCGCAGGCACGGCGGTCGTGGTGGCCACCGGAACGTCCACCGAGCTGGGAACCATCGCCGAGCTGGTGGGCACAGCCGAGGAAACACCCACCCCGCTGCAAAACCGGCTCGCAGCGTTCAGCAGGCTCCTCACCGTCGTCGTGTTGTGGATCGCTGCTGGGCTCTTCGTGGCCGGGCTGCTCGTGGGCAAGGACGTTGCCGAGATCTTCACCATCGCCGTCGCCGTCGCCGTCGCCGCAGTGCCGGAAGGGCTCCTGGTCGCGGTCACTGCGATCCTGGCCGTCGGCATGCACCGCATCGCCAAGCGCAATGCACTCACGCGCCAGCTGCTCGCCGCCGAGACGTTGGGGTCGACCACCGTCATCTGCGCCGACAAGACGGGAACCTTGACCACGGGCAAGATGTCGGTGGCTGCGATCTTCACCGGCGACGGCTGGCTCGATCCGACGGACCCCGCTGCCATCGACGTGCTGCGGATCGGTGTTCTCAACAACGATGCGGTGACCGAGACCGATCCGGCAACGGGCGGGCCCATGGTCACCGGTAACCCAACAGAGATAGCGCTGCTCGACGCCGGAGCCGCTGCTGGGCTCGATCGTGCCCGGCTCGAGGACGTCTATCCGCGTCTCGACACCGAGCCGTTCAAGTCGGCCCGCAAGCAGATGCGCACGCTCCATCTGAGCCCAAACGGCGGCCACCTCGAGCTGCTGAAGGGTTCACCGGAGGCGGTGCTGGCGAGGTGCACCCACCGCCGCACCGAATCGGGCAGTGCAAAGCTCGACGAACCCGCCCAGGAGGAACTCGCTCGCGCGATCCAAGAGTCGACCAGGACGCGTCTGCGGCTACTGGCTGTGGCTCAGGGCACCACAACGGCAGGCAGCCTGGCCGACAGCTCCGGAATGGGACTCGAGCTGCTCGGTCTGGTCGCGCTGCGCGATCCGCTGCGACCCGATGCCGCACACACGGTCGAGGTGTGCCGCTCCGCCGGAATCCGGCCCGTCATGATCACCGGCGACCACGCCGAAACCGCGGCCGCAATTGCCGCCGACCTGGGCTTGCCCTGCGAGGGCCATGCAGTGCTCACAGGTCCCCAGCTCGAAACCATGAGCGAGACCGAGCTCATCGACCGATCCGGCGAGGTAGCCGTCTACGCCCGGGTCACCCCCGAGCACAAGATGCGGATCGTCGAGGCCCTCGGCGCCCGTGGCGAGGTGGTGGCCATGACCGGCGACGGCGTCAATGACGCCCCAGCGCTCAAGCTCGCCGATGTCGGCGTTGCGCTCGGGTCGGGCACCGACGTCGCCAAAGAAGCCGCAGACATCGTGATCCTGGACGACGACTTCTCGACGATCGTCGCTGCCGTCGAAGAGGGCCGGGTCATCTACGACAACATCCGCAAGGTGGTCCTCTATCTGCTCTCGGACAGTCTCAGCGAGGTGCTCCTCATCGGTGCCGCCCTGGCCGCAACAGCCATCGTCGCCGATTTCCCTGTGCCCATCCTGGCCGCCCAGATCTTGTGGGTGAACCTCGTCAACGACGGACCGCCGTACATCGCCCTCACGGTCGAGCCCGGCGATCCAGCGATCATGGAGCGTTCGCCCCCGAGGCCCGAGGAGACGCTGCTGCTCCACGAGATGCGGTGGCTCATCTTGGTGGTCTCAGTGTCGAGCGCTGCTCTGGCGTTTGTCATCTTCACCCTGTACTGGCAGGGCACCGACAACACCGAGCTGGCGAGAACCATGGTGTTCGCCGCACTGGGGATGGACTCGCTGTTCTACCTCCCCAGCCTGCGCAACCTGCAACGACCGGTGTGGCGCACCGATGTCTTCGCCAACACCTGGCTGGTATGGGGCATCGCCGCCGGGTTGGTGCTGCAACTCGCTGCCGTCTACCTGCGCCCGTTGCAGGCGGTGCTGGGCACGGTGGCGCTCGGATGGGGTGACTGGGCGGTGGTGGGTGTCCACGTTGTGATCGTGATCGCGGCGGCGGAAGCCACGAAAGCGCTGCTGGTGCGACGTGCCTCGTCTTGAGCTTCTGATGCCTGTTGGATACGGTGCCGCTCGATGAGTGACTTCCTCTCCCGCATCGCCGGAGCACCCATAACCTGGGGGGTCGACGGGTCCCCCGGTTGGGGTCACCTGATGGACAGGAACCGGGTGCTCGACGAGATGCGAAGGGTGGGTCTGCAGGCCACCGAGCTGGGACCGGACGGCTATTTGCCCACCGACCCGGAGAAGCTCGATGCGCTGCTCGGTGACTACGGGCTCGCCATGGTCGGTGCGTTCGTCCCGCTGCTCTTGTACCGGGTGGAACGGATCGAGGACAACCTCGCCTATGCCGCCCGTGCCTCGGCAACCCTGGCCGGCGCCGGCGCCAAGGTGCTGGTGCTTGGCCCGAGCTCCCACCTCGACGGCTATGACACGAGCGTCACGCTGAGCGAAGAAGAGTGGGCTGCGTTTGCGCAGAACGCAACGAGGGTGCACGACATCACCGGCGAGCACGGCCTGGCCACGGCGCTGCACCCGCATTGGGGTATGGCGGTCGAGCGTCCCGAGCACATCGAGCGGGTGCTGGAGACGTGTCCGGTGGGGATCTGTCTCGACACCGGCCACGTGTATCTCGGTGGTGGTGACCCTGTGCAGATCGCGCGTATGGCAGGGGATCGTGTCGTGCACGTGCACCTCAAGGACGTCGACCCGGTGATGGCAGACGAAGTGCGCTCGGGGAAACGCCCGTTCCGCCAGGCGGTGATCGACGGTTTGTTCGTCCCGCTGGGTCGGGGCGGCGTCGACATCGCCGGGGTGATCCGCCATCTCGAGCGCACGGGGTTTGCCGGCTGGTACGTGCTCGAGCACGATCAGGCCCTGGCGGCGCCACCGGCGCCCGGGGAAGGTCCCATCATCGAAGCCCGCACGTCGATGGCCTTCCTCAACGAGCTGGCCGTCGATCTCGGTGGCAGAAGGGGCTAGCGGCACTCCCCGGCGCCCCAGTCGGTTGCCGGCACCGTCGCCACGAACCGTTCGACCTCGGCTGCGGCGAGACCGTAGGCAAAGCCGGTGCGGCGCGACTCGGCGAACACCATGCCGACCATCTCTCCGTCCGTGTTGAGGATGGGTCCACCCGAATGTCCCGGCCCGATATCTGCTTCGATTCGGACACCGGAGCGAACCACGTCGCTCGGGTTGCGGTAGATGTCCTCACCGGTGATGTCCAGAGTGGAGGCTCCGGTGTGCGCCACGGCAACCCGCTCCAGATCCGAGTCCAGCCGCAACGTTCGACCCGTTTCAGTGACACTGTCGCCCAGCGCAATCGGCCGCCGGTCCTGCGGAGCAATCCGGAGTGCGGCGATGTCGCGGACCGTGTCGAGGGCTGTCACGGTGGCCGGACGCTCGGCGCCGTCTTCAAAGCGCGCCACCAGTGGTCCGGTGGCACCGGCGACGGAGTGAGCTGCAGTGATCAGCACGTCGTCGGCAACGAGCACGGCACTCGCCACGACGTCCTTGCCACACACCTCACCGGAGAGCGCCGCAACGGCGTCGAAGGGATCCGTCACGTCCGATCCGCAGCCCGCAATGGCCACGGCGGAGAGCACCACCGCCATGGCGTTGCGGCGAGTCTCAGCCGGGATGATCCTCCGTGATCTCATCGAGGTGCACGGTACGCCCCTCCCGATGCGACAGCGCACACGCCACGGCTACCCGCAAGTCCTCATATGCGTCCTGTGCGGTCGCCAGTGGCACCTCTTCCCCGGCGACCACCTTGACGAAGGCGTCGATCTCCGCTCGATAGGCGGCGTCGAACCTGTCCCAGAACGTGGTGATCGGATCCTCGGCTCGCTCCATGCCCGGTTCGGCGCTGTGGATCGGCGACCGCGACGACCAGCCGGCCGCCAGGGCGTCGTCGGAGCCGAACACTTCGAGCCGCACGTCGTACCCCACCCCGTCTTTGCGCAACCCGGAGAGCTGTGCAAGGGCGCCCCCGGACATCTCGAACATGGCAAGCGCCGAGCTGATGTCGCCGAGCCGCTCGATCTCCGGGTGACCCGTTGCATTGCCGGTGGCACGCACGGTCACCACCTCCTGTCCCGTCACATACCGCACGGCATCGATGTCGTGGATGAGGCAGTCCTTGAACATGCCCCCGGAGTGGGGAATGTACTCGAGCGGTGGCGGCGCCGGGTCGTGGGTCTGGCTACGCACCAGGTACACAGTCCCCAACGCACCGGTGTCCCCGGCGTCCTTGATACGGCGAATGGCCGGGTCGTAGCGGCGCTGGAAACCCATCTGCACGACGATCCCGGCCTGCTCCACGGCATCCACCGCCGCCCGCGTGCTCGGGAGATCGAGGGCGATCGGCTTTTCGCAGAACGCGGGCAATCCTGCGTCTGCCGCCAGATGGAGCAGCCGGGCGTGGGTGTCCGTAGAGCTGGCGATGAACATGGCGTCGGCGATGGCGACGGCTTCGTTTTCGCCGGAGGCGGCGGTCACGCCGGGCCACGCCGCCGCCACCGACTCCGCGCGCTCGGCGATGGCGTCCACCAAGGTGACACCGGTCACCTCGTCGTGGCCGGCGAGAAGACCGGCGTGGTACTCGCCGATCCGGCCGGCGCCGAACAGCGCAATGTGCATCATCACCTCACAGGTCCGGGCCTCCGACCGGAGGCGCTCGGGGCAACGACGACCGTAGACGCCGCCCGGCCAGGTCGCCACCATGACCGCGCGCAGTGGCGCAACGGGGTTGGATCGCGCCCCCTCACAGCGCTATGTTGCTGTGCCTGTCGGACCAAACACACCCACGTTGTCGGTCCGATCGAACAAGCTACCAACCACTTCGCACCGTAACGGTGCGAGCTGCTCGGGACGCATTGAGGCGTGCGAGACCGGGTGAACATACCCCTCGCAACACATCGCAGCATGTTCCCGGGCGTCTCGAGAGGGAGAACTGCATGAAGCGATTCCGCTTGCTTGCACTGCTCGCCGCCCTCGTCCTCGTATTCGCCGCCTGCGGCGATTCCGGTGACGATGCCGACGACACGGACACCACAGCCGCAGGCGCGACTGCGGACACGACCGCCGATACCGTCGACCTCACGCAGGGATCGGATCTGACGTTCCACATGGTGACGCACTCCGACGACGGCGTGTTCTGGTCGGTCGTGAAGAAGGGCGCCGAAGACGCGGCAGCCGCGCTCGGTGTCAACATGGTGTGGAGCCCGTCGAGCAACGACCCGACGAAGCAGGTCCAGGACATCGAAGCCGCCGTCGCCGCCGGGAGTGACGGCATCGGCGTGTCGCTGGCCAATCCCGAGGCGGTGACGCCGGCCGCCCAGGCCGCCGTGGCAGCCGGGATCCCGGTGGTCACGCTCAACTCGGGTATCGGCCAGTACCAGGACATCGGCGCCATCACCCACATCGGCCAGACCGAGCTCGATGCCGGCCGTGGTGCGGGCAACTTCTTCAACGACCTCGGCGCCACCAAGGTGCTGTGTGGCCAGCAGGAGCAGGGCAACGTCGGGCTCGAGGAGCGCTGCCAGGGTGCTGCGGAGACATTCAGCGGTGAGGTCGTCACCCAGTTCGTGGGGCTCGACGCCAATCCGGAGGAGCAGATCAACACCATTGCGGCCGCACTCCAGGCAGACGGCGATATCGACGCCGTCTTCGGGGTCGGACCCAACGTTGCCGTGCGTGCGGTGGAGGCCTGCAACCAGGCCGGGCGCGACTGCTTCGTCGGCGGTGTCGACATCTCCGAGGATCTGATCGCCCAGATCGAGGCAGGAGAGATCGACTTCACCATCGATCAGCAGCAGTACCTCCAGGGCTACCTGACGATCGTGGTGCTGTACCTCAACGTCACCAACCTGAACACGGTCGGCGGTGGATCGCCCGTGTTCACCGGTCCGGGTTTCGTCACCACGGACAACGTGGCCGAGGTCAAGGATCTCGTCGCCGCAGGAACGCGCTAGCCGACACACCGGCGAACAGCACAGAAGGGCCGGCTCGTCCGGCCCTTCTGTTCGTTCGGACGTCCGTGGACAAGCCGGAAACCGAGCGGATACACTCGAACGCGAGTGCTCAGGTGGTGCGGGCCGAGTCGGCGCCGCTCGTCACCTGGACCGCAGCATGGCGCCCCTAACCCGAGCCCGAGCTCGGAGTCTCCGGCGCCGGAGAGGGAGGATCGATGGCCGCGTGGCACGACAGCGAGGGAACCGCGGACTTCGCGAAGGTGGCGCACCCATGACCACCGACGAGGCTGTCCCCGCCGCCGAGGAAGCATCCGCCCAACCGCCCCCTCCTGTCACGGCGCCAGACGAGCGTCTGGCCTACCGGGGCCCCATCCAGCGCCTGCTCGTTCGGCCCGAGATCGGTGCGCTCATCGGTGCCGCCGTGATCTGGGTGTTCTTCTGGGCCGTGAGCGACGTGTTCGGTACCAGCGCCGGCGTCAACAACTACCTCGACGTCTCGGCGACCCTGGGCATCATGTCGGTGGCGGTGGCGCTGCTCATGATCGGCGGCGAATTCGACCTCTCATCCGGTGCGATGACCGGAGCAACCGGGATGCTGGTCGTGCTCCTCGCCAAGGACGTCGGCGAGTTCGGCGGCGCCGGGTTACCGCTCACCATCTCGATCCCGGTCGTGCTTGCCTTTGCGGTCGGCGTCGGCTGGGTCAACGGCACACTCGTCGAGCGGACGGCTTTGCCCAGCTTCATCGTCACCCTGGGCACCTTCTTCGTGCTGCGCGGCGCCAAGCTCGGCTTCGCCAAGCTTTTCACCGACAAGGTGATCGTGGAAGGTCTCGACAACGCCCCGGACCATGCGTTCTGGGAGAACATCTTCGGGGCTACCTGGATTCGCAACGACCATCTGTGGGATTCGTTCCTCGGTGGCCGTGACGTGGTGTACGGCGTCATCCTCGTTCTCGGTGTCGCTGCCTTGTTCATCGGGTTGCTCGAACTCACCTTCCGGCGCAAGACGACGTACGACACGTCGGGTCTCGGCGTGTTCGCCGTGGGAGTCGTCGCAGCCATTGCCGGTCTCATCCAGCTGACCAACACCGACGGCACCGGAACCAACTGGACGTGGTCGCTCATCATGGGTGCCGGAATCGTGGTTGCCGCATACGGGTTCGCCCGCTGGAGATACGAGCCGAGAGCGGAAGACCGGGGCACGCTGGCGCTCGACGGACGGATCGCCCGAAACGCCGCACTCGGGGTCGGGGCTGTGGTGCTCGGCGTCGTGTTCGGGCTGGCGATGGATTCGTCGTCTCGCACCGAGCTCGGCTTCCTGCTCACCGTCCAGGGATTGCGAGCCATGCTCTTCGCAGGACTGGCCGTGCTCGGCGTGATCCTCCTCATGCTCGCCGCACGTGATGCGGCCAAGACGTCGCCGATCACCTCCTTCGCCCTGACCACTGTGACCGCCGTGGTCGTCGCCGCAGTGGCGTTTGTCGTCCAGTCAGAAGCCGCATCGCGCAAGCTACGCGCCGAGCTGTTTGCCGTCCTCTTGCTGGCGGCGCTCGTGCTGTTCGTCTCGGCGTTGCTCCGGCTGCTCTTCACCGAACGCCGCGCCGCCGAGCCTGCGGCAGACGGCTTTGGCCGCACGATGGCGATCGTCGGCATCTTCCTCGTCTTCGTCGCCATCGCCATCCGATTGCTGTGGGCGACGACCGTGGAGAACCAAACCGTCCCCGGTGTCTTCAGCTATCGCATCTCGGTGATGTACTTCCTCGTCTTCACGCTGGTTGCGCAGTGGGTACTCGTCCGCACCAAGTTCGGAAGCTGGACCTTTGCGGTCGGCGGCAACAAGAACGCCTCTCGCCAGGTGGGTGTGCCGGCGGCTCGCACCAAGACGACTCTGTTCATCGTGGTTGCCGTATCGGCCTGGCTCGTCGGCATGCTGATCGCCTTCCGGCTCAACTCGGTGCAGGCCAACGTGGGCGACGGCAACGAGTTCTTCTACATCATCGCCGCGGTGGTCGGGGGCAACCTGCTCACCGGTGGCTACGGTTCCGCCGCCGGTGCGGCCATCGGGGCGCTCATCATGGCAATGTCGTTTCAGGGCATCCCGTTCGCCGGGTGGAATTCGGACTGGCGCTTCTTGTTCGTCGGTGTGATCCTCTTGCTCGCCGTCCTTGTCAACAACTACGTCCGGAGGAAGGCAGAGTCGGCATCATGAGCGAGCCCCATCTTCTCGAACTCGAGAACATCTCGAAGTACTACGGCAACATCATCGCCCTCACCGGGGTGACGACCTCCGTCAACGCTGGGGAGGTGACGTGTGTGCTCGGCGACAACGGCGCCGGCAAATCGACGTTCATCAAGATCATCGCCGGGGCGCACCAGCAGAGCGAAGGCACGTTGAGCGTGGAAGGCGAAGAGGTGATGTTCGACTCGCCGCGCGATGCGCTGGCAAAAGGCATCGCCACCGTCTACCAGGATCTCGCCGTCGTGCCACTCATGTCGGTGTGGCGAAACTTCTTCCTCGGCGCCGAGCCGACGAAGAGCCTCGGTCCGCTCCGCTGGATCGACAAGGAAAAGGCGTCGCGCATCGCCAAGGAAGAGATGGCCAAGATGGGCATCGACATTCGCGACACGGAGCAGCCGGTGGGCACGCTGTCGGGTGGCGAACGGCAGTCGGTGGCCATCGCCCGCGCCGCCTACTTCGGCGCCAAGGTGCTCATCCTCGACGAGCCGACGTCGGCGCTTGGTGTCAAACAGTCGGGCGTGGTGCTGCGCTACATCGTCGAAGCCCGCAACCGGGGACTCGGGGTGATCTTCATCACCCACAACCCGAACCATGCCTATCCGGTGGGTGATCGATTCCTCATCCTCAACCGGGGCCGCTCGATGGGCAACTTCGCCAAGGACGAGATCACCCGTGACGAGCTGATCATGATGATGGCGGGTGGAGCCGAGCTGGAAGAGCTGCAAAAGGAGCTGGAGATGGCTTCCGCCGGCGACGAGGGTCTCGCCCATCTCGCCGAAGAGCTGGCGGAAGAGGTCCACGAGCTCGAAGAGCGTGCCGATCATCATTGAGCCGTAGTCGCCGATGAAGGTGTGGATCACCGGGGGCTCCGGCTTCGTCGGCAGCAACATCGTGGCCGCAGCCACTGCAGCCGGGCATGAGGTGATCGCCACGGTGCACCACATGCCGCTCCCCGGGTCGCTCGGTGCCACTTCGCAGCCCGTCGACATGCTCGACGGCGATGCCGTGATGGCGAGCATCGGCGAGCTCGCTCCCGATGCCGTGATCCATTGCGCCATCCTCAACGACTGGGACGTGATGTATCACAACCGGCGGCTGGCGTGGGACAGCTATGTGGGTGCCACCGAGCACACCGCCAAGGCGGCGGCGCAGCACGATGCGGCGTACGTGCTGGTCTCCACAGACTGGGTGTTCGACGGAACACAGTCGGGAGCGGAGGAGGAGACTCCACCCAACCCGGTGAACCTGTACGGCGTCCTCAAACTGGCCAGCGAGCAGGCGGCGCTCCATCACGGTGGGGCCGTAGCCAGGGTGGCCGGGGTGAATGGGGTGCATCGTGCCCAACCGCAGGCGCCCCGGGCCCAAGACCCGGGGTTTGGCTACTTCGTGGCCTCGCTGGTGGACACCGTGCGCACCGGACGGCCGTTTGCGGTGTGGGAGAGCGACGACATCAACATGATCGCCACCCCGTCGCTGGCGTCGCAGTGCGGAGAGCTCATGCTCGACATCGCCGCTCGCCGTCTCGATGGCGTCTTCCATCTGTGCGGAGCGGACACCGTCACCCGCATGGAGCTGGCTCGTCTCGCCTGCGAGGTGTTCGATCTCGACCCGGAGCTGCTTCGTTCCGTGCCCCCGCCGGAAGAGGCGATGCCGGATGCCCCGATCCCCTTCGACACCTCGCTCACCACCCCTCGCACCGACAGCCTGCTGGAACGCGCGGCGACGCGGTTGCGCACACTGCTCGAAGAGTTCCGCACACAGTACGAAGCGGTTGCGTGAGCCGCAGCGGCACGGCACCATGATCCCGACAGCTCGCCACGCCGTGACGGTGCAGGGATCGGCTCGAGCGGAGGGCAACACCCCAGTCGAAGCGGGAGCCGGATAGATGCGCGAGGAAGCTCGCTGTGTGATCGTCGGTGGCGGAGCCATGGGCGTAGGTCTGCTGTACCACCTGGCTCACGAGGGCTGGACCGATACGGTACTGGTGGAGAAGGACGAGCTGACGTCGGGTTCGACCTGGCACGCCGCCGGGCTGATCCCCCATTTCATCGGCAGCCTCAACATGGCGAAGGTGCACGCCTACGGCGCTGATCTCTACACCAAGCTGGAAGCCGAGACCGGGCTGCACACCGGCTGGCACGGCTGTGGCGCCGTGCGACTGGCCCGCAACCCAAACGAGGCCGACTGGTTCCGCTACGTGCACGGCGTGATGGACCTCGTCGGGGTGGAGTCGCATCTCGTTGGCCCCAATGAGATCAAGGAGCTGCACCCGTTGCTCGAAGTCGACGACATCGTGCTCGGCTTCCACACCCCCAACGACGGGTGGACCGACCCGTCGGCCGCCACCAACGCCATGGCGGCCGGTGCCCGCCAGCTCGGCGCCGAGATCGTCCGGCACAACCGGGTGCTCGACATGAACCGGCTCCCCGACAAGCGGTGGGAGGTGATCACCGAGAAGGGCCGCATCCTCGCCGAGCACGTGGTGAATGCCGCCGGCCACTACGGACCGCAGCTCGGGGCGATGGTGGGTCTCGATGTCCCCATCGTGTCGATGATCCACCAGTACATCGTCACGGAGACCATCCCCGAGATCGCCGCACTGACCAAGGAGCTACCTGTCGTGCGCGACCCGAGAGCCTCGTGCTACTACCGCCAGGAGCACGATGGTCTCATCATCGGTCCATACGAGACCGAGGGCTCGAAGCCATACGGCCTCGACGGCATCGACTGGGACGAGACGTTCCATCTCACCCCACCCGAAGTGGAGCGGCTGTTGCCCTGGCTCGGTCTCGCCGCCGAGCGGATTCCCGCCTTCGAGAGCGCCGGGATCAAGCAGGTGGTGAGCGGTCCCATCACCCACACCCCGGATGCCGGCTATCTCATGGGTCCCGCCCCGGGCCTCGAGAATTACTGGATGTGTGTCGGAGCCTCGATCGGGATCACCCAGGGGCCCGGCGCCGGGAGATACCTCGCCCAGTGGATGGTGCACGGGCAGACCGAGATCAACGTGGCCGAGATGGACCCCCGCCGGTTCGGGCCCTATGCGCCGGGCGACTACACCCTGGAACGATCGATCGACGAGTACCACGAGATGTACCAGGTACGGATGCCCGGTGAATACCGGCCTGCGGGACGCCCGGTGAAGCAGACCCCTTTGTACGCGGCGCTCGACGCCAAGGGGGCCCAGTGGCAGGAGGTGTACGGCTGGGAACGGGTGCAGTACTTCTCGCCGGGCGGGGAGGCCGAGGAGTACTCCTTCCGCCGCTCCTCGGCGTTCGAGCCTGTCGGCGAAGAGGTGCGAGCGATCCGCAATGGGGTCGGCGTCGCCGATCTCACCGCCTTCGCCAAGTTCGAGGTGACCGGTCCCGACGCCGCAGCGCTGCTCGACAGGCTCGCCGCCAACCGGCTGCCGCAACGGCCGGGTGGGATCCGGCTCTCGCACTTTCTCACCGACCTCGGCGGGATCGAGGGCGAGATGACCATCACCAAGTTGGGCGACGACCGCTTCTACCTGAACTCGGCAGTGGTCGGCGAGCAACACGACCTGGACTGGCTCCGGTTCAACGCCGGCAACAACGACAACGTGACCATCGCCGATCGCACCGACGAGCTGGGTCTCCTCGCCGTGACCGGGCCCGAAGCCCGCACACTGCTGACTGGGCTCACCAACGCCTCCCTGGACAACGGCGACTTCGCCTGGCTCACCGGCAGGGAGATCGAAGTAGCCGGAATGCCCTGCATCGCCTTGCGGGTCTCCTATGTCGGCGAGCTCGGCTGGGAGCTGCATCATCCCATCGAACGGATGCCAGACTTGTACTCCGCCGTCTGGGAGGCAGGCGAGAAGCTGGGCCTCGTCGACTTCGGCTCCTATGCGATGAACGTCATGCGCATCGAGAAGGCCTACAAGGCATGGGGGGGTGAGCTGACCACCGAGATCACGCCGATCGAGGCTCGCATCGAACGATTCGTCGACTTCACGAAAGACTTCAAGGGGAAGGCAGCCACCGTCGCGCGCCGCGAGGCGGAGCTCGACATGGTGTGTGTCTACGCCGAGCTGGATGCAGACGGTGCGGACTGCAGGGGTAACGAGCCCGTGTACGACACCGCTGCTCGAATGATCGGGATCACCACCGGCGGCGCATACGGTCATTCCGTTGGCAAGAGCCTGTTCTTTGCCTATGTCGATCCGGCACATGAGGCCCCCGGGTCGCGGCTCGAAGTCGCCGTGCTCGGCGAACGCCGCCCGGCGGTGGTGCTGGCCGAGCCGGCGTGGGACCCGAAGAGCGAGCGGCTGCGCAGCTAGTGCCGGGCGAGCGACGCGGTCGAGCCGGGGGACGAGCCGCCCGGGTCGCGCTGCGGGCCGCCAAGCTCGAAGCCGATCAGCGTCCGGTGTGGCCGGGCATGACCGGTGGGGCATACAAACCGCTGACCCCGGCCGACATGCAGCGAGTGTTCGAGACGTCGCTCGAGCTGCTCGAAACCGTGGGGATGGGCAGCCCCATCCCCGACTTCATCGAGGTCGTCACCGAGGCGGGAGGCTGGGTCGACGACAACGATCGCTTGCGATACCCGAAGAGCATCGTGGAGAAGGCCATCGAGAGCGCAGCCAAGACCTGGGTGTGGCACGGCCTCGACGAGGACCGCAGCATCGAGATCAGCGACACCCGGGTCCACTTCGGCACCGCAGGTGCCGCCGTGCTCATGCTGGAACACACCACGAAGCGTTTCCGCCACTCCACCGCCGCCGATCTCTACGACTTGTCGCGCCTCACCGACACCCTCGACAACATCCACTTCTTCTGCCGGCCGGTGGTCACACGGGATATCGAAGACGTACGGGCACTCGACATCACGACCTCCTACGCCTCGATCAAGGGAACCACCAAACCGGCCGGAACGTCCTTCTTCCTGCCGGCCAACGTGCACGAGGCCGTGGAGATGTTCGACATGGTGCTCGGCGGTGACGGCGAGTTCCGCAAACGCCCCTTCATCGTGGCCAACAACACATTCGTCGTGCCCCCACTTCGTTTCGCCGTCGAATCGGCGGAGTGCATGGTGGCGCAGGTGCGCTGCGGCATGCCGATCAACCTGCTGTCGGCCGGTCAAGCTGGAGCGACGGCGCCGGCGGCGCTGGCAGGATCGCTCGTGCAGGCGCTCGCCGAATGCCTCGCCGCACTCACCAGCGTCAACCTGATGGCACCCGGCCACCCCTGTCTCATGGGACTGTGGCCGTTCGTCTCGGATCTGCGCACCGGGGCCATGAGCGGTGGCAGCGGTGAAGAAGCGGTGCTGTCTGCCGGTGCCGCCCAGGTGGCCAACTGGCTCGGGTTGCCATCGAGCATCGCCGCCGGAATGGCCGACGCCAAGGTGCCCGATGCCCAAGCCGGCCACGAGAAAGGGCTCACCGTGGCCCTCGCCGCCCAGGCAGGCGCCAACATCATCTACGAGTCCGCGGGGATGCTGGCGTCACTGCTGGCATGCTCGCTCGAGACCATGGTGATCGACAACGACCTGCTGGGTGCGGTGAACCGCACCGTGCGGGGGATCGAAGTCAACGACGACACCCTCGGTGCAGACGTGATCAGAGACGTGGTACGTGGCGCCGGCCACTTTCTCGGCCACCAACAGACGCTCGGGCTGATGCAGCGGGAGTACATCTATCCGCTCGTCGGCGACCGGCTCAGCCCCGACGACTGGGTCGATGCCGGCGCCAAGACCGCAGCCGACCGCGCCCACGAGTACGTGGTCTCCACGCTGGGCTCCCATCACCCCGACCACATCGACGGCGAACTCGACACGCAAATCCGGGAGCGCTTCCCGATCCGGCTCGACCCCGCTGTGGTCACCGGTGAGGACGGACGCTGGTGACTCATCCAGACCTCCCCGAGCGCAGCCGGATCGTCATCGTTGGTGGCGGGATCGTCGGTTGCAGCGTCGCCTATCACCTGGCCCGTCGTGGCGCCACCGACGTGGTGCTCCTCGAGCAAGGCCGACTCACCGGAGGCACCACGTGGCACGCCGCCGGGCTGGTGAGCCAGCTCAAGTCGTCGCACAGCCTCACCAAGCTGGCGACATACTCCGCCCGACTCTTCGAGAGCCTCGAGGAAGAAACCGGACAGGCCACCGGATATCGCACCCCCGGCTCGATCTCGGTGGCCGCGGAGGGAGAGCGCTGGGAGGAGATCCTACGCGGCATGTCGATGGCCAAGACCGTCGATGTCGAGATGCACGAGATCGACATGGACGAGTTGCTGGAGCGCTGGCCGCTGGTGCGGACGGACGATCTCGTCGGCGCCGTATACATCCCCCGGGACGGTCAGACGAGCCCGGTCGACACCACGATGGCACTCGCCAGAGGCGCCCGCGAGCGAGGTGTGCGGATAGTCGAAGGTGTCGCCGTCGAGAAGCTGCGGGTGGAGAACGGACGCATCACTGGTGTCGAGACCGAGCGAGGCCATATCCAGTGCGAGACCGTGGTGCTCGCCGCCGGGATCTGGACACGCCAGCTCGCCAAGACTGCGGGCGTGAACGTCCCGCTCCAGGCGTGCGAGCACTTCTACATCGTGACGGAGCCCATCGACGAGATACCGGCCGACTTGCCCACGCTCCGGGACCCGAGCAACTACACCTATTTCAAGGAAGAGGCCGGGAAGCTGATGGCCGGCTTCTTCGAGCCGCGGGGCAAGGTATGGAAGCTCGACGGCGTTCCCCGCGACTTTTCATTCGGCACGTTGCCCCAAGACTGGGAGCATGTCGGCCCGATATTCGAGCGGGCCATCCACCGGGTGCCGGCGCTCGAGAACGCCGGCCTCCAGCTGTTCTTCAACGGACCCGAGGCATTCACGCCGGATGGGGTCTACTACCTCGGCGAGGCGCCCGAGCTCGACGGTTGCTTCGTCGCGGCCGGGTTCAACTCCGTGGGCATCCAATCGGCGGGTGGCGCCGGCTGGGTGCTGGCCGACTGGATCCTGGACGGCCATCCGCCGATGGACCTGTGGCCGGTCGACGTGCGCCGCACCTTTCCTTTCCAGGCCGAGCCGGGCTTTCTCGCCGAACGGATCCCGGAGAGCCTCGGTTTGCTCTATGCCATGCACTGGCCCTTCCGCCAGTACGAGAGCGCACGGGGCATCAAGCGGTCGCCGCTCCATGATCGCCTCGATGCGGCCGGGGCCGTGTTCGGCGAGACCGCAGGATGGGAGCGGCCAAACTGGTATGCCGCCCCGGGTCAGGAGCGTGTCTACAGCTACTCCTACGGCAAGCAGAACTGGTGGGACGCATCCGGCGCCGAATGCCGAGCGACCCGCACCGCGGTGGCGCTGTTCGATCAGACGTCGTTCGCCAAGTTCACCGTGTCGGGAGCCGGCGCTGCTTCGGCGCTCAACCGCATCGCCGCCAACGACGTCGCCGTCGCCCCCGGAGGTGTCGTGTACACGCAGTGGCTCAACGAGCGAGGTGGCATCGAGGCGGACCTCACCGTGACCCGGCTGGGCGAGACCGAGTTCATGGTGGTCACGGCGGCGGCCACCCGCACCCGGGACTGGGCGTGGCTGCGCCGCCACACCGCAGATCGGGGCGTGACACTCGCCGATGTCACCGAGGACATCGCCGTCATCGGTGTGATGGGGCCTAACTCACGCGGCCTGCTTGGGCGCATCACGGACACCGCCCTCGACAACGAGTCGTTCCCGTTCGCCACCGCGCAACGGCTCACGATCGCAGATCGTGCCGTGACCGCACTTCGGCTCAGCTATGTGGGCGAGCTCGGCTGGGAGCTGTACGTCGCTCAAGACGACGCCGTGGCCGTGTACGCCGCGGTCGTCGACGCCGGAGGCGATCTCGGGCTGCGGCATGCCGGCTACCACGCCATGAACACCCTCAGGCTGGAATCCGGCTACCGGCACTGGGGTCATGACATCACGGACGAGGACACGCCGCTCCAGGCGGGTCTCGGCTTCGCCGTTGCCTGGGACAAACCGGATGGATTCATCGGCAGGCATGCCTTACTGGCCCAGCGCGGTGAGCCTCGGGTGAAACGGCTGGTGCAGTTCCGCCTGGAGGACCGCGATCGGTTGCTCTACCACGACGAACCGATCTACCGCGATGGGCTCCTGATCGGACGAACCACCTCCGGCATGTGGAGCTATGTGGAGAACGCTCCGCTGGCCATGGGCTACCTCAACCATCCGGACGGCGTCACCAGCGACTTCATCAACAGTGGCAGCTTCGAGATCGAGGTGGCCAACGAGCGGATTCCCGCCACGGCGTCGCTCCGATCGTTCTACGACCCGGCGAACCAGCGGGTCAAGATGTGACCCCACCCGAGCGCAGCAGCTGCTGATTCGGCGAGGCGGGCATCGGGTCTCCGGCCAGCGCAGCTCGCACGTTCTCCGCCGCCAGCTCCGCCATTGCGGCTCGGGTTGCCCGCGACGAGCTGCCGAGGTGGGGCACGATGACGCAGTTGGGGAGACTCAGCAACGGATCATCGGACTCGATCGGCTCCGGCTCCGTGACATCGAGGGCAGCCGCCGCGATCTCTCCCGTCTGCAGCGCAGTAGCCAGGGCGGTCGGATCCACCGTGCCGCCGCGAGACACGTTGACGAGGGTTGCGCTCGGTTTCATGCGCCGCAACGCCGCCTCGTCGATGAGATGGTGTGTCTCGTCGGTGAGGGCGACCGCAACGACGACGTGGTCGGCCTCGGCGAGCAACGCATCGAAATCGAGATACTCGATCTCCAGCTCCCTCTCGACATCCTCGTACCTGGTGCGGTTCGCATAGACGATCCGGCACCCGAAGCCTCTCAGCCTTCGCGCGACCGTCGATCCGACCCCACCGAGCCCGATGATGCCGACCGTGGAACCGTGAACGTCGTGGCCGAGCAACAGCTCGGGATCCCATGGCCCCCACCGGCCGCTGCGCACGTAGTCGACACCCTCGACGAGACGGCGGGCTCCCATGAGGAGGAGGCCCATAGCGGTGTCGGCCACGGTGTCGGCGAGAACACCGGGCGTGTGCCCGACCGCGACTCCCCGGGCCGTGCAGGCATCGATGTCGATGTTGTTCATGCCCACAGCCATGTTGGAGACGACAACCAGCCGGGGGGCGGTGTCGAGCAGCTGTGCATCGATGGTGTCGGTGAGCATCGTGTACAGCGCTGTGGCATCGGCCGCACGCTCCCGGAGCACGTGGCTGGCGATGGGCCGATCCTCCGGCCACACCCATACCTCGCCAAGCCGCTCCAACATTGCAGTGGCCCGTCCCGGTGGACGTCTCGTGACCACGATGTTCGCGTCGGTGCCGTTCGATACCATGGCCGGCATGCTACGAGACGACATCGAGACCCGGCTGTGGTGGCCGGATGGAAGCGCCGCCGCCGACGACTACCGGCTGTTCATGGACGTGCCCACCGCCGGTTGGGACTACAGCGGGTTGCGAGTACTCGATCTGGCGGCGGGAGCGTCGTACCAGATCGCGACCGGGGAGGACGAGTTCGCAGTGCTGCCACTGCAGGGCGGGTGCCGCGTCGAGGTGGAAGGACACACGTTCGACCTCGTGGGTCGCCCAGATGTGTTCTCCGGTCCGACGGACTTCGCCTACGTTCCGAGAGATGCGGAGATACAGGTGAAGGTCCAGGAGCGTGCGCAGGTGGCGCTGTGCACGACACGGGCGCGACGCCGGATCGATCCGTACATGGTGGCAGCCGCCGACGTTGCAGTCGAAGTACGGGGTGGCGGGGTGGTGACGAGACAGATCAACAACTTCCTCAGCGCCGACGTCAACGACGCCGACCGCATGATCGCCGTCGAGGTGATCACCCCTGAGGGCAACTGGTCCTCGTACCCACCCCACAAACACGATGAGGAGAGCGACCACGAATCGATCCTGGAGGAGATCTACTACTTCCGCATCGCCGGCGACAACGGCATCGGGTTGTTCAACATGTACAGCTCGGACGGCGAGATCGCCTTGACCGAGGTGGTGCGGGATGGGGATTTGGTTCTGGTACCGAGAGGTTTCCATGGTCCGGCGGCGGCGGCTCCGGGTCACCACATGTACTACCTCAACGTGATGGCCGGACCCGCTCCAACTCGTGTGTGGAAGTTCTGCGACGACCCCGCCCATGGCTGGATGCGCCCGGTGATCGACGATCAGCCGCCCGATCCGCGCCTGCCATACCTGCGACAGCCCGGAGACTAGCGACCAGCCACTGGGCCGGGTTCCCCCGGGGGGCGTTGCCACCTGGCGGGGCGTGCGGACCGCTCAATCGCCGCGCTTGTGTTTTCGCATTTCGGCGATCGTCGACAGCACATCCTCGGCGTCCTCGCCGATGCGTGGAAGCTGGGCGGATCGAGATGCGTACCGGCTCTGCCGGCGACCTGCAGTGGCATCCGGTGGCTCATCGTCCTCAGCCGCAGCCGCCGGCTCTACCGGAGCGGTAGGAGCCTGTTTGCCACCCTTTCCACCCTTGCTCGAGCTCTTCGGTCCCTTGGCGGGGGCCTCCGCGCTCGGTCTCGTGGCGCGCCGCGATCCACCGCTTTCGCTCGACGGTCCGCCCTTCGACCGCGTCGGCTTGGGCTTCGGCTGAGATCCCGCACTCTGACGGCGCCCGGTCACGCTCGTGGTGGCTGCATCGTCGTCTGCCGTCGCGCCGCCACGCGGTCTGGCATCCTCTTGGCGAGGGAGCTTTTCGGCTGCGACGCGCTTCGCAGACGCAGTCGTGGCGTCGCGCTCGATCCGCTCGGCTTCCTCCTGCGCCTGTCTCAATATCTGGTCGGCCTCTGCTCGCGCCTGGCGCAGGAGATCGCGCGCCACCGCAGC
>JBFISM010000011.1:0-44783 GCA_041608535.1 Acidimicrobiia bacterium
GCGTGACAGCTTTTTTGTTGATTGCACGTCGGTCTTCTTTCCTTCGTTGCTTTCCCAGTCGGGTGGAGATCAGGGCGGATCAGCTCCCGGGGCTGCCGCCGGACGTCGAGGGCGGACAACCGCCGCACCCGTTCGGGTGCGTGCGCATGCGGCGCCCGTTTGGGTGGGTCCGCTCGCTGACGCATCGCTATCTCATCTGCTTCGCCGCCTATCTGTCCCCCCGTCGGGGGGACAGACCACCTTGCCTGCAGTTTGCGCTAGCAAACTGCCATGCCTCGGCGGAGCCGAGGCGCCCCTACCAGAGCTCCGCAGCTGCGCTGCTCCCGCTCTGGATCCTTCCCCCCGTCCGGGGGACACGCCACTGATACGCTTGCGGGACGGCTTTGCGGCGTAGTGGGAGGACTGGGATGAGGGCGCTGAAGAACCTGTTGGTGTTCAACGGGCTCGTATTCCTTCTCCGTGCGGTTCTCAATGTGCTTCGTCCCCGGTCGTTCTACCTCGAATCTGATGCTCCCGACTACGCCTCCGACGCCGTTCGTGTCCTCGGGATCACCTACGGCGTGGTGGGGTTTATACAGCTGGGTATGTGGCGGGTTGCCGACTGGCGGTCGGTTCGTGTCGTCTCGTGGGGTTCGCTCGTCTTTGCTGCAGGCGTTGCCGCGCTGGCCACAGCCCAGAAGACGACCTCCACGGATGGCTTCCACCGGATGAGATGGGCATCGGCTGCGGAGAACGTTGCCGTGGCCACGGCATACGCCGTTCTCCTCACACGCGCACATCGATCGTCGGCTGCGTGAGGTCTGTCCCGGGCGTCGCCCGCGTGATGCAGAAGGTGACCTCCTGTACCCCTGTACAATGGTGTTTTGCACCGATGACCAGGAGTCAGTGATGTCCGAGGCCGAGCGTCAGACCGGGACCGATCTCGTCAAGCGTGGGCTCGCCGAGATGCTCAAGGGTGGCGTGATCATGGATGTGGTCAACGCCGAGCAGGCGAGGATCGCCGAGAACGCCGGTGCCGTTTCCGTGATGGCGCTGGAGCGAGTGCCCGCAGACATCCGGGCTCACGGCGGAGTTGCCAGGATGGCGGATCCGGCCATAGTCGAGGAGATCATCAGTGCCGTCTCCATTCCGGTGATGGCCAAGGCGCGCATCGGGCATTTCGTGGAGGCTCAGGTGCTGCAGTCGCTCGGTGTCGACTACATCGACGAGTCGGAGGTGCTCACTCCGGTCGACGACAACCACATCGACAAACACGGCTTCACCGTGCCTTTCGTCTGCGGGGCCAAGGATCTCGGCGAAGCACTACGCCGCATCGGAGAAGGCGCGGCCATGATCCGTACCAAGGGTGAGCCCGGCACGGGGAACGTCGTGGAGGCCGTGCGCCACATGCGCATCATGAACCGGCAGATTCGAGAGCTCACCCTCACCGATCCGAACGAGCTGATGACGGCCGCCAAGAACCTCCGTGCGCCGTACACGCTGGTGAAGGAGGTTGCCGAGACCGGAAAGCTCCCGGTGGTGAACTTCGCCGCCGGAGGCATCGCCACGCCCGCCGACGCCGCGATGATGATGCAACTCGGCTGTGATGGTGTGTTCGTGGGCTCTGGCATCTTCAAGTCGGGAGACCCGTCGGTGCGAGCGCGGGCCATCGTCGAGGCCACCACGTTCTACCGCGACGCCGACAAGGTCGCCAAGGTGTCACGCAACCTCGGGGAGGCGATGGTTGGGATCAACATCCCCGACATCCCCGAAGCCGAACGCATGCAGGACCGTGGAGACTGACGTCACGGTCGGCGTCCTCGCCCTGCAAGGAGACTTCCGCGAGCACATTGCCATGCTGGAGGGTCTCGGGGTCCCGGCATGCGAAGTACGGACGTCCGAGGAGCTGAATCCGGTGTCCAGTCTCGTGATTCCGGGCGGTGAGTCGACGACGATCGGCCGCCTCGCCGACATCTACGGACTGATCGAGCCGCTGCGCCGCCGCATCTACGCCGGTATGCCCGTGCTGGGGACCTGCGCCGGAATGATCTTTCTCGGAGCCGCTACCACCGGGCCGGAGCAGCCACAGCTCGGGGTCCTCGACGTGGTCGTGGAACGCAACGCCTTCGGACGCCAGATCGACTCGTTCGAGGCGGAGCTCGAAGTGGCGGGACTCGACGAGCCGTTGCATGCGGTGTTCATCCGGGCGCCATGGATCGAGAAGATCGGTGGCGACGTGGAAGTGCTGGCGGCGGTGGACGATCCGTCGACCGGCCTTTCCCACCCGGTGGTCGTGCGGCAAGGTCGTATCCTGGCGACCTCGTTCCACCCGGAGCTGACCGGCGACACCAGGGTGCACGAGCTGTTCCTCGAGATGGTGGAGGCTGGTTGATGGCTGGTCATTCGAAGTGGGCGAACATCAAGCACCGCAAAGGACGTCAAGACGCCAAGCGGGGCAAGCTCTTCGCCAAGCTGATCCGTGCCATCGAGGCCGCCGCCCGCAACGGCGGGGGAGACCCGGCGGGCAACCCAACACTCGCCACTGCGATCCAGAAGGCCAAGGACGCGTCGGTTCCGAAGGACAACATCGAGCGGGCGATCGCCCGGGGCTCGGGAGACCTGGAGGGCGTCGACTACGAGGAGTTCTTCTACGAAGGCTATGCGCCAGGTGGGGTGGCGCTGTACGTGCACGTACTCACCGACAACCGCAATCGGGCCGCCTCGGATGTGCGCGCTGCGTTCAACAAGCACAACGGGAGCCTCGGCGAGCCCGGGTCAGTTGGGTACCTCTTCGAGCAGAAGGGCTACGTGCTCGCCAGCGGCGACGAAGACACGGTGATGCTGGCGGCGCTCGACGGTGGCGCCGACGATGTGACCCCGTCGGGCGACCAATGGGAGGTGCTCACGGAGCCGGGGATCGTCAACCACGTGCGTACCGCGCTGGAGGAGGCCGGTGTCGAGGTGGACCAGGCCGAGGTCACACAGATGCCGATGACCTCCGTTCCCGTGGATGCCGCGACGGCCCCGCAAGTGCTGCGGCTCGTCGATGCGCTCGAAGATCTCGACGACGTCCAGGCGGTGTACGCCAACTTCGACATCCCCGACGAAGTGCTCGCTGAAGTCGGCTGATCCTCGGACCATGCCGGCATCCTTTGTCGTGTCGTGGGTCCCCTGTAGGCTGACAGAACGTATGTTCGTACTTGGGATCGATCCCGGCCTCACCACCACGGGGTACGGCATCATCGACAGCCGAGGGAGAAAGCCAGTCGCGGTGGCGGCCGGTGTCATCCGCACCGACGCCGCAACATCGACCGCGGCCAGGCTCGCCGAGTTGCACAGTGACGTGACCGATCTGGTCTCGGAATTCTCACCGGCGACGGCTGCAATCGAGGAGGTCTTCGTCAACCGTAACCGGGGTACCGCCATGGCAGTCGGGCGGGCGTCGGGTGTGATCATGCTGGCGTTGGAGCAGGCGGGGGTGGCGGTCACCGAATACACCCCGTCGGCGGTGAAGATGGCGCTGACCGGCTATGGCGGAGCGGACAAGCAGCAGATGGCCGATGTCGTTGCGCTACGCCTGCGTCTCTCCGCATCGCCGCACCCCCCGGATGCGGCCGACGCCCTGGCCATCGCCCTGTGTCACCTCCAGTCTGAGCCGATGCGCCGCGCCGTCGAGGGAGCGCGCCGATGATCGGACGGTTGCGCGGCACCATCGCCGCCAAGACACACGATGGTGTCGTTCTCGACGTCGCCGGTGTCGGCTACGAGATCGCGATGTCACCGAGCGGGATCGGTGAGCTGCCTGGGGTGGGCGAGGAAGCCGTGGTCCACAGCCATCTCCATGTTCGGGAAGACCAGCTGTCGCTGTTCGGCTTTGCCCACGAAGACCAGCGCGAGCTGTTCCGGCTCTTGCTCGGTGTGTCCGGCGTCGGACCCAAGGTGGCGCTGGCGATCCTGGGCACGATGTCGACCAACGAGCTGCGCACCGCTGTGCTCACCGAGGATGTCGATGCTCTCACCCTCGTTCCCGGCATCGGCAAGCGCAGCGCGCAGAAGCTCATGCTCGAGCTGCGCCCCAAGCTCGATCTGCCCGACGCCGAGTTGCCCTCGGCAGGTGGTGCGGTGGCCGAGGTGCGGGAGGCGCTCGAGGGTCTGGGCTACCAGGCGCAGGAGATCCGGACCGCCATGCACGATCTCGATACGGATGCTCCCGTGGAGGACATGCTGCGCACCGCCCTGCAACGACTCGGTACGGGGGGACCTGATGCGTGACGAGGGCCTGATGGCACAGGTGGCGACTCCGGAGGACGATCTCCTGGATGTCGGGCTCCGTCCGAAACGGATGGAGGACTTCATCGGGCAAGATGACCTCAAAGAGCGGTTGGCCATCCTCATCGAGGCCGCCCGGGGGCGAGGCGAGCCCGTCGATCACGTGCTGTTCTCCGGACCACCCGGACTCGGCAAGACGTCGCTCGCTGGGATCCTCGCCAACGAAATGGAGGCGATGTTCCGCTCCACGTCGGGACCTGCGTTGGAGAGACCAGGTGATCTGGCTGCCGTGCTCACCAACCTCGAAGCCGGCGATGTCCTGTTCATCGACGAGGTGCACCGTTTACCCCGTCAGGTCGAGGAGGTGTTGTACCCGGCGATGGAGGATTTCGAGCTGGACATCGTGGTCGGCAAGGGTCCGGCCGCCCGCTCCATCAAGCTCGAGCTTCCCCGATTCACCCTGGTGGGGGCCACGACCCGGGTGGGCCGCGTGGCGCCACCGCTCCGCGACCGTTTTGGGTACGTGGCACGGCTCGACTACTACGCCCCGGACGACCTCGCCCGGATCGTCGACCGTTCGGCGGCGATCCTCGATGTGGTCGTTCAGCCCGACGGTGCGGAGGCAATAGCCCGCCGCAGCCGGGGCACGCCCCGAATCGCCAACCGTCTCCTCCGCCGGGTGCGCGATTACGCAACCGTGCGAGCCGATGGCCTGATCGACGAAGCCATCGCGGCCAAGGCGCTCACGGTGTTCGAGGTGGACGACCAGGGCTTCGACAAAGTGGACCGGTTCATCCTGGAGGCGCTCATTGTCAAGTTCGACGGTGGCCCGGTCGGGCTGTCCACGCTGGCGATTGCAGTCGGTGAGGACCCCGAGACCGTCGAAGACGCCTATGAGCCCTTCCTGCTGATGGAGGGCATGCTGCAGCGCACGCCCCGGGGACGGGTTGCCACGGTGCGGGCATACGAGCATCTCGGTGTCGACCCCGGGACCGGGACCAACCAGGGCACGCTGCTCGACTGAGTAACGCGTAGTCTCGCCCCCGTGAGCCGCACAACGCCGACATCGTCGCTCGACTACGACCTGCCGCCGGAGCGCATCGCCCAAGAGGCGATCGAGCCACGCGATGCTGCACGTCTGTTGGTGGTCGATGGCCTGCGTGACCTGACGTTTCGGCAGCTGCCTTCGTTGCTCGATCCCGGCGACCTCCTCGTGGTGAACCGCACGCGGGTACGGGCCGCCCGGTTGCGGGGACACAAGAAGGATTCCGGCGGCGCCGTCGAGGTCTTGCTGCTCCGTCGTCGCAGCGATGACGAGTGGGAGGCCCTCGTCAAGCCGGCGCGCCGTATCCGCATCGGCACCGAGGTGGGGTTCTCTCAGCTCGATGGAGTGGTCACAAGCGATCCTGAAGACGGTGTGGTGCGACTGCGCCTCACCGCCCCCGCCGGCAGCGACGTCGTTGACGTGCTGCCCCACGTGGGCAGCGTTCCGCTACCGCCGTACTTCCACGGGGCCCTCGCCGACCCCGAGCGCTATCAGACCGTGTTCGCCAAGACCGTGGGATCGGCAGCGGCCCCGACGGCTGCTCTGCACTTCACTCCGCGACTGATCGACGATCTCGCCACGGCGGGTGTTGTCTTCGCCGAGGTCGAGCTCGAGGTCGGTGTCGACACGTTCCGTCCCATCGCGACCGAGACGCTGGAGAGCCACCTCATGCACAGCGAGCGTTACACGGTGCCCGAAGCCGCCGCCCAACAGATCGCCGTGACCCAGACCCGTGGCGGCAGGATCGTGGCCGTCGGGACGACGGTGGTACGCACCTTGGAGACGGCAGCCGCCCACGGCGCCGTCGAGCCCGGCTCGGGTCACAGCGAGCTCTTCATCATGCCGGGCTACCGATTCCGCGCGGTCGACGCTCTGATCACCAATTTCCATGCACCCCGCACCAGCCTGATCGCACTGGTCGCCGCCGCCATCGGCCCGAGCTGGCGGGGGGTCTACGAGCATGCGGTACGTGAGGAGTTCCGCTTTCTCTCCTTCGGCGACGCCATGTTCATCGATCTGCGGCGCCGGGACGCGCCATGACCGAGCCGGTGTCGTGGACCGGCTCCGCAGATCCGGGCGGCGGGCCCCGCATCGGGACCCTGCACACGCCCCGCGGCGACGTGCCGACGCCCGCGTTCATGCCCGTGGGTACCCGGGGCACCGTCAAGACTCTCGGTGCCGAGGACCTCGAAGCACTCGGCGCCGACATCGTCCTCGCCAACACCTATCACCTCATGCTGCGGCCGGGGGAGGACGTGGTGGCGAGCCTCGGAGAGCTGCACGGGTTCATGTCGTGGCACGGTCCGATCCTCACCGACTCGGGCGGCTACCAGGTCTTCTCCCTCGACCCGGACGTGGACGAGGATGGGGTGAGCTTTCGATCGAGCTACGACGGTTCCACCGTGCGGCTCACGCCGGAGCGGGCGGTGGCGATTCAGGAGCGTCTCGGCTCGGACATCGCGATGGTGCTCGATGTGCTCGTCGGGCTCCCCGCCCCGCACGACCGCGTTGCGGATGCGATGTATCGCACGCTGCGCTGGGCGAAGCGATCCCAGTCCGCCCAGCGCCGAGACGACCGAGCGCTCTTCGGCATCATCCAGGGAGGGACCGATCTCGAGCTACGGACGATCTCCGCCACCGAGACGGCTGCGCTCGGGTTTCCCGGCTTTGGTATCGGCGGTCTGGCGGTGGGCGAGAAGGCGCAGGATCGCAACGCCGTCATCGATACGGTCGTGGACGCACTGCCCGCCACAGCCCCCAGGTATGTGATGGGGCTCGGCGACACCGAGGGACTGCTCGATGCAATCGTCCGCGGCTGCGACCTGTTCGACTGCGTCATCCCCACCCGGCTGGCGCGCCACGGCAAGGCGCTGCATCCCGACGGTGACATCTCGATGAAGCGCAACGAGTGGCGCAACCACGCCGGGCCAATCGACGATGAGTGTCGGTGTCTCGTGTGCGGGCGATACACCCGGGGCTACCTCCGCCACCTGTTCAACACTGGTGAGCTCCTCGGACCACGGCTGCTCACGATCCACAACCTGCACTACACCCTGGAATTGTTGCGACGAGCTCGCACCGCGATTGCGGACGGCGATTTCGCCTCGTTCCGCGATGTGGTGGTTGCCCGCCGAGCCCCGGGCCGGTGACCGGCCGGCCTTGCGCGCTGCAGCTGCCGGTGCGGCGTGTCGTCGCCGATTTGAATCGTCCACGGGCGGGCCGGCACTAACCTGGCCGTGCTCGCCCCCGTCGTCGTGTCGGGCGGCTCATCCGTACGAGGAGACACATCCGTGACAACACTCGCCCTCAGCTGGGTGCTGGCTTTCACAGATGCAGGAAGCGAGCCGCAAGGCGATGCGCTCATCACGTTCCTGTTCCCGCTCGTCATCCTCGGCGGTGTCTTCTACTTCTTCGTGATCATGCCGCAACGTCGGCGAATGCGGTCGATGCAGAGCATGCGGGCGAGCCTGCAGGTGGGTGACGAGGTGCGGACGATCGGCGGCATCAAGGGTGTGATCCGCTCGATAGACGGCGACGATCTGGTGCTCGACGTCGGCGGTGGGACCACGCTCGACATGGTGGTGCGCGCCGTGGCCGAGCGGCTCGGAGACGACGCGGAGTGAACCGCACGCGCCTCTACGTCTCGCTGCTCCTCACCTTGCTGATCGCCTGGGGCTCGCTGGGTGTTGCGCTCGCAATCGGAGCCGCCCCCAAGCTCGGGCTCGACCTACAGGGTGGATTCTCGCTGCTGCTGACTGCACCCGAGGGTACCGACCGAGAGGTGCTCGACAAGGCCGTAGACATCATGCGGCGCCGTATCGAAGAGCTGGGGTCGGTCCAGGAGCCCGAGATCTCGGTGCAAGGCGACCGCAGCATCCAAGTCCAGCTCCCCGGGGTGCAGGATCGGGAGCGGGCGCTCGAGGCCGTTGGCACGACTGGTGTGCTCAGCTTCCGCCCGGTGCTCGCCTCCAACGTCATCAGTCCGGCCTTCCTGGACGGGACCCTCGAGCTTCCCGAGGAGCTGCAGCCTCCGGATTCCACGACGACGGCGCCGCCCGATGCGTCGACCACCACCGCAGCCCCGACCACCACAACCACGACCACAACGAGCGCACCACTACCCGTGCCTGACAACATCGATCCGGAGCTCGGGCTGACCTTGGAGGATCCCATCGACGGCGAGGCGTACCTGCTCGGCGACGACGGACTCTTCTACCTCGTGGGTCCGGCCTTCTTGGTCGGCGACGACGTCGAGGGGGCCACCGCCGGGTTTGCCCCCGGGTTCGCCCAGGGTGGCTGGGTGGTAGATCCGGACTTCTCCCCGAGTGGAGGGGCGGCCTTCGAAGCAGCCACGGCGCAGTTGTCGTTGTTCCCTTCCGGCGATCCGCGACGGCAGATGGCGATCGTGGTCGACGGTCGGGTCATCTCGGCGCCGCAGATCGCCGCCGACGTGGTTCCCGGCGAGGGGCTCGACGCCGATCAGGTGTTCATCACCATCGGCTCCGCGGGCGACCCCGAGTCAGAAGCGCAGGACCTCGCCACCATCCTTCGCTACGGTGCGCTGCCGACGGAATTCGAACGCGAACGGGTCGAGTCGGTGTCGGCCAGCCTCGGCAGCGACTCGCTCCAAGCCGGTCTCATCGCCGGCATCGGCGGGCTCGCCCTCGTGGCGCTGGCGCTGCTCTTCTACTACCGGGCGCTCGGTGCGATTGCCGTGTTCGGTCTCACGGTGTTCGGATCACTGCTCATGCTGGGCATCACGCTGCTGAGCGAGTTCCAGGGAACCACCCTCACGCTGGCCGGAGTGACCGGCATCATCGTCTCGGTGGGGATCACGGCGGATTCATACATCGTGTTCTTCGAACGTGTCAAAGAGGAGTATCGCCGCGGCCGGCCCATCCGAGCCGCGGTCGATCAGGGATACCGTCGAGCGTTCCGTACCATCGTCACCGCCGACACGGTCACGTTTCTCGGCTCGATCTTGTTGTGGGCGCTCGCCATCGGCTCTGTCAAAGGCTTTGCCATCACACTCGGGATCGCCACCGTGGTCGACGTTCTGGTGTCGTACTTCTTCACCCGACCGGCCGCGATGCTGCTCGTGCGCAGCCCGCTCGGACCCGGTGGCGGTTTCACGATCGAGGGTGCGATGGGCAAGCGCGAGACGCCCGAACCGCTGGGGGGACCGGTGACGGCATGACCGAGCGCTCGAACCGCATCGCCAGGGCCTACCGCGGCGACATCGCCTACGACTTCGTCAGGAACCGGCAGCGCTACTTCGTCATCTCCGGCGTGCTGATCGCCATCTCCATCCTGTCCTTGGCGATCCGGGGATTCGACTTGTCCATCGACTTCACCGGTGGCACCGTCGTCGAGGCCTCCAACGAGAGCGGTGCCTCCGTCGCCGAGGTCCGCAGTGCACTCGCCGCGATCGGTCAGGATGGTGCCAGAGTGCAGCTGATCGGCGAGGGGGCGAGCGTGCAAGTCTCGACCGGCGCCCTCGACAATGAAGAGCAGGACGAGCTGGTCCGCACCATCGCCGACGTTGCCGGGGTCGCCGTCGATGACACCAACGTCGATGCGGTTGGGCCCACGTTTGGGGGTGAGATCACCCGGCGCGCCGTGCAGGCCCTCGTCATCTTCCTCGTCGCAGTGGCGCTGTTCATCGCCTGGCGGTTCGAGTGGAAGATGGCGATGACTGCCCTGCTGGCGCTGGTACACGACCTCTTCATCACCGCCGGGATCTACTCGGTGGTCGGTTTCGAAGTGACACCGGCCACCGTCATCGCCGTGCTGACGATCCTGGGCTACTCGCTGTACGACACCGTGGTGGTGTTCGACAAGATCTCGGAGAACGTCCACGAGCTGGGAGCGAGACACACGTTCACCGAGATCGCCAATCTCTCGATGAGCCAGGTGCTGATGCGGTCGATCAACACTTCGCTCACGTCGCTGCTTCCCGTGGGGAGCCTGCTTTTCGTGGGCTCCTACGTGCTCGGTGCCGCTACCTTGCGCGAGTTCGCCCTCGCTCTCTTCATCGGTATCGGCACCGGGACATATTCGTCGATCTTCGTGGCGACACCGGTGCTTGCGGTGTGGAAGGAAGCCGAGCCCGAATGGCAGCGAATGCAGCGGCGGGCGTTGCGGCGCACCGGGGAGGATGCGGCTGTGCTGGATCTCGAGGTCGCCGCGGAGACCGTGGATGTAGGAGCGGTTGCTCGACCCCCGCGGCAGCGACGCAAACGCCGCTGAGCGCCCGACTCGGAGTCGGCTGTGGGCGGCATCCGCAGTATCATTGCGAAATGACAGCCCCCCGGATCGCCGACCTGGTGCGAGATGTCCCCGACTTTCCCAGCCCTGGGATCGTCTTCAAGGACATCACGCCCGTGCTCGCCGATCCTGTTGCGTTTCACGACGCCATCGAGGCGATGATGGAGCCGTTTCGTGACGACGGCGTCGAGAAGATCGCCGGGATCGAAGCGCGTGGATTCGTGTTCGCCGCGCCAATCGGCCTGCGGATGGGTGCGGGGGTCGTGCCGGTGCGCAAACCCGGCAAGCTGCCGTGCGCCACCGTGGAGCAGACGTACGATCTCGAATACGGCACAGACACCGTGGAGATGCACGCCGACGCCATCAAGCCCGGAGAGCGGGTGCTCATCGTCGATGACGTACTGGCCACCGGGGGGACCGCGGCGGCCACTGCGGCGCTGCTGACCGGTGTCGGGGCTGAGGTGGTAGGGGTGTCCGTGTTGTTGGAACTCAGCTTTCTCGGGGGACGGCAACGGCTCGACGGGCACACCGTGCATTCGGTGGTGGTCGATGACGGCGGCTGAACCACGCCCATCGGCACAGCAGCTGTTCGCCGAGATCCTGGAGATCTACGGGCGGAGGTACGACAGCGGTGACGAGTTGATCCGCAAGGCGTACGAGAAGGCAGAGCAGCTGCATCGTGGTCAGACCCGCAAGTCGGGCGAGCCCTACATCATCCATCCACTCATCGTCACCAAGATCCTCGCTGGCTACGGATTGGACGCCGAGACACTGGCCGCGGCATTGCTCCACGACACCGTGGAGGACACGGAGGTAACGACCGAGGAGATCGCTGCCGACTTCGGAGTGGAGCTGGCCGACCTCATCGACGGTGTCACCAAGCTCGACCGGCTCAAGTACTCCAGCCGCGAGGAGGCGCAGGCAGCGACCCTGCGCAAGATGGCCATCGCAATCTCCAAAGACATCCGGGTACTGCTCATCAAGCTGGCCGACCGCCTGCACAACGTGCGCACGCTGGGACCACTCGACGAGGAGAAGCGGCGGAGGGTGGCCACCGAGACGCTCGAGGTGTATGCCCCGCTGGCGCACCGGCTTGGTGTGCAGGAGATCAAGCACGAGATGGAGGAGCTGTGCTTTGCGGCGCTCTATCCGAAGCGGAAAGAGGAGCTCGAAGAGCTCATTGCCAAACGCGCTCCGGAGCGGGAGTCGTATCTCGAGAAGATCATGATCGATCTCAAGGACATGCTGGAGCGTCAGGGAATCGCCGCCGAGATCTCGGGACGCCCCAAACACGTCTACTCGATCTATCGCAAGATGATGTCGAGCGGTCTCGGTTTCGAGGACATCCACGACCTCATCGGGATCCGAGTGTTGGTCGACGATGTGACCGATTGTTATGCGGTGTTGGGCTTGGTCCACACGAAATGGCCGCCCATCCACGGCAGGTTCAAGGACTACATCGCCATGCCGAAGTACAACCTCTATCAGTCCTTGCACACGACCGTTGTCGGGCCCGATGGCAAGGCGCTCGAAGTGCAGATCCGCACCCATGAGATGCACCAGACGGCCGAATACGGGATCGCCGCTCACTGGCGCTACAAAGAGGGCGGCGCTCCGAGCGATGAGGTGCCGCTGGTCGCCGATCTCCGCTTCCTCCACGAGGAATCGGCGGATCCCAACGAATTCCTCTCCAACCTCAAGTTGGATCTGTATGCGGACGAGGTGTTCTGCCTGACCCCCAAGGGAACGGTGATCACCCTGCCGGCCGGAGCGACTCCGGTCGACTTCGCTTACCGCATCCACACCGACGTCGGACACAGCTGCATCGGCGCCAAGGTCGACGGGCGGCTGGTCCCTCTGCACACCGAGCTCGAGTCCGGGAACATCGTCGAGATCCTCACCTCGAAAAACCGCGATGCGCGCCCGTCGCGTGACTGGCTCGACTTCGTCGTCTCCAGCCGAGCCTCCGCCAAGATCCGTCGCTGGTTCGCCCTGGAGCGGCGGGAGAACGCCCTCCAGGAGGGGCGGGATCAGGTCTACAAGACGATGCGACGCGAAGGCATCAGCCACAAACGACCCGGCAACGAGGATGAGCTGGACGCCGTCGCCCAGGAACTCGGGTTCGCCGACATCCCCGCCATGTTCGTTGCCGTGGGCGATGGCAGGGTCAGCCCGATCACCGTCATCCGCCGCTTGCAGCGACAGGTACACGATGACGAAGGCGACGATGACGACGACCTCCTGCAACCGCCACGCCGGGATGGACGCGCCCCGCAACCGGTGCGCGGTGGGATCATCATCGAGGGTATGCAGGATCTGCTGGTGCGGATCGCCCGCTGCTGTGCCCCGGTGCCGGGTGACGACATCGTCGGCTTCATCACGGTGGGGCGCGGTGTGTCGGTGCACCGAGCCGACTGCACCAACGTCGGAGCACTCGCCGAACGATCGGAACGCATGATCGAGGTCTCGTGGGCTCCCCAGCAGGCAGGTTCGTATTTCGTCTGGATCCAGGTCGAAGCGCTCGACCGGGCTCGTTTGTTGCGTGACGTGACCAATGTGCTCGCCGAGAACGGGGCGAACATCACTGCGTCCTCGTCGGCCACCGGATCGGACAGGATCGCCGTGTTCCGCTTCGAGGTCGAGCTGTCTGATCCGAAGTTGCTGGAGCGAGTGCTCTCAGAGCTGCGCGAGGTCAACGGGGTGTTCGACGCCTATCGCCTCGTGCCGCAGAAGAACTAGGCCGCAGAAGAATTGGACGGGCCGCAGCTCTTTCTCGCCGGTGAGCCGCTGTGGCTGGCGCAGACCAACTGCTATGTGGTCGCTGCAGAACGGGGCGGTATGTGCGTCATCGTCGACGCCCCCCCGGACATTCCGTCGATCGAAGCGCTGGTGCGCCGTCACGACCTCACGCCGGTTGCGGTGTTGACCACGCACGGTCACATCGACCATGCCGGAGGAGCGGCTGTCGCCCGTGGCTTCGGCATCGACGTCCACCTCCACCCCGATGATGCCTTCCTGGCGACCGATCCCGGCAGCCAATTGAGGATGCTCTTCGGCACTGCCGATCGCTCGATGGTCGAGGCATGCGCCTTCCCGGACGACTATGCGGTGCTGGAACACGGAGCCACGTTGCAGCTGGCTGACCTGCGCATCGACGTGGTCCACACCCCAGGGCATACTCCGGGGCACTGCTGCTTCGTCCTCGAGGAGGACGGTGTCTTGTTCTCCGGCGATCAGCTCTTTGCCGGCTCGATCGGGCGCACCGATCTGCCGGGTGGCGATTTCGCTGCTCTGATGCGCTCCATGGCCGAACGGGTGCTCGTCTACGACGACGACATGACCGTGCTTCCCGGTCACGGACCGATCACCACGATCGGGCAGGAGCGTCGCACCAATCCGTTTCTCCAGCAGTTGGCTTGATCCGGTCCGTCCCGGGTGGTTGGAGGTGCTGTTCCAGCGACGCCACGGGGCCGCACGACAAACGGTGGATGCCTTCCACGCTCCGGCGGGGAGCCGGGTGGTGGCCGGGAACGGCGGCACCTTGGGATGAGCGGCTCCCCTTGGGCGCGCAGAGCCACCGGCGGGGGTTGGGCACCGTGTTGCGCACGCAGAGCTCGGTCGGGCGCCGATGGGAGTTGACTAGCCTTCCCCGCTGCACGACCGGTGACCGGAGTCCCGTTCGGTCGCAGCTCGAACCCGCGGACGTTGTCGTTCGGAGATGCCATGACCAGCCTGTATCGCGACACCCATGCGGCGATGCTCGATCGCACGGCGGTGGGTTCCACGGTGCGGCTCGCCGGGTGGGTGGCGCGACGTCGTGATCACGGTGGTGTGATCTTCATCGATCTGCGTGATGCCTCCGGGATCGTGCAGGTGGTCTTGAACCCCGAAGACGGGCCGGCAGACGAAGACCTCCTCCACGGCTTACGTGTCGAGTACTGCGTTGCCGTCGACGGCGAGGTGAGGGAGCGACCCGAAGGTACCGTCAATCCCGATCTGGCTACGGGCGAGATCGAAGTCGTGGCCAGCAAGCTCATGCTGTTGAGCCCGGCCGATCCACTTCCGTTCCAACTCGACGAGCGGGTCGACGTGGACGAGAACCGGCGGCTCGAGTACCGATTCCTCGATCTGCGCCGGCCCCGGATGGCCGCAAACCTCGCTGCTCGCGCCACAGCCATGCGGGCGATGCGAGCCGTGCTCGACGAAGCAGGGTTCCTCGAGGTGGAGACACCGACGCTGATCGCCTCGACACCCGAGGGTGCCCGCGACTTTCTCGTGCCCAGTCGCCACCGCCCCGGCCGTTTCTTTGCTCTTCCCCAGTCTCCTCAGCTGTTCAAACAGCTGCTCATGGTGGGCGGCGTCGAGCGCTACTACCAGTTCGCCCGGTGTTACCGGGACGAGGATCTGCGCGCGGATCGCCAATTCGAGTTCACCCAGCTCGATTTGGAGGGTGCGTTCTGGGGCGAGGACGACGTGCTGCGCACGCTCGAGGATGTGGCGGTCGCCGCCGTGCGGGCGGTGCGTGGTATCGAGCTGGAGCGACCGTTCCCCAGGCTGACGTTCTCCGAAGCGATGGCGCGCTATGGCACGGACAAGCCGGATCTCCGCTTCGGGATGGAGATCGTGGATTGTGGCGAAGTGTTCGCCGGGACGGGCTTCAAGGCATTTGCCGGGGTGCTCGCTGGCGGTGGGGTGATCCGTGCCATCAACGCCGGCAAGCTCGGGCTGTCTCGGTCCGGTCTCGACGGCCTCGTGAGCCGTGCGCAGGAGCTGGGTGCGCAGGGTCTGGTGTGGATGGTGCACGAGGACGATGGTTCGCTGCGGGCACCCATCAGCAAGTTCCTCTCAACGACTGAGGTTTCGGGACTGCAGGCGAAGCTCGACAGCGCAGCCGGCGACACGCTGCTTGTCGTGGCCGGCGATGAGGCTGTGGTGTCACGTGTGCTTGGCCAGCTCCGGGTCGAACTTGGCCAGCCGGACGGCCAGGACGAGCTTGTGTTTGCATTCATCGTCGACTTCCCGGTGTTCGACGTGACCGAGGAAGGTGAGCTGGTGCCGGCCCACCATCCTTTCACGGCGCCCCGCTCGGTAGCCGACATGGAGGCCAATCCGGAGACGGCGGCGTCCCAGGCATACGACATGGTGCTCAACGGGTGGGAGCTGGGATCGGGGAGCGTCCGGATTCACGATCCGGCGGTGCAGGCCAAGGTCTTCGAGATCCTCGGCATAGACGAAGCCTCCGCACAACGTCGCTTTGGCTGGTTCATGGATGCGTTGCGCTTCGGCACTCCACCCCACGCCGGCTTCGCCATCGGGTTCGACCGCCTCGTTGCGATCCTCCAAGGAGAGCCGAACATCCGGGAGGTCATTCCGTTTCCCAAGACGCAGACGGGGGCGGATCCCTTGACCGGATCGCCCAGCCGGGTCGACGACGCCCAACTGCGTGACGTCGGTCTCCGGATAGCTCCGGAGGTGCTGGCGCAGTGGGCCGAGGACAGCGCGGAGTGACGTGAGCCGCGACCAGGGCGACCTGTTCGCCGAATCGCAGGCACAGGCGAGGAGTTCTGCTGCGCCCCTGGCGGCCCGTATGCGACCGGTCACACTCGACGAAGTCGTCGGTCAGGAACATCTCACGGAGGCCGGGGCCGCCTTTCACGCCATCGTCACCTCGGGCGAGCCGGTGTCGATGATCCTGTGGGGGCCACCCGGCACAGGCAAGACCACACTGGCCCGCTTGGTGGCGAGCGGCAGCAACGCTCGCTTCGAGCAGCTCTCGGCAACGTCGGCTGGGGTGAAGGACGTGCGGGAGGTGCTTGCCCTGGCGGCACGTCGTCTCGAGGAGGGCCGGGGGAGAACGGTGTTGTTTCTCGACGAGATCCACCGCTTCACCAAGGCGCAGCAGGATGCGCTGCTGCCCGGTGTGGAGGACGGGACGATCGTTCTGGTCGGCGCGACGACGGAGAATCCGTTCTTCGAGGTCAACTCGCCACTGGTGAGCCGGTCCACGCTGTTTCGAACCGAGCCGCTGGGCCCCGAGTCGGTCTTCCACATCCTGCGGCTCGCCGCCGATGACCCGATGCGGGGTCTCGGCAGTTCGCCGTCGGTATCAGACGAGGCACTGCACACCCTGGCGGAACGGGTCGGCGGCGACGCCAGGCTGGGACTGAACGCACTCGAGGTGGCCGCCAAGATCGCCGCCGGTCACGAGCAGGAGGTGATCGGCGATGCGGAGATCGAAGAGGCTCTGCAACGACGCATCATCCGGTATGACAAGAAGGGCGACCAGCACTACGACGTCATCTCGGCGTTCATCAAGTCGATCCGCGGGTCCGATCCCGATGCGGCGCTCTACTGGCTGTTCACCATGATCGACGCCGGAGAGGATCCGCAGTTCATCGCACGCCGCATGATCATCGCGGCCTCCGAGGACGTGGGTCTCGCCGATCCGGCTGCGCTCGGCGTCGCCGTCGATGCGTTCGCTGCGCTGCGGGTGGTTGGCCTCCCCGAGGCCGCCTATTCCCTCGCCCACGTCGCTATCTACCTGGCGGCCGCCCCGAAATCCAACAGCGTGGGTCTCGCCATGACGGCCGCTCGAACCCTCGTGCAGGAAACGCCAGCCGCCCGTGTCCCGCTCCCGTTGCGCAGTGCAGCCACCGCCGGCGAACGGAACCTGGGGATCGGAGTGGGATATCGTTACCCACACGACGATGGGCGCGGCGTCGTGGCGCAGCAATACCTGCCGGACGAGGCCTCCGGAGCCATTGTGTACAGGCCCCACCGTCGTGGTGCGGAGCGAGAGCTCGCCGAGCGCCTCACGCAGATCGATGCGATCTTGGGCAAACGCGAGCGAGAGCCCATCTCGAGGGGTGGGCGCCACAACGGTGAATCCGGTCCGGAGTAGGCTGCGCGCATGCTGTTGCGAATACGCTGGTTGGCCATCGGTGCGGCCATGTCGATCGGTGCGATGACCTACCTCGCCGCCAAGGTGAAGCGTGCTCGCGAGAAGATCACCGCTCGTGCGCTGCTACGTAGCACCGGCCGCACGGCAGCTTCGTTGCTCGAAAGGGCCGCCGACCGTATCACCCCCGATCGTCGCGCCCACTGAACGGAGCCGCACCGTGTCAGCACCGGACGTATCACGAGACATCGTTCAGCCTCGCACGCTCAAGGGTTTTCGCGACTTTCTCCCCGAGGCAGCCATCGCTCGCGAACGGCTCATCGCCGCCACCGTCGACGTCTATCGCAGATATGGCTTCAGCCCCATCGACACCCCGGCCCTCGAGTACACCGAGGTGTTGTTGGGCAAGGGGAGCGACGAGTCGGACAAGCAGATGTATCGCTTCGACGATCCCGGCGGGCGCGACGTGGCGATGCGTTTCGACCTCACCGTCCCGCTCGCCCGGTTTGTCGCCCAGCACGTCGGTGCGCTGGGCACCCCGTTCAAGCGGTACCACGTCGGACCCGTCTGGCGGGGCGAGAGTCCACAGCGGGGTCGCTATCGGGAGTTCCTCCAGTGTGATTTCGACACGATCGGCACCGAGAGCACCATGGCGGACATCGAGACCGCACTGGTCATCGCGGATGTGTTCGCCGCCGTCGGGGTCGAGCGTTTCACCGTGAGGGTGAACAACCGCAAGGTGCTGAGCGGGCTGCTCGAGCGATTGGGGTTGACGGATCAGAGTGCTGCGGTACTGCGCGCCATCGACAAGTTGCCCAAGATCGGCGACGACGCAATGGCCGATGAGCTGCGCACGCAGGCCGGAGCGACCGCTGCACAGACTGACCACATCTTGCGGTTCGTGGGCTTCGGCGCAGACGTGCAGTCGCCGGGGCACGGCTCGGCAGCTCTCGATGAGCGCAACACCGCGGTCATCACCGCAATGGCCGATCTGGTCGCCGGGAGTGTGCTCGGTGAGCGCGGGGTGGCGGAGCTGGACGATGTCCGCACCGGGGTGCAGGCGGCCACTGCACCAGGTCGACTCGTCATTGACCCTGCCATCGCTCGCGGCTTGGATTACTACACCGGGACCGTCTTCGAGACCTTTCTCGACGAGTTGCCCGACATCGGCAGTTGCATGAGCGGCGGTCGGTACGACGATCTCGCCTCGGTGTACACCAAACAGCGACTTCCCGGGGTGGGAGCCTCACTCGGTGTCGACCGGCTGCTCGCCGCGCTCGAGGAGCTGGCCGACGAGCCGCAGCCGGCAACCTGGGCGCCGGTGCTCGTGACCCGGTTCGACGCCGAGGGGACCATGGAGACCGTGCGGATGGCAGCCGAGCTGCGCCGAGCAGGTATCGGCACCGAGGTGTACCCCGACCTACGCAAACTCGGGACCCAGCTCAAATACGCCGACCGCAGGGGACATCGCTTTGCGCTCATCGCCGGTCCGGAGGAGCGGGCTGCAGCTTCCGTCCAGATCAAGGAGCTCAGCAGCGGAGACGCCACCACCGTCGACCGGACCGACCTGGTCACTGCGCTGCAACGGCGGCTGGAATCCCCGCCACGGTGACCCTCTAACCTTTCCGACCTCATGCAGGGCGACGAAATCAGGAAAGTCTTTGTCGACTTCTTCGCGGAGCGCGGCCACACCGTGGTTCCCTCGGCGTCACTGATCCCCAACGATCCGACGCTGTTGCTCACCAACGCCGGGATGGTGCCCTTCAAGCCCTACATGCTCGGCGAGGAGGCGCCGCCGTACCCCCGCGCCGTCACCGTGCAGAAGGTGGCCCGCACAGTCGACATCGACATCATCGGTACCACCCTGCGTCACCTGACGTTCTTCGAGATGTTGGGCAACTTCAGCTTCGGCGACTACTTCAAAGAGAAGGCGATTCCCTGGGCCTACGAACTGGTGACCGATGGCTTCGGGCTCGATCCGGAGAGGCTTTGGTACACCGTGCACCTCAGCGACGACGAAGCCGCTGAGATATGGATCGAAGACGTCCGGGTGCCGCCCGAGCGGGTGCAGCGTCTCGATCGGGAGAACTTCTGGCAAATGGGCATCCCGGGACCGTGCGGGCCGTCCTCGGAGATCTTCTTCGACAAGGGACCCGAGTTCGGCGAGGCCGGTGGTCCTGCGGTGGACGACGAGCGCCATGTCGAGGTGTGGAATCTCGTGTTCATGCAGAACATCCAGGACGAGCCGTATCACGTCATCGGTGATCTTCCCGCAAAGAACATCGACACCGGCGCTGGTCTGGAGCGGGTGGCCACCGTTCTGCAGAACGTACCGTCCATCTTCGACTGCGATCTCATCCGTCCGCTGCTCGCCACCGCAGAGAACGTGACCGGGACGACCTACGAAGCCGACGCTCCGAGTGGGGTCAGTCTGCGCATCATGGCCGACCACTCCCGGGCGGTCACCTTCCTGCTCGGCGACGGCGTGGTTCCCTCCAACGAGAAGCGCGGCTACGTGCTCCGCCGCCTGCTACGCCGCGCCGTGCGGCATGCCTATCTGCTGGGGAGCGAGGATCTCGCCATGCCGACGATGGTCGAGGCGACGATCGACCATTACGTGGGCGCCTACCCGGAGCTGAGCGAGCAGCGCACCCGCATCGTCGATCACGTGGTGCGTGAGGAGGAGCGGTTTCGTCGCACGCTGGCGGCGGGGACCGAACTGCTCGAGGCCGAGCTCGAAGGGCTGGAGGGCGGCGCCGAGATCTCAGGTGCGGCGGCGTTCAAGCTGCACGACACGTACGGCTTCCCCATCGAGGTGACTGAGGAGATCGTCGCCGAGCGGGGTCTCACCGTCGATCGCACCGAGTTCGACGAGCTGATGGCCGAGCAACGCAACCGGGCCCGCGCCTCGTTCCGTGGTGGCGCCCGGGCCGAAGCCACCGCCGCCTACGTGGCGTTGCTCAAGGGGATCGACGCCACGGACTTCATCGGATACACCCAGGAAGGGGGCACAGGGCGCATCCTGTCGATGGTGCGGGACGAGGATCTCGTCCAGCGTGCTGATGTCGGCGAGCACGTGGAGTTGTTCCTCGATCGCAGCCCGTTCTATGCCGAGAGCGGTGGCCAGGTCGGCGACAGTGGGACGGTCACCACCGAGACCGGCACGGTGCGCATCGTCGACACGGTGTACGCGGTGCCGGGGGTACACGGCCACTACGGGGAGGTGGTCGACGGGTACGTGAGCATCGGGCAGGATGCGGTCACCGAGATCGACCACGAGCGCCGCGAGCGGCTCCGCAAGAATCACACCGGAACCCACGTTCTGCATTGGGCGCTGCGGGCCAACGTCGGCGATCACGTCCATCAGGCGGGGTCGCTGGTGGAGGCGGACCGGCTCCGCTTCGACTTCAGCCATCACGACCGCCTCGACCCAGACGAGCTGTTCGAGCTGGAGCAGATCGTCAATGCACGAGTGGTCGAGAACGCCGCCGTCACCACGGTTGTCACCAGCAAGGAACAGGCGGAAGCGATGGGTGCCCTCGCCTTCTTCGGCGACAAGTACGGTGACGAAGTCCGGGTGGTCAAGACCGGCGACTACTCGATCGAGTTCTGTGGCGGCACCCATGTGCGCTCCACCGGCCAGGTGGGCCCGCTGGTCCTCGTTTCGGAGGGCTCCGTTGCAGCCAACACTCGCAGGGTCGAGGCGCTCACCGGTACGAAGGCCTTCGCCTACCTCTCCGAGTTGCGGCGCACGCTGCGCTCCACCGAGAAGGTGCTCGGCGCCCAGCCAGGATCGGTACTCGAGGCCGCCACCGCGCTCACCGCAAAGCTGGACGAGCAGGAGGAACGGCTCGCTCGTTTCGAGCAGCAGTCTCGCAATGCCCTGGCAGATGAGCTGCTGGCCCAAGCCGAGGAGCACGACGGCGCCAAGGCTCTCGTAGTCGCTGTGCCCAATCTCGCCGCCGACGGGCTCCGGTCGCTGGCGTACCAAGTGCGCGACCGGCTCGGTCGTGGGATCGGGGTCATCGGCTCGTCGCACGACGGCAAGGGCGCCCTGGTTGGTTTCGTCTCCCCCGATCTGGTTGCCGAGGGGGTCTCCGCTGCCGACGTGATCCGCCCTGCCGCCAGCGTGCTCGGTGGCGGAGGCAGTCGCGATCCCGAGCTGGCTCAGGCGGGGGGACCACACGGAGAGCGTTTGGACGACGCACTCGTGGAGGCCCGTGACGCAGCCAGGAGCGCGTTGCTGCGGACATGACGGAGGGTCGAGTCCTCGGGATCGACCCCGGAGAGGTCAGGATCGGTACTGCGTTGTCCGACCCTCTCGGTATGATCGCTACGCCACACACGGTGATCGATCGCACACAGGTGCACCCCATCGATGCGATTCGAGAGATCGTCGACGAGTACGAGGTGAGCGTGATCGTGGTGGGCCTGCCGACACAACTGGACAGCCGTGAAGGGCAATCGGCGCAACGGGCGCGACGTCTCGGCGAAGCCGTTGCCGAGGCCACGGGTGTTCCCGTGGTGTACGTCGACGAACGCTTCACCTCGGTACAGGCCGAGCAGGCGCTGCTCGAAGCCGGTGTGCGACGAGACACCCGTCGCGCTACGCGGGACAAAGTGGCGGCAGCCCTGCTGTTGCAGGGTTACCTCGACAGCCGCCGGCGGGAAGCCGAGTCGCCATGACCGGCGGATGGCCTCCAGAATCGGGTGTCACCGACGAGCACGGTGACGTCATCTACGTCGACGAATACGGCGAGCGATACGTCTACGAGGACGACTACGCAGTCGAGCCGTCCCCACCACCTGCTCCCAACGCATGGCTGGGGACCGTCGGCAAGATCGCGGTTGCGCTCGTCGCCATCGGTGTTGCCGCCATCGTCATCATCAACCTGGCGCCGCGGCTGGCCGATGTCGTGGCGGTCGAGCGGGTGGCGTCGCTGCCCGAGGGCGAGACCGCCGTTGTCGACGTGCCGTTGGGAAGCAGCGCCGCACAGATCTCCGAGCTGCTCGAGGAGAGCGGTGCGATCGCGGATGCGCGCGCCTTCGAACGGCAACTTCGCATCGAGGGTGTCGTCGAGCAGCTGCGCGCCGGGGAGTACACGGTTGTCGGTGGCATGACCGAGAGCGAGATCATCGCCATGCTCGTTGCCGGCCCCCCGGCGCCGGAGACCTACAGGCTCACGGTTATCGAGGGGCTCCGGATCGAAGAGACGATCGCTTCGCTGGCAGCGCAAACACCTTGGACCGAGCAACAGATCACACAAGCCCTCTTGAGTGGCGAGGTGACGTCGCCCCTGCTTCCGGATGAGATTCCCGATGGTGTCCCGGCAATCACAGCATGGGAGGGTCTCCTCTTCCCGGCGACCTACGACTTCGTGGTCGACGCGGCGCCCGAGGTGATTCTGCAACGATTGGCAACCGAGCTGCAGACCAGGATGTCGTCGGTGGACTGGTCGCAGCTACGTGAGTTGGGATATACCCCGTACGACGGTCTCATCATCGCCTCGCTCGTCGAGAAGGAGGCGAAGCTCGACGAAGAGCGGCCGATCATCGCCAGCGTCATCACCAACCGGTTGCGCGACGGAATCGAGTTGCAGATCGACGCCACGGTCATCTATGCGCTCGGGGAGAACCCCGGACGGGTGCTCAACCGAGATCTCGAGATCGACTCGCCATGGAACACGTACCGGTTCCAGGGTCTACCGCCAACACCCATCGGTGGAGTGCGCTCCGCGTCCCTCGAAGCAGCCGCGGCGCCGGCAGAGACCAACTTCTACTACTACGTGCTCATCGATACCGATGGCACGCACGGCTTCTCGGAAACACTCGAGGAGCACAACGCCAAGGTGGCTCAGGCACGGCGCGACGGCGTCCTTCCGTGAGGCTGGTCGTCCTCGGCGATCCTGTCGAGCATTCCCTGTCGCCGTTGCTGCACACGACTGCGTTGCGTAGCTGCGGTCTCCCCGGCTCGTATGCAGTGCGGCGCGTGGATGCGACGGGCATGAAGGCTGCAGTCGACGAGCTGCGCACCGGGGCGCTCGATGGGGCCAATGTCACGATGCCGCACAAGCGACTGGCCCACGACCTGAGCGATCGAGTGGCTGCCGATGCGCAGCGCACCGGCGCCGTCAACACGCTGGTGCGCATCGGTGAGGAGGTCATCGGCCACAACACCGATGTCGGTGGCGTGCGCAATGCCTGGCAGTGGGGCGGGCTACCTGTCGAGGGACCGGTGACGCTGTACGGGGCAGGAGGAGCGGCGGCGGCGGCGCTCGTTGCCCTCGAGGGGCGAGATGTGATCGTGTGCGCCCGCCGTGCGGAAAGAGCCGGCGAGCTGACCGAAGCCGTCGGTCTCGGTCGTGCGGCCGAGTGGGGGCCGCCACTCCCAGGATCGGTGATCGTGAACGCCACCCCCATCGGCATGGAGGGTGAGTCTTTCCCCACCGACTGGCTGTCCGCAGCGGCTGGGGTGCTGGACATGGTGTACGGCAGTGCTTCCACGCCGCTTGCAGAGGATGCGCAACGCACCGGGCTTCCAGTCGCTACCGGTCGAGACATGCTGCTCGGTCAGGCCATCGACTCGTTCTGGCTGTGGACCGGGCGACCGGCGCCGGTGGCGGCGATGCGAACGGCCCTGCGAAACGCGGTCAACGCGTGAGCGACCAGGTCTTCATCGCCATCATGACGCTGGCCGGCGCCGCAGGAGGTGTCTTGGCATGGCGTGTGGCCGAGCGGGTCCTGGCGGATCGAGAGGATGCGCCGGATCCAGCACCGGATTGGGCGCAGTACGTGGCGGCTGCGTTCGGGGCGATCGTCTTTGGGTTCTTTGCGGCGCGGTTCTTCGCCGGATGGCTCATCGTTCCCTACGTGTGGTTTCTGTTGACCACGATGGCGATGACCTTCACCGACGTTCGCGCCAGGCTGATCCCTGATCGCATCAGTTTCCGCTCTCTGGGAATCGGCGCCGCCCTCCTCGTCATCTTTGCCTTGCTCGATGGTTCATCGGCGCGCCTCGACGATGCGCTTCTCGGCGCAGTCATCGCTGCTCTGATCTACCTTGCGATATTCCTCGCAGGTCGCGGACGCAGTTTCGGCTTTGGTGATGTCAAGCTCAGTCCGCTGCTCGGCATGTTCACCGCGTTCGTGGCCTGGTGGGAGGGGTTTGGAGTTTCCGTCGTCCTCGGATTCCTGATCGGCGGCGTGGCGAGCCTCCTGCTGCTCGTCTCGCGCAGCAAAGGTCTGCGGGAGCATTTCGCCTTCGGTCCCGCCATGGTGCTCGGTGCATATGCTGCGCTCCTGTACGGAGGGCCCATACTCGATTGGTACGTGGGGAGGTAGCCGAACCCCACGGCGATGCATCCAGCCGTGACCGGCACCGGTACCATCCCCAGCCACATGCTGCGCTTCCTCACCGCAGGCGAATCACACGGCCCCGGGCTCGTCACCATCGTCGAGGGCCTGCCCGCCGGAATCGAGTTCGACAGGACCGGGCTCGGGGCTGAACTGGCGAGGCGTCGGCTCGGCTACGGGCGGGGTCGCCGCATGCAGCTCGAACAAGATGAGCTCGAGATCCTCGGCGGCGTTCGCTTCGGCCGGACCCTGGGGAGCCCGCTGGCGGTAGTGGTGCGCAACACGGAGTGGCCGAAGTGGCAGACTGAAATGTCTCCCGATCCGGGCGGTGAATCGCAGCGCACCCTCACGGCACCGCGCCCCGGCCATGCCGACCTCGCCGGGATGCAGAAGTACGACACGCACGATGCGCGAGACATCCTGGAACGTGCCTCGGCTCGGGAGACTGCGGCTCGCACCGTGGCGGGATACGCCGCCAAACAGCTCCTCACCGCAGTGGGGATCGACGTTCTCAGCCACGTCGTTGCCATAGGGGAGGTCACCGCAGCTGCGAACGAACTGCCCACAATGGCCGATCTCCGCGCAATCGATGCATCTCCGGTGCGGGCGTTCGGCTCCGCCGCCGAAACGGCGATGGTGGAAGAGATCGAGCGTGCCAAAGCCGATCGCGACACTCTTGGCGGCGTCGTCGAAGTCGTGGCTCACGGTGTGCCGGTGGGGTTGGGATCACATGTGCATTGGGACCGGCGCCTCGACTCCCGTCTGGCGGCTGCGCTGATGAGCATCCAGGCGATCAAGGCCGTCGAAGTGGGCGATGGGCTGGAGACGGCGCGGCGCCGCGGGTCGGCGGCCCACGATGAGATCTATCACGAGGATGGGAGCTTCACGCGCCGCACCGCACGGGCCGGCGGGATCGAAGGCGGTATGTCCATCGGCGGGGCGGTGCGGGTACGCGCTGCCATGAAACCGATCTCGACGGTGATGAAGCCGCTCGACACCGTCGATGTGGAATCCAAGAAGGAAGAGAAGGCCTTTCGGGAGCGCAGCGATGTCTGTGCGGTACCCGCTGCCGGGGTGGTGGCTGAGCAGATGGTTGCGATCGTGCTGGCCCAGGAGGTGCAGCGCAAATTCGGCGGTGACACGATCTCGGATGTCGTCGACAGCGTTGCGGTGTACACCAAGCGGATCGCCGCATTCTGAGATGGTCTCCTCGGAGAAGACGGACGAGTCCCCGCGTCGGCGTCGCCATCTGTGGCTCGTCGGCATGATGGGCTCAGGCAAGAGCTCCGTGGGGCTGCCACTGGCGGAGCGCCTTGGCATGAAGTTCATCGACACCGACGCCGGCATCGAGCGAGATCACACGGCGTCTATCGCCGATCTCTTCGCCACACATGGCGAACCGTGGTTCCGTCTCGAGGAAGAGCGGGCCGTTGCCGCCATCGCTGCCGACCCGGAGCCTGCGGTGGTCGCCACCGGGGGCGGCGTCGTTCTCAGCGAGATGAACCGGGAAGCGATGAAGGCGACAGGACTCGTGGTGTGGTTGTTTGCCGATCTGGCCACGGTCATCGGTCGGGTCGGCATGGGAGAGGACCGGCCCCTCATCGGCCGAGCGAATCCCGTTGCATCGATGGATCATCTCATGGTCGAGCGCCACGACGTCTACTTGCGGGCTGCCGACGCACGGGTCTCGACCATCGATCGCGATGTTGCCGACGTCGTGGCAGAGGTAGAGGCGCTGTGGCGATCGTCGTGACCGACGGCACGGGTGGGGTGGTGTGCGACGTCCTCGTAGACCACGGAATACTCGCCAGGGAGAGCCTTGCGCAAGCCATCCTCGGCAAGCGGAACCCGGGCAAGATCGCCGTGTTCGCCCAGCCCGGATCGCAGCCCGTCGCCGAACGTCTTGCGGGTGCGATGCGAGTCCACTGTGACGTTGCGGTTCGCATCTTGCCCGATCGCGATGCGGCCAAACAGCTCGCCGTGGTCGAGGGCGCCTATCTGTGGCTGAATCAGTTGGAGCTGAGGCGTAGCGACACCATCGTTGCCGTGGGTGGTGGCGCACTCACGGATGCAGCCGGTTTCATCGCCGGCACCTACCTGCGTGGTGTCGATCTGGTGCTCGTTCCCACGACCCTGCTCGGGGCCGTCGACGCCGCCATCGGGGGGAAATCGGCCATCAACGTGGGAGGCAAGAACCTGGCCGGTGTTTTTCGGCACCCCCGAGCCGTCCTCATCGACACGGAGCTCCTCGAGCAGCTTCCCTGGCACCTTCTTCGGGAGGGAGCCGCCGAGGCGTTCAAGACCGGGATGATCGGCGATCCGGTACTGGTGGGGATCTACGAGGAGTTCGGGCTCGACGCCCCGGTTCACGAGGTGGTGCGGCGGTCGGTTGCCGTGAAGGTGGACATCGTCAGCCGCGACTTCACGGAAGCAGACGTTCGTGCGTGGCTCAACTACGGGCACACCATCGGGCACGCCGTCGAAGTGGCGGCCAAGCTGTCACACGGGGAGGCGGTTGCCGTGGGCATGGTTGCCGCCGCCGCAGCTTCCGCCCGAGTCCTCGGATTCACGGAGGGAGAACGCCAACGCCGAATCATCGAAGGACTCGGTCTGCCCACGTCCGTCAGCGCGATCACCGTGGAAACTGCGCAGCGCCTCATCGCGCTCGACAAGAAGCAATCGACCACGGGTCTGCGGATGACGCTGCTCGAATCGGTGGCGTCACCAGCCGTGATCCCGGTCGACGACGCTACGGTACTGCACGCCCTGGCCGCCGTAGGGGTCGGCTGAGCCACACGAGGAGTTCTTGCCACGACGATGAAGCACGCCGCCCGTCTCGAGCGCCTGATGGAGGATCGGTCCCGACCGCTCCTGGTCAGCTCGCTCGTCAACATCCGCTACCTCACCGGCTTCACCGGGAGCAACGCCTACCTCGTTGTGTCCGCCGACAAGGCGATCTTCATCACAGATGGACGCTACGGCGAGATCGCCGAGCCGCTCGTCGCAGCGCTCCCCGCGGGTGAGCTCGTCGTCTACCGCAGCGATCTTCCCGGGCATCTGGGTAAAGCGATCGGTGACGCCGACTCCGTCGACATCGAGGCGGATCACGTGTCGTGGGCGTTCAGCCGTACCCTCGACAGCAAGCTCGATGTCGCCCTCAGCCCGACCACCGGCTTGGTCGAGGAGCTGCGCAAGGTCAAAGATACGGACGAGGTGGCCGCTTTGGAGCGAGCCGCCGCTGCTGGGGATGCTGCGTTCGAGAAGGCGCCGCTGCTCGCCAGGAAGGCGGCGACGGAGGGCGATCTGGGTTTGGCCTTGATCGACGAGATGCGCGCGGCAGGTGGTGAGGCGGCAGCCTGGCCGCCCATCGTCGCTCATGGCGCCAACGCAGCCCGGCCGCATCATCGCAGCGGCGAGGGCGAGCTCGGCGAAGGTTTGCTGCTGATGGACTACGGCTGTGTGGCGGCGGGCTATCACTCCGACATGACTCGCACCATTTGGCTTGGCGATGAGCCCGATGACAAGCTCGAAGACATCCACGCCGCCGTACTCGAGTCGAACGAGGCCGGGATCGCCGCCGTCGGCCCGGGGGTCGAGGCCGCCGCCGTCGACGAAGCCTGCCGCGCCGTCCTCCGAGAGCACGGTTACGAGGAGATGTTCCTGCACTCGACCGGTCACGGGGTGGGGTTGGAGATTCACGAAGCACCGTGGGTGAAACGGGGTTCGACGGACGTGCTCGAACCCGGCAACGTCGTGACCATCGAACCCGGTGTCTACTCGCCCGGGCAGGGCGGCGTTCGCATAGAGGACATGGTGCTCGTCACCGAAGATGGGCGACGCGTGCTCACCCACTCGCACAAGGAGATGCGCACCGGATGATCTCGACCAACGACGTCAAGCCGGGAATGGCCCTCAATCTCCAAGATGGGCTGTTCGCCGTCGTCGACTACCAGCACGTCAAACCGGGCAAGGGCAAAGCCTTTGTCAGGATGAAGCTGAAGAACCTGGAGAGCGGCGCATTGATCGATCGAACGTTCCGTGCCGGAGAGAACGTCGAGGATGCAAAGATCGATCGCTCCGATTACCAGTTCTTGTATCGCGACGACCTCGGGTTCAACTTCATGGACACCGGCACGTTCGAGCAATTCTCCGTTGCGGCCGATCTCGTTGGTGACGCCGCCAACTACCTCGTCGAGGGTGCCATCGCCCAGATCTCCAGGTATCAGGGACAGGCGATCGGCCTCGAGCTGCCAGCTGCGGTGGAGCTCGAGGTCACCTATGCCGAGCCGGGGGTGAAAGGGGATCGGGTCTCCGGAGCTACCAAACCGATCACGCTCCAGACCGGACTCGTCGTGCAGGCTCCACTCTTCATCGAGCAAGGCGACGTCGTCAAGGTGGACACACGCTCCGGGGACTACCTCACTCGGGTGTCGTGAGCTCGCGGGAGGCCAGAGAGCTCGTCCTCGAAGCGCTGTACGAAGCCGAGGCTCGCGGTATCGATCCGGTCGAGGAGTCCCTCACCGCTCGGGCCCGACGACTCGTAGCCGGCATCATGGAGCACAAGAGCGAAATCGATGCCACCATTGGGCGCCTCGCCGAGGGGTGGAGACTGGAGCGGATGCCGGCCGTCGACCGCAACATTCTTCGGCTCGGCGTGTACGAGCTGAGGTACACCGACATCCCGGTCGGGGTCGCCGTGTCCGAGGCCGTCGATCTCGCCAAGAGGTATTCAACCGAGAAGAGCGGCGCATTCGTCAACGGTGTTCTCGGCAGGTTGGCCCACGAGGTTGCTGCGGAACGCGGTTGACCTCCAGGCAGCCGCGACAATGAACCAAAGTTTTCGCGTCCCCGGTGTCAAATACCCGGGCACCCCCCGGTGAGTGCTAGCTTCGCGCCGAACCAGCCTTTAAGTCCGATCCCGTGAGGTCGGAAAGGGAGGAACCATGCGCTCGCTGCCACCGGTGCACCAAGGGCCACCACGCACCACCGTCGACCTCTTCTTCTCCGCTGCAGCGACGTGACCACGAGCTCAGCTGAAGCGTCGTCGCGTACGGTGATGGACGCTGGAGACATCGGCAGGGCCCTTCGCCGCATCTCCCATGAGATCGTCGAGCGAAACGCCGGTCTGGACGATCTGATCACCGTCGGCATCCACACCAGGGGAGCCCCGCTGGCTCGTCGCATCGGCGCGTTACTCAATGCCATCGAGCCGGGAGCCGAGGTTGCGGTCGGTCAACTGGACATCGGGATGTACCGCGACGACCTGGACACCCGACCAACGACGCCGCTCGGTCGCACGGAGCTGCCCGTCGAGCTGGCCGGACACACCGTGGTTCTCGTCGACGACGTGCTGTACACCGGTCGCACCATCCGGGCGGCGCTCGATGCACTGGCCGATCTGGGACGTCCGGGAAGGGTCCAGCTGGCCGTGCTCGTCGACCGCGGCCATCGGGAGCTGCCGATCCGGGCCGACTATGTGGGCAAGAATCTGCCCACCGCGACCAACGAGCGAGTGACGGTGCAACTCGAGGAGATCGACGGAGCCGATCTGGTAACGATCGAACCTTATGCGAACACCCCGGGGGGGAGGGGCACATGAGACATTTCCTGTCGACCGAGACGGCGACCCACGACGAGCTGACGAGCTTGCTCGACGACGCCGACGCATTCGTGGAGGTGTTGCAGAGGCCGATCCCGAAGGTGCCGGCACTGCGAGGTAAGACAGTGGCCACGCTGTTCTTCGAGGCGTCGACTCGGACCAAGATGTCGTTCGAGAAGGCGGCACGAGCACTGTCCGCCGACACGATGTCATTCGCCCCGGGAACCTCCTCGCTGAAGAAGGGTGAGAGTCTCAAGGACACTGTGCTCACGATCCAGGCGATGGGAGTGGATCTCATGGTCGTGCGCCACGAAGCGACCGGTGCCCCGTGGCGAGTGGCGGAGTGGGCGGTGGTGCCCGTCGTGAACGCCGGTGATGGCGCACATCAGCATCCGACCCAAGCCCTGCTCGACTGTCTGACCTTGCGTCAGCACTTCGGCTCGCTCGAGGGACTTCGCATCGGGATCGTGGGCGACATCCGGCACTCTCGTGTGGCGCGTTCCGATATCCATGCGTTCGCCATTTTGGGAGCCGAGGTGACCCTCATCGCTCCACCCACCTTGCAGCCGCTCGACGTCACCGGGTGGCCGGTGGCCATGACCAGCTCGCTCGACGAGAGCCTCACCGAGCTCGACGCGGTGTACGTGCTACGGGTGCAGGCGGAACGTGGCGGCGCCTCGGTGTTCCCGTCGTTCGCCGAATACCGCCAGCGATTCGGGATGACCGCAGCGCGCCTCGCGGTGATGAAACCGGACGCCGTGGTGCTCCACCCGGGCCCGATGGTGCGGGGGATCGAGATCGACGCCGACGTCGCCGACAGCCCGCGCACCCTGGTGTTGCGCCAAGTGGCCAACGGAGTTGCGGTCCGCATGGCCGTGCTTTTTCAGCTGCTGGGAGGCGATCGACATGAGTGACCCTGGGAGCAAACTGTGAACAGAGAGGAAGACGAGTACGTGCCACAGCACTTCCTGATCTCCGCCGGCAGCGTGTTCGCCGCACAGGGCCCCATCGCCGCCGACGTGCGAATCCGCAACGGTGTGATCGCGGAGGTGGGGGCAGGATTGGACCCGGGCGGGGCCGACGTCATCGACGCCGCCGGCTGTTGGGTGGGTCCGGGCCTCGTCGATCTCCACGTCCATCTCCGCGAACCGGGCGAGGAGCACAAGGAGGACGTCGCCAGTGGCTCGGCTGCGGCTGCTGCGGGTGGCTTCACTGCCATCGTGGCCATGCCGAACACACAACCTCCGATCGACAGCGGCCATCTCGCTCGCTTCGTGGCGGAGCGGGGACGCCAGGCCGGACGCTGCGAGGTGATACCGGCGGGGTGCATCAGCGAGGGACGCGGGGGAGTGCGTCTGGCACATCTCGACGAGCTGTGGGCGGCCGGGGTCAGGGTGTTCACCGACGATGGTGATACCGTCGCCGACGCCGGGCTACTCCGCAGGGCGATGGAGTACATCGCTCAGCTCGGCGGCGTGGTGGCGCAGCACGCCATCGATCCGGGGCTGGCCGGCGCCGGTTTCATGCACGAGGGCATAGTCTCGTCCCGGCTGGGGATGCAAGGTATCCCGGCGGAAGCCGAGGAGGTGATCGTCGCCCGCGACCTGAGCCTGGTGCGGCTCACGGGATCCCGCTACCACGTCCAGCATCTGTCCTCGGCCGGCGCAATCGAGCTGGTGCGTGCCGCCAAAGACGCCGGGCTTCCGGTGACGGCGGAGGTCACTCCGCACCATCTCATGTTCGATCACGAGGTCGTCGCCACAACCGACTCCGTCTACAAGATGATGCCCCCGCTGCGCACGGCAGACGATGTGGCGGCCCTCCGGGCAGCATTGCGTGATGGCACGATCGACGCCGTGGCCACCGATCACGCCCCGCACGCCGCTCACGAGAAGGACGTCCCCTTCGAGCATGCCGCCAACGGCGTGACCGGACTCGAGTGGGCGGTTGCCGCCGTGCTCACCACGACCGATCTCGACATGGCGACGCTGTTCGACCGCATGTCGGTGCGCCCCGCCCACATCGCTGGGATCGGCGACCGGCACGGGTTGCGGGTCACCTCCGGGGCGCCTGCGAACCTCGTGGTGATCGATCCCACGACCGAGACGGTACCGACGACGACCTTGTCGCAGTCCACCAACTCGCCGTACCTGGGAGAGAGGCTGCGGGGTGCGGTGCGGTTCACCATGCTCGACGGCCGCCCCACCCATGGGGTCGCCGCAACGCACGGGGCGGTGGCGCCGTGACCACAGCGCATCTCGTACTTGCGGACGGCACCGTGTTCACCGGTCGTGGCGTCGGCGCACCGGGAGTGGCCGTGGGTGAGGTGGTGTTCAACACGTCGATGACGGGCTACCAGGAGATCATCTCCGACCCGTCGTACGCCGGACAGATCGTCACCATGACCGCTCCCCATATCGGCAACTACGGCGTGAACGAGGCCGATCTGCAGCGCACCACTCCCGCCCTCGCCGGTCTGGTCATGCGTGCGGTGAGTCGCACACCGTCGAGCTGGCGCAGCCAGGGTTCGCTCCCGTCGTACCTGGAGTCCTGCGACATCGTGGCCATCACCGAGGTGGACACGAGGAGACTGACCCGGCACATTCGCAGTCACGGCGCCATGGCGGCTGCGTTGGGCAGCGATCGCGAGGTGGGCGAGCTGCGGCTGCTCGCCGAACGGCACGGCTCGATGAGTGGCCGGAACCTCGCAGAGACGGTGTCGGTGGCCCAGCCCGGTATGTATCCCGCCGAGGGAGCGACCAGGGCTGCCGTCGTTGCCCTCGATCTCGGTATGAAGCGCGACATCCTCAGCCAGCTCCAGCGCCGTGGTATCGAGGTGGAGGTCGTGCCGGCGGCAACGGCGACCGCCGATGTGCTGCAGCGTCGACCCGATGGGGTGTTCTTGTCCAACGGTCCGGGTGACCCCGAGCCGGTGACGGCTGCCATCGCCACCGTCGAGGGTCTACTCGACCGGGTGCCCGTCTTCGGGATCTGCCTCGGACATCAGATTCTCGGCCTGGCTCTCGGGGCCGCCACCTACAAGCTGCCATTCGGCCACCACGGCGGCAACCACCCGGTGCAGCGACTCGCCGACGGATCGGTGTCCATCACGGCCCAGAACCACGGCTTCGCGGTGGACTTGTGGTCGCTCTCGCCTGCAGAACCTACGGCAGCGACGGGAGAACTGCCTGGTCGGGATCTCCTGCCGGAACAGGTCGACACGGCGTTCGGTCCGGTGGTACCGACCCATCAGAATCTCAACGACGGCACGCTGGAGGGTCTGGCTTGCACCGGGATCCCTGCCTTCTCCGTGCAGTACCACCCGGAGGCCGCTCCCGGACCCAACGATGCCACCGAGTTGTTCGATCAGTTCGCCCACATGATCGGAGCCGGCGATGCCACGGCGTGACGACCTCGAGACGATACTGGTCATCGGTTCCGGTCCCATCGTCATCGGTCAGGCTTGCGAGTTCGATTATTCGGGGACACAGGCCGTCAAGGTGCTACGAGGTGACGGCTACCGAGTCGTTCTGGTCAATTCCAACCCGGCCACGATCATGACGGATCCGGAGTTCGCCGATGCGACGTATGTGGAGCCGATCGTTCCCGAGGTGGTGGCTGCGATCATCGCCAAAGAGCGCCCGGATGCACTGCTCCCCACGCTGGGCGGTCAGACTGCTCTCAACACCACCATGCGCCTGGCCGCGATGGGAGTGCTCGATGAATGGGACGTCGAGCTGATAGGTGCGGGGCTCGACGCCATCGAGGCCGCCGAAGACCGAGGCCGGTTCAAGGGCATCATGGAAGGTGTTGGGATCGCCACCGCCCGTTCCCACTACGTGACCACGCTCGACGATGCCGCAGACGCTGCGGCCGAGCTCGGTTACCCGGTGATGGTGCGTCCCTCGTACATCCTCGGCGGCGGCGGCACCGGGTTCGCCACCGATTCTGCGGCACTGCGCCCCATCGTGGCCAACGGGCTCGACGAGTCACCCATCGGCGAAGTCCTCATCGAGGAGTCTGTGTACGGGTGGAAAGAGTTCGAGCTGGAGGTGATGCGAGACGCTGCGGACAATGCAGTGATCGTCTGCTCGATCGAGAACCTCGATCCCATGGGTGTCCACACCGGGGACTCCATAACGGTGGCTCCGGTGATGACCCTGTCGGACCGGGAGTACCAGGAGATGCGTGACGAGGCGATCACGTGTCTGCGGGCGGTGGGTGTCGCCACCGGTGGCTCGAACGTGCAGTTTGCCGTTCACCCCGGCACCGGGCGGCGCATCGTGGTCGAGATGAACCCGCGAGTGAGCCGTTCGTCCGCACTCGCCTCGAAGGCGACCGGGTTCCCCATCGCCAAGATCGCCGCCAAGCTGGCCGTGGGCTATACCCTCGGCGAGATCGCCAATGACATAACCGGCGCCACCCCGGCTTGCTTCGAGCCGGCTCTGGACTACGTGGTGGTGAAGACACCGCGATTCGACTTCTCCAAATTCCCGACAACCTCGGGAACCCTGGGTACTGCGATGCAGAGTGTCGGTGAGGCAATGGCGATCGGGCGGACGTTCCCGGAGGCGTTGCAGAAGGCATTGCGCAGCTTGGAGAGCGGGGCGTGGGGGCTCACCGGTGGCGCACAGGAGCGCCGTCTCGGCGAGCTCGGGGACGAGGCATTGCTCGAAGTACTGGCCAGGGCCACCCCGGAGCGGATATTCGTGGCGGCAGAGGCGCTGCAGCGCGGCATTGCGCCGGACATGGTGGCGCACCGCACCGGATACGATCCCTGGTTCGTTCACCAACTACTCGACGTGTGCGAGCTGCGCCACACCATCGCAACGAGCGATCTCGACGAGGAGCTGCTCCGCACTGCCAAACGCCACGGTTATACCGACCGTCAGATCGCCGCCCTCGCCGTGCTCGACGACGATGCGGTGGCTGAGATGCGTCGCTCGCTCGGGGTGGCCAAGACGTTCAAGACGGTCGACACCTGCGCTGCGGAGTTCGAAGCGCAGACGCCATACTTCTACGGCACCTTCGAGGACGAATGTGAGGCGCCGGTCGCGGGCGACCGATCGGTCATCGTGCTCGGGTCGGGCCCCAATCGGATCGGGCAAGGCATCGAGTTCGACTACTGCTGCGTGCACGCATCCTTTGCACTGGCTGCGGCCGGATACGAGCCGGTGATGGTGAACTGCAACCCGGAGACGGTCTCGACCGACTACGACACCTCGGCCCGACTGTATTTCGAGCCGCTCACCGTCGAGGATGTCCTGGGGGTGGTCGAGGCGGAGCAACCCCGAGCGGTCATCGTGCAACTCGGTGGGCAGACTCCGCTCGGACTGGCCGCGGCCTTGGAGCAGGCGGGAGTGCCGATCGCCGGTACCACGCCGGACTCCATCGCACTTGCCGAGGACCGGGAGAGATTTGCGGACTTGTGTCGCCGGCTCGACGTGCCGCAGCCACCGTCGGGGACGGCCGGCTCGGCTGCCGATGCCGTGCACGTGGCCAATGCGATCGGGTACCCGGTGCTGGTGCGACCGTCATTCGTGCTCGGTGGTCAAGCGATGCGCATCGTCTATTCAGCCGACGAGCTGGATGCCTACCTCGCCGGGCTACTCGGGTCTGGGACGATCGACCTCGCCGCAGGCCCACTGTTGATCGATCAGTTCCTCGACTCGGCAACCGAGGTCGACGTCGACGCTGTCTTCGACGGTGCGGAGTTGCATCTCGGAGGCATCATGGAGCATGTGGAAGAGGCCGGCGTGCATTCCGGCGACAGTGCTTGCGTCGTGCCACCACCGACGCTGAGCGAGGGTGTGCAGGCGCGGATCGCCGACCTCACGCTGCGTCTTGCTCGCGGACTCGACGTGCGCGGGCTCATCAACATCCAGTTTGCGGTGCGGGGCGAGGAGGTCTTCGTGCTCGAGGCGAACCCGCGAGCGAGTCGCACCGTGCCGTTCCTGTCGAAGGCCACCGGAGTCCCTCTTGCCAAGATCGCCACGTGGGTGATGATGGGCGCCTCTCTCGCCGATCTCCGCCGCGACGGACGGCTGGCCCCCAGCGGCGGTTCGATCCCGGGACGGACCGCCATCAAGGAGGCAGTGCTCCCGTGGAAGCGATTCCAGGAGAGCGACAGGGTCCTCGGCCCCGAGATGCGAGCAACCGGTGAGGTCATGGGTATCGCCGGCACGGTGGCCGCCGCCTATGGCAAAGCGCTCGCCGCCGCCGGACACGCGGCGCCACGTGACGGAACGGTTTTCATGTCACTCAACGACCGGGACAAGGTCGGCGGTGTCGCCGTGGCGAGAGCTCTGGTGGAGCACGGGTTCCGCATCCTGGCGACCCACGGCACTGCGGGCCATCTCGCCAGGAACGAGGTACCGGTGAAGCACGTCGACAAGGTCGGCGATGGCCCATACGATCCGGTGCGCTTGATCGAGCGGGGTGACATCGATCTCGTGATCAACACGCCGGGGAACAGCCGGACGCGCGGCGACGCGGTGCTCATCCGGCGTGCGGCCACCCGTCACGACATCCCGTGCGTCACCACGCTCCGCGGCGCTTCCCTGCTCGTCGCCAGCATCACAGAGCCGCCACACGTCGAGGTGCGGTCGCTGCAGGAGCATCACGCAACTTTGGTTCGTTCCGGGGGAAGCTGATGGTCGATCTGCGGACCCAACTCGGTCCGCTGGCGCTGCGAAGTCCGCTCATCACCGCCTGCGGCACGGTGGGATCGGTCGTGGAGTTCGCCGCCACCGCTCCGCTCGAGTTGTACGGAGCCGCAGTGGCGAAGTCGGTGAGCCCCGAGCCCTGGGAGGGGCGGCGGCCACCTCGGCTGGCTCCGGCGGGAGCCGGGATGCTCAACAGCATCGGAATCCAGAATCCCGGCGTGGGGACTTGGGTGGAGACCACCGGACGCATGATCGAGACACTGCAGATTCCCGTATGGGGTTCGGCCGTGGCGCATACCGTCGCAGACTTCGCCGTGGTGGCGAAACAGCTCGCCACCACCGATATTGCCGCGATCGAGGTCAACTTGTCGTGCCCCAACCTCGATGGCGGCGAAATGTTCGCCCTCGATGCGGCCGCCGCCGGCCAAGTCGTCGCCTCGGTCGTGGCCGCAACGGATCTGCCGGTCGGAGCAAAGCTATCGCCAAATGCCGAACGTATCGTCGACGTCGCGGCGGCAGCCGCCACGGCGGGTGCCGGCTGGGTGGTCCTGGGGAACACCGTGTGGGGCGCAGGGTTCGATGTCCATACCCGCCGCCCCAAGCTGTCTGCAGTGGTGGGTGGCTACTCCGGACCTCCACTCAAGCCCATTTCGCTGCGGTGTGTGTGGCAGGTGGCCCAAGCGTTGCCGGATCTTCCCATTGTCGGCTGCGGCGGGGTGCGCAGCGGAGAGGACGTCGTCGAGTACCTCCTTGCCGGTGCTTCCGCGGTTGCCATCGGTACGGCCCACTTCGCCGAACCCAGGGCCGCCCGCCGCATCGTGCGTGAGCTGACGACGTATGCCCGCCGGCATCGCATCGCGGCGCTCACCGAGCTCATCGGAGCCGCCGAGCCATGGTGACACCAGTCCTCGTCGCCCTCGATCTTCCCTCAGCCGAGGAAGCAGTTCGGTTGGCGGAATTGGTCGCTCCTCACGTCGGGGGCTTCAAAGTGGGGCTGGGGCTTCTTCACGGGCCCGGACCCGGCACGGTCAGCGCCCTCGCCGAACTCGGCAAGCCGGTGTTCGCAGATGCCAAGCTGCACGACATCCCGACGCAGGTCGAAGCAGCGGCGCAGCGATTGGGGGCCCTCGGCGCTCGCTGGGTGACTACCCACGCCGCGGGGGGTCCCGCGATGATGGAAGCTGCCGTTCGCGGGCTCGAGCGCGGATCGGGTGGCGAGGGAGGCGTCCTCGCCGTGACCGTGCTCACCTCGCTCGACGTTGCTGCGCTGGCCGCGGTTGGCTTCACCATGTCGCCCGGAAAGCTCGTCTCCAGGCTCTCCAAGCTCGCCGCTCGCGCCGGTGCAGAGGGTGTGGTGTGCTCGCCGGCGGAGCTCGGCGTGGTCGCCTCGGTCGCACCCGAGTTGCTGAAGGTCACTCCGGGGATTCGACCCGAGCCGGTCGGTCGGAGCGACGATCAGCGCCGCATTGCATCTCCTGCGGAGGCCGTGGCCCGCGGTGCAGACTGGTTGGTGATCGGGCGCCCCATCGTTGCGGCGACAGATCCTGTAGAGGCGGCCGCCGCGATCGCCGCAAGCATCGCCGCCGCCGGCGCTGCGTGAACGACCGATGTGGAGAGTATCCGTCACCAGTCTGACCGATTGATAGCATTCAGCGAGATGGCTCCGTCTGGGGCCATCGGAATCGAGAGTGAGGATGTCATGCCTCCGAAGACCACACCAGAGCAGCGAGCGGCGGCACTGGCGAAGGCCGCCGAGGCGCGCAGGGTACGCGCTGAGATCAAGGAACTGTTGCGGACAGGAAGCCTCACGCTGCCCGAGGTGATCGAACGGGCTGAGACCGACGAGATCGTCGCCGGCACCAAGATCGCATCGCTGCTCCCGGCGATGCCCGGGCTGGGCAAGATCAAGGCGAAACGGCTCATGGAGGAGCTGTCGATCGCCGAAACCCGGCGTATCCGGGGTCTGGGTCCCCGCCAACGAGCTGCACTTCTCGATCATTTCTCCTGACCAGCCCCGTACCGGCAGACTGCTCGTCGTCTCGGGGCCGTCCGGGGTGGGAAAGTCCAGCGTCGTCGATGGTCTCGCCGAGCTGCGTCCGTTTCACTTCTCGGTATCGGGCACCACCCGGGCTCGACGACCGGGTGAGGTGCATGGTGTCGACTACTACTTCCTCGACCGCTCTGAGTTCGAGCGCAGGGTCGCGGCAGGTGAGTTCCTCGAATGGGCGGAGTACAGCGGCAACCTCTACGGGACGCTGCGATCCGAGGTGCTGGGACATCTCGGGGCCGGGCGTGATGTCCTCCTCGACATCGAGAACGACGGCGCTCGTCAGATCAAGGCCAATCACCCGGATGCGGTGCTCATCTTCTTGCTGCCGCCATCACGGACGGAGCTCCGCCGCCGGCTCGAGCAGCGCGGCGACACCGATGCTGCGGCGATCGCCCGGCGGTTGGCGGTCGCCGACGAGCAGATCGCCGATGCCAGAGCCAACTTCGATCATCTGGTCGTGAACGACGACCTCGACACCGCCATCGCCGAAGTCGTTTCTATACTGGACTCCTACCCCGTAACCACCCGGTGAGCCGGCCGCGGCGGGCGCGACGCCCCTCTGATCGATCGGCGTCGGACTACACGTGAGGAGCACCACATGATCGAGCCTCCCATCGGGAGCATTCTGGAGAAGACCGGCAGCAGGTTCGGGCTGGTCGTTCTTGCGGCACGCCGTGCCCGACAGATCAACTCGTACTTCAATCAGCTCGGAGAGGGTCTCGGCAAGAGCGTGCCACCCCAGGTGCATTCGCTGTCTCGGAAACCGCTGTCGATCGCGTTCGAAGAGATCGAAGCGGACAAGGTCGCCGTCGACACCGAGCCACCCGAGCCAGAAGAGAGCTTCGAGCTGTAGCGGCTCGCTACCCGGCCGATCTTCGTGCTCGCTGCTCGCCGCATCGTCGTCGCCGTGTCCGGTGGTGTCGCGGCATACAAAGCGGCATATCTGGTGCGCCGGCTGCAGGATGCAGGTGCCACGGTTCGAGTCGTCATGACCGATGCCGCCACCGAATTCGTCGGCTCGCAGACGATGGCGGCCATCACGGGTGAACAACCGATCGTTGGTCTCTTCGGCCAGCCGGACGTGAGCCCCCACACCTCTCTCGCACGGTGGGCCGATGCGGTTGTGGTGGCGCCGGCAACGGCCGCCACCATCGCTCGACTGGCCTCGGGTCTCGCCGAGGATGCGGTGAGCGCCACCGTGCTCGCAGCGTGGGGCAAGCCCCTGTTCGTCGCTCCCGCAATGCACACGGAGATGTACGACCATCCCGCCGTCCACCGCAATCTGGAGCGTTTGCGCGCAGATGGCGCCGTCGTCGTGGGACCGGCGACCGGACATCTCGCCGGCGGTGACGAAGGACCTGGGCGTTTGGAAGAACCGGAGATCATCGTTGCAGCCATGTCGGAGCGCTTGGGCGCAGGCGGGGATCTGGCCGGTACGGCCATCTTGGTCACCGCCGGAGGTACGAGAGAGATCATCGATCCCGTGCGCTACATCGGGAACCGCTCCTCGGGGAAGATGGGCAATGCGATAGCGGAGGCAGCGGCCGACCGCGGCGCCGCAGTGGTACTGATCACGACCGTCGCACCCCCCCGGACTCCGGGTATCGAAGTCGTCGCCGTCGAGTCGACCGAAGAGATGGCAGAAGCGACGTGGCCCCGGGCCGAGAGCGTGGATGTCGCAGTCATGGCAGCGGCGGTAGCGGATTTCCGCCCGAGCACCGCGGCATCCGAGAAGCTGAAGCGCAGCGAGGGCCCGCCGTCTCTGGTGCTGGAACCCACCCTGGATGTGCTCGCCGGGGTCGCCGCACTGGACAAGCGTCCGTTCTTGGTGGGTTTCGCTGCCGAGACCGGAGCTCTCGACGATGCGGTCGGCAAGGCGCAGCGCAAGAATGTGGATCTTCTCGTCGCCAACGACGTCGCCAAGGACGGCTCCGGCTTCGGCTCTGATACCAATCAGGTGACCATCATCACCCCCGACGGCCGGGTCGAGGCGTGGGATCTCATGTCGAAGCGAGAGGTCGCCGAGCGCCTGCTCGACCGCATCCAATCGATGCGTCTGGGAGGAGAGGGCGGCACCTGACAGGCGTCGCCCAAGTCGTCCCGGCTCTGCCGACCTTTGCGGTGGACGACGGCTTCTCGTACCGGATACCCGATGACCTGACGAACGTGCAGATCGGTTCGATCGTGCGCGTACCCCTCGGAGGACGAAGAGTGCGGGGATACGTGACGCATGTGCGGAGCGGCGCAACCGATCGTCCGCTGAAAGACATCGCTGGCGTCGTCGGCGAGCTCCCGGTCTTCGACCGCAGACTGCTCACGACGCTGCGGTGGGCCGCCATGCACTACGTCGCCCCGGTGTCGGCGCTGCTGGGCCGACCCGCTCCGCCCAATTCGCCGCGTCGGTTTCCGGCTCGTCCGATGTCGGTGGAAGGTGTGCCCGATCCGGGTGATTCCGCTCTGGGGCAAGCGCTGGCTGCGGGTACCCGGATCCGCACCCAGTATCTCGTGGGCAGCGGCCCGTGGGTCGATGAGATCGCCGAATTGGCACGCGTCGTGCTGGCCGGGGGACGGACCATGGCGGTCGTGCTCCCCACCATCACGGAGACCGAGCGGTTTGGCGCCGCCCTCCACGGTGTGCTCGGTGTTGCGCCACATCTCGTGACGTCGCACACCAGTGCGGCAAGTCGCACCAGGAGCTGGGCGGCAGCAGAGCTGGAGCCCGGTCAGCTTCTGGTGGGTACTCGCGAGCTGGCGGCATGGAAGCTGGGCGCACTCGGCCTCGCAGTTGTCATCCAGGAAGGGCGCCCGGCGATGACGGCGCCGCAGACTCCGACCTTGGCGGTGCAAACCCTCCTGCGGCACCGCAGCCGCTCCGAGGGCTTCCAGCTTGCGTTCGCCGGGCCCGTGCCGACCACCGAAGCGCTCGCTGCGGGCGTCGAGATCGTTCCGTCGCGCCGCCGACCGTGGCCGCTGGTCGAGATCGTCGACCGCAGCGAGGAGCCCCCGGGCGGTGGGTTGCTGCTCGATTCGACGGTGCAAGGGATCCGGGGCGTGCTCCGCCGAGGAGGACACGCGTTCGTCTTCGTCACCCACCGCGGAGATGCCGCGGCTTTCCGGTGTGTGGCGTGTGGTGCATTGCGCCGATGTGAGCGATGCGGTGCTGCTGTGAGCAGGAGTGACAGATGCCAGCGGTGCGACATGCCGCTCGGCTCCTGCCCCGACTGTGGTGGAGAGCGTTTCCAAGCGCTGGGTGCGGCGCTGGGGACGGTGATGGCCGAACTGCGGCGGAGAATCGGTGCCGGGGTGACCCCAGTCGGTGGGGGTGGACCGGTGACGGTGGGCTCGGAGAAGGACATCGTCGACGTGATCGCCTGCGATCTCGCCGTGATCGTCGACGCCGACGGTCCTCTGCTCGCACCGCACTACCGGGCCGAGGAGGACTCGCTGCGGACGTTCGCCAGGGTGGCACTGACGGTGGAGAGGGGGCGAGGCAAACGATGTCTCATCCAGACGCTGCAGCCGAACCACCGGGTCTTCGGAGCGCTGCGCGCCGGCGACCCGGTAGTCGCACTGCGCGCCATGCTCGAGGAACGCGAACGGGACCGGTTTCCTCCCGTCGTGGAGCTGATGGCGATCGAGATCGGCAATGCGCCGGATGCAGCCAATGCCGAGATCGCTGCGCTCGTTCGAGAGGAGTCCGTGCTTGGTCCGGCTCGGAGCGGTGACCGGCTGCGGTGGCTGATCTCGGGACCCGACCTGCAGCCAATCAAGGTCCGGCTTCGCAGCCTCGTCCAGACGTGGCGCGATGGGGGAGCTCGGGTCCGCATCGATGCCGATCCGGTGCGGCTGTGACTGGTCCTATGCTGCCCGCCGGATGGCCCTCTACCCGATCCGCACGTTCGGTGACCCGGTGCTGCGCACCCCTGCGGCGACCGTCGACGACATCAGCAGCTCGCTGGAGCGACTCGTCGACGACATGATCGAGACGATGTACGAAGCACCGGGGGTCGGTCTCGCCGCTCCGCAGATCGGAGTCTCCAAACGGATCTTTGTCGCCGACGTCGGTGAGGGGCCGTTCGTGATGATCAACCCCGAGATCGTGGAGACGTCGGGGGAGTGGCTCTTCGAGGAAGGCTGCCTGTCGGTGCCCGGCTATTACTGGGAGATCGAACGGGCCGGGTTCGCCAGAGCCAAGGGGATCGACGTCGCCGGCAACCCGGTGGAGCACGCCGGCGACGAGTTGCTCGGGCGAGTGCTGCAGCACGAGATCGACCACCTCGAGGGCGTGCTGTTGTTGGAGCGCCTCCCGAAGCGCACTCGGCGGCTTGCGCTACGCGATCTTCGTCGCGACCTGCTCGGCGACATCGACGGGGCGCCGTGATGCGTGCCGTCTTCCTGGGCTCGCCGGCAGCGGCCGTGCCGAGCCTCGCTGCACTCGCCGAGATCGCCGACATCGCCCTCGTGGTGACGAACCCGGATCGGCGCTCCGGGCGGGGCTCGGCGACATTAGCCACCGCGGTCAAGCGCGCCGCCGACGAGTGGGGTATCGCCGTAGCGCAACCCGACGACGATGAGTCGTTGCGCACGGCGGTTGCGGCAACCGAGTCCGATATTGCCGTGGTGGTCGCCTACGGACGGATCCTGCGCAAGGAAACGCTGGCCACGACCCGGGTTGGCTTCGTGAACGTGCATTTCTCCGTGCTCCCGCGATGGCGGGGAGCCTCTCCCGTGGAGCACGCCATCTTGTATGGAGACGAAGAGACCGGTGTGAGCCTCATGCGACTCGATGAGGGATTGGACACCGGTCCGGTCATCGCCATCCGCAAGGCCGAGATCGTGCCGAACGATACCGGTGGCTCACTCACCGCCCGGCTGAGTGCCTTGGGAGCGAGTCTTCTCGTCGATGCGCTCCCTTCGTTCATGACCGGGGCTCTGGTCCCGGCGGCTCAGATCGATGCGGGGACGACGTACGCACCCCGGCTGACACCGTTCGACGCACAACTCGATCCCCAACGCAGCGCCACCGAGCTGGAGCGAGCGATACGCGCCTTTCATCCCAGACCGGGTGCCTGGCTGTCGGTGGACGACACCAGGTTGAAGGTGCTCGGCGCCGGCAGCGCAGAGGCCATCCTGCCACCGGGTCGCATCGAGCTGGTGGGTGACGAAGTCCTGTTGGGGACCGGTGAGGGTGCGCTTCGGCTCGACAGCGTGCAACCCGCGGGCAAAGGCGTACAGCGGGCCAGATCGTGGATGCACGGTCGGCGCGGCGAGCCGGCAACCGCAGGCGCGGTGGAGCAGTGACCGGGGACAGCGGTGTCGCCACACGGGTTGCGGCCGCCGAGAACCTACACCGCATCCTCGGCGAGGGAGCTCACTCCAACGTTCTACTCGATCAACCCGGCGAGTTCCAGGGTCGCGATCGCGCTGTCGTGCAACGTCTCACGCTGGACACCCTGCGCTGGCTTCCTCTCGTGGATTGGCGGATCGAGGCGATGGCGGAGAGGAATCCCGCGGATCTCGACCCGAAGGTACGCACCGTCGTGCGAATTGCCCTCACCGAGCTTCACCTCGGAGGCGATCCACACGGAGTCGTGAACAGCGCAGTGGAAGCGACGCGCGTCCTGGGTATGGGACGAGCGACCGGGTTCGTCAATGCC
>JBFISM010000012.1:0-44267 GCA_041608535.1 Acidimicrobiia bacterium
ACCCCGGCGACGTCTTCTACTTGCACAGCCGGCTGCTGGAGCGCTGCGCCAAGCTGTCGGACGAGATGGGTGCCGGTTCGATGACCGGGCTTCCCATCGTGGAGACCAAGGCCAACGACGTCTCCGCATACATCCCGACCAACGTGATCTCGATCACGGACGGGCAGATCTTCCTCGAGACCGACCTGTTCTTCTCCGGGATACGCCCGGCGATCAACGCCGGTATCTCCGTCTCCCGGGTGGGTGGTGCGGCACAGATCTCGGCGATGAAGAAAGTCGCCGGACCGCTGCGGCTCAATCTCGCTCAGTTCCGTGAGCTCGAGGCGTTCGCCGAGTTCGGCTCGGAGCTCGATGCGGCGTCTCTGGCACAGCTGGAACGAGGCCGCCGGGTCGTCGAGGTGCTCAAGCAGGGGCAATTCCAGCCGTACCCGGTGGAACATCAGGTGCTGGCCATCTATGCGGTCACCGAGGGCCACATGGATGCGGTGCCGATCGAGCAGATCCACGACTTCGAGCGGGCGCTCACCGAGCACTTCGGAACCAGACATGGGGTGATGCTCGATCACATCCGTACCACCGGCGGTCTCCCCGACGTCGAGAAGTTCGACGCCGCCATCGCCGCCTTCGCCGCCGAATTCGTCGGCGATGAAGATGCGGCTGCTGCGGGACCGGCCCCGGACACCGCCGAGACAACGGACGCGGACGACGTCACAATGGCCGAAGAGACGGCCGCCGAGGCGTAGCGACCCATGGCGAGCGCCGAGCTTCGGGATACGAGACGGCGGATCAAATCCGTCCAGGCAACGATGAAGATCACGCGCGCCATGGAGCTGATCGCTGCCTCACGGATTCCCAGGGCCCAGGCGAGGGTGACGGCATCCAAGCCGTACACCGGCAAGCTCATCGAGGTCATCCGCAACGTCGGGTCGGCCTCGGGCGGCGCCAGCCACATGCTGCTCGAGAAGCGTCCCGTGCACAGCGTCGGTGTGCTCGTCGTCGCCTCGGACCGGGGTCTGGCCGGCGCTTACGCATCGTCGATCATTCGCAAGGCCGAGCGGGCGATGATCTCGCATCGCCGCTCGGGTCATGAGGTACGGCTGTTCTGTGTTGGCAAGAAGGCGGATGCCTACTTCTCGTACCGTGGCTACCACATCGAGCGTGCGTTCCTCGGCATCACCGACACCCCGGGCTACGGCGATGCGCGGCGGATCGCCAACTTGGTGATGGACGCCTATGCCGACAACCGGGTCGATGCGGTGGAGGCGTTCTTCACCCGCTACGACTCGGCGCTGACGCAGACCCCGGTTGCCTTCGAGCTGCTGCCGGTGGAGCCACCCCGGGCCGCCGCCGAAGACGTGACGACGGCGGTGGATTACACATACGAGCCAGAGCCGGACGAGATCCTTGATCGACTTCTCCCTCGTTACGTCGAGGCCATCGTGTACAACATGTTGCTGGAGAGTTCGGCCTCAGAGCACTCGGCGCGGCGGCGGGCGATGAAGGCGGCCACGGACAACGCCGAGGAACTCATCAAGGCACTCACCAACGTGGCCAACCGGGCCCGCCAGGCGGAGATCACGACCGAGATCTCCGAGATCGTCGGTGGCGCCGAGGCATTGACCCAATGAGCGGGAAGCGAACGATTTTGCTACGGACCACAAGGAGCACAGTGCAGTGGTAGATGTCAAGGAAGCACAGAGCGTCGGCCGGATCACCAAGGTCGCGGGCCCGGTGGTGGACGTCGAGTTTCCACCAGACGGGCTGCCCGAGCTCAATCATGCGCTCGAGATCGAATTCACCCTCGGCGGCGAGACTCGTACGGTCATCGCCGAGGTCGCCCAGCACGTCGGCTCCAGCCGGGTACGAGCCATCGCCATGGCGCCGACCGATGGCTTGATGCGGGGCTCTGAGGTGCGCAGCCTGGGTGCGCCCATCTCGGTGCCGGTGGGCGACCAGACGCTGGGGCACATCTTCAACGTCTGGGGCGAGTCACTCGACGACCCCGATGCCGAGTTCGGCGAGCGGTGGCCCATCCACCGCCCTCCACCGCCGTTTGAGGACGTCGAACCGACGAAGAAGATGTTCGAGACGGGGATCAAGGTCATCGATCTGCTGTCGCCGTACCTGGAGGGCGGCAAGATCGGTCTGTTTGGCGGTGCCGGGGTGGGCAAGACCGTGCTCATCCAGGAGATGATCAACCGGGTGGCCACCCAGCACGGTGGTGTGTCGGTGTTCGCCGGGGTCGGGGAGCGCACCCGTGAGGGCAACGACCTCTTCCTGGAGATGACCGAGTCCGGCGTCATCGACAAGGCCGTGCTCGTGTTCGGGCAGATGGACGAGCCTCCCGGGGTCCGTCTCCGGGTCGCCCTGTCGGCGCTCACGATGGCGGAATACTTCCGGGACGTGCAGCGTCAGGACGTGCTGCTGTTCATCGACAACATCTTCCGTTTCACCCAGGCCGGATCCGAAGTGTCGACCTTGCTGGGCAGAATGCCATCGGCGGTCGGCTACCAGCCGACACTCGCCGGGGAGATGGGGTTCCTCCAGGAGCGCATCACCTCGCTCAAGGGTCGCTCCATCACGTCGCTGCAGGCCATCTACGTGCCGGCCGACGACATCACCGACCCGGCGCCACACACCGCATTTGCCCATCTCGACGCAACGACCGTGCTGAGCCGTCCGTTGACCGCACTGGGCATCTACCCGGCGGTGGATCCGCTCGACTCCACGAGCCGGGCGCTCGATCCGCAGATCATCGGTAACCAGCACTACTCGGTCGCCGTCGAGGTGCAGCGTGTGTTGCAGCGGTACAAGGATCTTCAGGACATCATTGCCATTTTGGGGATCGATGAGCTGTCCGAGGAGGACAAGCTCATCGTGAGCCGGGCGCGCCGCATCCAGCGCTTCTTGAGCCAGCCCATGTTCGTCGCGCAGGCCTTCACCGGTCAGGAGGGGGTGTTCACCCCGCTCACCGAGACGATCGAGTCGTTCAAAGCGGTGCTCGATGGTGACCTCGACCACCTGCCGGAGCAAGCGTTCTACATGGTCGGTGGCGCCGAGAGCGCGCTGGCCAAGGCCGCCCGGATGGAGAAGGAAGGATAGGGCCCGCTGGCCCGAGGAGACTGCAGACGTGGCGAAGGAGTTCACCATCGACATCGTGTCACCGGAGGGTCTCGCCTGGTCGGGTGAGGCGACCTTTGTCGTGGCGCGTACCCCGGAGGGGGAGATCGGCATCATGGCCGATCACGAGGCGGTCATGGCGGCGCTCGTGCAGGGCAAGGTGGGTGTGGACGCAGCCGACGGCACCCGCACCACCATCGACGTCGATGGCGGGTTTCTCCAAGTGCTCGACAATCAGGTGACGCTGATCACCGACCGTGCGGTCGTTGAGTCCAGCGGCGCTTGACCGGTCGGACGGTCAGGCTTTCTCGTCTTCGGCGGGGGAGTCGTCGTGGCCTTCGTTGAAGGCCTTGCGGAGCGATCCGCTGATCTCGGCGAACGATGCGGAGAAGGCGTTGCTCAGCGCCTGACCGGCATCCCGCAGATCGGCCTTCACCGCCTCGTCATGGGCGGCTGCGCCCAGTGCATCGAAAGCACCGTCGATGGCATCGGCGAGCTTGCCCAACGCATCCCGCGACTCATCGCTGTCGACCCGCTCCTGTTCATAGTGCAGCTTGAGCTTGAGACCCAGCGCCTCCAGCTTGCTGCCGACATCGCTCCAGGCTTGTGAACTGCTCATGGACAGCAGTATGCCGCGAAGTCCGCGCAACGCATAGAGCCCTTCGTCGTGCGTACCTTTGGAACTATCAGAACCGGAAACAGTTTCGGTTCGTAGTAGGAGTGAGACCGCCGCAGCGGCGGTCCTGGAGAGAGGTGAGATTCATCATGCGCAGACTGCTCACGCTCGCCGTCGTGGTCCTCGCCACGATGGCGCTGGCAGTACCCGCTCAGGCAACCAGCCAATACCGCTTGGGCCTCTCCGGAGCCAACGAAGTCGGTGGTGGTGATCCGGATGGATCGGGTACAGCAACTGTAGCCCTGGGACAGGATGGGACAGTGTGTTTCGACATTCGCACGAGCAATGTCGACGACATCCTCGCCGCACACATCCACGAGGCTCCTGCGGGAGTGAACGGCGGCGTCGTCGTGAACCTCGACATCGCCAATGTCGGTTTCCGGGGATGTGTCGCCGGTGACCCGGGGGTGGTAGCGGCGATCCGCGCCAACCCATCTGGGTACTACGTCAACGTGCACTCCGTCGAATATCCCGCCGGAGCGGTGCGAGGCCAGCTGGCCTGAGCTTCGACTGACCTCTCGAGATATCGAGAGGACCGGAGGCACGAGCGGCTCGGGTGATGACACCCGGGCCGCTCTGCTGTGTGCTCAGCTCTCGAGCGAAGCCGCGAAGTCGTCGACCTGCGCTCCGAGATTGTCTCCAACGGCGTGGGATATCGCCGGGAAGAAGAGCGATGCCATCAATCCGCGAGACTCGATCTCCAACGTGACGTCCAGCGCCGATGCGTTCCCGTTGGGGATGAGCTCGGCGGTGAGGGATCCGAGCAGCTCCCGGGTGGCGAGAGCGAGACGCATCTTCCTCCCCGGCTCGACGACGATGGTTTCGGCGGTGCCCTCGTAACGGGAATGGCCCACCGTGGTGGCCCAGCGGAAGGACTCGAGGTGGCCCGCGGCGTGCTGTGCGTCCCACACCTCCTCCACCGGACCGATGCCGGACCACGTTTCCGGGACCTGCAGCAAGTTCCACACCTCACCCGGCGCAAGCGGGGTTGCGGTGCGGTGGGAGAACGTGGCGCTGGGCATCGGGTGGACAGTAGCCGGACGGGGCGGGATCGACTGATTTGCGATTACCTGTCGTTAGACTGCCCCGCCATGCGCAGACGATTCTTGTGGTCTGTGACGGTCACCGATCTGGTGAGCCTCGTTGTTTCCTTTGCAGCAGCCAGCTGGTTGATGTTGGGGAGCCCGCTTCCGTGGGCGGTGCAGCTGCGAGGCCTGTCGTTTGGTCAGTCCGTCGTCCCGCTCGGCTGGATTCTGTTCGGCTCGGCCCTAGCCGCCTCGTTCGTGAGCGTGCGCACCTGGGGCCGCTCGACACCCCGTCCGTCATACGGCCGAGCCATCGGCATCGTCGTGATGACAGGCGCCTTCGCAGCCATCGTCATCGCGCTGGTACGGCCCTTCTACTCCAACTCGCTGATGGGCTCGACCCTCGCCATCTGGCTGGGGCTGGCGTTGACGCATCGGGCGATCCGGCGCCGCCGGCCGTGGACGGAGTCGATGCTGGTGATCACCAAGGAGAAAGGGCTGGTCGATGATCTGCGCAACGGCGCCCATGCCGACGTCGTCGCCGTCTTCGACCCAGGTGACGAACCGCCGGATGGGCTCGGGCTCGAGGACGCAACGCTGGTCGTCGACCTCCGTCCGGTGCTGTCGGACTCGATGGCCCAGTTCGTATCATCCTGGGATCTCGCCGGGCTGCCGGTTCGTTCGCTGGTGCCGACCTATGAGGAGCACACCGGGCGACTGCCCATCGTGCATCTGGCCGAAGGGTGGGAGCTCACGGCGCCCGTCTCCCGCAATGACTATGCCAACGTCAAACGTGGCCTCGATGCGATCCTCGTCGTCGCCACGGCACCGCTGTGGTTGCTGATCGCCGCCGTCGTGTGGATCGGCGTTCGTCTGGACTCGCCGGGACCCGCGATCTACAAGCAAGCGCGGGTGGGCAAGGGCGGCAAGCTGTTCGTGCTCTACAAGTTCCGCACGATGGTGCTCGACGCCGAGCCCGACGGGCCGCGATTCGCCACCGCACGCGATGCTCGCCTCACCCGGGTGGGGCGCTGGCTGCGCCGGTTTCGCGCCGATGAGATTCCCCAGCTGTGGAACGTGCTCAAGGGCGATCTCAGCTTGGTCGGCCCCCGTCCCGAGCGGCCGGTGTTCACCGCTCAGTTCGAGCGCACCATCCCCTTCTACCGGTACCGCCATCTGGTCCGGCCGGGGGTCACCGGTTGGGCGCAGGTCAACTACGGCTACGCCGACGACGAGGCGCAAACCGTCGACAAGCTCACGTACGACCTGTACTACGTCAAGCACATGTCCCCCTGGCTCGACGCACAGATTCTCGGGCACTCCGTCTGGACAGTGCTGTCCGGCTTCGGTGCCAAGTAGCCTGCGCAACACAGGTCTTCGGCGGTGATCCATGTCGAATGAGCTGCAGTCCGGCGGCCGGAGTGCTTCTCAGGCGAGCAAGCTCCGTATTGGGCTGTTCAGCGGCACGCCGGCGTCGAACCTCGGTCGGTTGATCCGCACGGGATCGCTGCAGCGCGTTCTCGAGTCTGCTTTTTCCGAAAGCGCGGTCACCCTGGAGCCGCCCGCACCGGGAGCCGGGAGCATGTCCCCGATCGATCTCCTCGTGATCGATGGTCCCGTGCCGAGCCACCGCGGATCGGTCACCTCCGTGCCGTCGGGGCCGCCTCCGTTTCCGGAGCTCGAGTGGCTGTCTCGAGCATTGCTTGCACTGCGTCATGGCGTACCGGTCGTGCTGCACGACGTGACCCCGCCGGACCCTGCGCCGGAGTGGCTCGCTCCCGCCGTGGCGACGGCATTTCGAGGCGCAGCCGGGGTGCTCGTGACCAGCACTTCGACGGCCGCCGCCATCACGGACGTGTTCCCCGATGTGGCCGTCACCGAGGTGCTCCATCCGGCCACGGTCGTCCAGCAATCGTCGACGACCGATCGTGGTTCACGAGACCCCTATTGGCTCGTGGATACGCAGCGCGACACCCGAGACCCCGACGTGACCCTCAAGCTCGTGGAGCGGTGTGCGGCGGCTGAGAACACCACGTTGCTGATCGTGTCGGGTCACGACGAACCCGAGGACGAGATCGAAAGAACGTCACTCACCCTCGTCGATCTCGGTTATGACGACGCCATACGTCTCGTAGCGGAAGCGGACGCAGTCCCGCTGGCACTGCCCGATCTTGCGATCGCCGCGCATCAGCTCGGCGTTCCTCACTATCCGGCAACCCGGCGCGATCCATCCGACGATCTCGAAAGCTCGTCGCCCGCCGAGCGGCTGATGAAAGGACTCGTCGACGCGGTGGCCGCCCCGGCGGCGGTGGATCTCGGCGATGTGACCAATGTCTGGTTGCGGATCGATGTGCGCTCCGACCCGGTCCGCACCGGTCGCATCATCGACGAGTACCTGACCGGCTCCCCCCACCGACTTGCAGCGCTGGCCAGGGAGGCACGGTCCTTGCGGCGCGAGACGATCGTGCGCCGGACGCAGGAGGAAACGACGAGGCGTCGCCTCGATCGGACGGCGACCGAGCTCCAGGAGGTTCGTGCGGAGAACCGCACGTTGCTACGGCAAGTCCGCCAGGCACGTGAGAGTCAGGACGAGGCACGCAGGAACCTCGCCGAGCAGCGGCGAGAGATACGACGGCTGCAACGCCGGGGAGAACAGCTGAGCGACACGATCCGCACCCTGCGCACCGAGATGAAATCGGCAGAGCGCCGGCTCGACGAGGAGCGCCGGGCCGCCAAGGAGACCCGGCTCGAGCTCGAACGTCAGCTCCGGCACGCCAAAGCCGAGGCGGCTGCGGCTGCGGTGGCGCTTGGGGATGCGAGGGACAGACAGCAACGCAGTGAGGAGCGTCTCGCCGCATCGCGCAGGCAGCTCGAGCGGCTGAAGGACCGCAAATCGGTGCGGTTGGCCCTCTTGGTGGCCGACGGCGCAGGCCGTCTGCGCAGGGGTGTCGCGTCCCGGTTGCGCAACCGGTGGCCGGCGTCATAGCGGGTACACTCCTGCCCGATGCCGGTCGACCTCACCCCGCCCCTCGTCGTTCTCGGGAGTCATCGCTCTGGGACGAGTGCTGTCACAGGAGTGCTGCACGAAGGTGCTGGGCTCTACCTGGGTGACGTGTTGCCGGCGACCCGGGAGAACCCGAAGGGATACTACGAGTCCACTGCGATCGTCGCCGCTCATCGCAGCATCCTGCGATCGCTGGGTCGGGATTGGACGTGCCCACCGACGACGATCGAGGTGTCGGAAGATCTCACCCAGGTCCTCGAGGCGGCACTCGAGGACTTCCGGCTTGTCGGAGAGCAGAGGTGGGGCGTCAAGGATCCCCGCATGCTGTTCGTGCTGCCGGTCTGGCTCGACCTCATCTCGGGCATGCAGTTCGTGGGTGTGATACGCAATCCGGGCTCGATCGCAAAATCCATCATCAAGCGCGATGGCTTGCCCGAGGAGTTCGCTCACGACCTCGTGGCGGCGTACCTCGAGCGGCTCGCCACGCTGCATCGCCTGCTCGAGTTCCCCGTCGTCGATTTCGACGGCGCACCGGAGGAGGTCCTCGAGCGTATCCGCGCCGTCGCCGAGGCCTCCGGAATGACGTGGAACGACGCCGGCGCACGAAGGTTCTTTTCTCCCTCGCTGATTCACCACAAGTCCGCCCAATCGCCGGATCCCTCGTATCACTATCTGCTCGAGCAGGCGTCCCGTTCCATCGGAGAGCTCAAGACCTATGACGCCGAGACCATCCGCAAGGCTTTGGGCGATCTCGGCGACGAGAGGGCTGCCGCGCTGGCCACGACGTATGGGCTGCGTTTTCGTGATCGTCGGCGTGCGCTGTGGAATCTCGTGCGCGACGAACAGTCCGTGGACGCAGTGATCGACCTGGTGCCCGAGTCGGCCGATGCCACGGTGCTCAACCCGGCGGGTGTCGAGCACCTCGCGCTGGCCCGGGTCGGACCGCGCTCCAGCCTGCCCGGCCAGCTGGATAGCGCCATGCCGGCGACACATGTGATCGGTACGGACATCCCGCACCGCCTCGATGCCGCCTCCTTCAACAAAGTGCTGATCGATCTGGACCTCAAGACCCGTACCGGAGCCCGGGCGTTCTTCGACGGGCTGCCCGGAGACGTCGACACGAGCTGGCTCGAAACGATCGTTCACGACACGGCATGGAAAGTCGACGGCATACAGAGCGGCGAGAATGGAGATGTCCTCGTGCTACGCAAGTCTGCTGGGAGTGTCGTCAGCGAAGGAGAACCGGCGACCACGGAGCGCCACCTCCTCAATCTGGACGCACGCCTCTCTGCGGTGGAACGCACGATCTCGGCACGGCGCGAGACTGCGGCTCGCACTGCCGCCGTCGCCTCCGCCGACGAGGTGGAGAAGCTGCGGCGCAAGCTGGCCGACACCAAGGAGCAGCTCGATGCCGCCAACAAGCGGTATGAGCGCCTGGTCAACCGCCGTGCGGTGAAGTTCGCCCTGCAAGCTGCAGCTCCCAGCGCCGGGCTTTTCCGCTGGATTCGGAAGCGACCGTCCTAGCCGGATAGTGAATCAGCACAACCTTGCCGCCGCCATGAGTGAACGACGTCCGCGTATCGGTCGTCTCACCGGTCCTGTCGTTTCCATCGTGGTCGTCACCCGAGACGGCGCCCATCACCTGGAGCGGCTGTTCACGGGTTTGCGGGATCGCACCAACTACCGGCACTTCGAGGTCATCGTGGTCGACAACGGATCGCAGGACAGGACTCCGGAGCTACTGGCCGCCGACTGGGGATTCCCGCTGCGGGTGATCCGCAACGAGGGCAACTCGACGTTTTCTCTGGCGAACAATCAAGGCATCGACGTAGCCGTCGGCGACTATGTACTGCTGTTGAACAACGACGTCGATCCGATCAATCCATCGTGGCTGGGATGTCTGGTGGACGCCCTCGAGCGGCCTGGCGTGGTTGCAACTGGACCGCTGCTGGTGTATCCGGAGCGGTCGTTTCCCAATGGGCAGAAGCCGGCGCATCCCGATCTCTCGATCCAGCACGCCGGCATGTACTTCGAGTGGCGCAACGGAATGCTTCGCGCGGCGAACGTCGCCGCCGGCGGCGACCCGCTGGCGCCGGCGAGCACAGCGGTGCGGCGGTGGCCGGGAGTGACAGCTGCGTGTCTGCTCACGAGAAAGGACCATCTGGTCGCGGTGAACGGATTCACGACTGGATACATCTACGGATCGGAGGATTGGGACCTGTGTCTCAAACTGCGGCGTTTTGGTGACCTGGTGTGTTCGGGTGCCGCAGCTCTCTTTCACCACGAGTACGGCACGCAGCAGAAGCTCACCGCACCGATCACCGATCTCAACCGGAGGGACAACCGCCAGCGCTTCATCGAGCGATGGGGGCCGCGGCTGACGCGCCAGCTCCGGCTCGATCGGCTGCGCCACCGGTCCGAGTGGACGCCGAACCGACCCACCCGGGCGAGTGTCGTCTTCGGTCGCAAGCAGAACAGGTACGGGGAAGTCGACACGCTCGCGGAGATCATGCGCTCGCTCGGCTGGATCGTTTCCAGCAACACGACCAGCGAATCGCCCGATCCGGCCGCATTGCAGGAACTGGATGTTGTGGTGCTTACGACACCTGAGATCGACCTCGCGCTGTATTCGCAGCACACGATCAAGATCGGCTGGGTGATCGACTCCGTCGACGTTTGGGAGGACCTGGCCTGGCTCGACGAGTTCCGCCTCATCGCGGTGTCCAACCCGCTCGACGCACGGCGGCTGCAGGCGGCGACGGGACTGGATCCAATCCTCTTGCTACCGGTCCATGAGGGACCTCGAGCACATCCTTCTGATCCCGTCTACGAGACCGACGTCCTGGTCGATGGGGGTACGCACGAGTCGCGTGCCCAGCTGCCGCGGATGGTCAGCTTCGCTCCGGGCGAACGCGTGGTCGTCGCCGGAGCAGGATGGGACAACGAGCCGCGTTTCATGCGCTACGGACGCTCCTCCATCGAGGACTCCGAGCTCGAGAAACTCAGGGCGAACGCAAAGCTGGTCGTTGTGAGCCAGCGGCCATCCGCATCTTGGTGGCGAAGTCGCGTCATTCTCCGGGCGCTCGCACTCGGCTCGCTTCCCGTGACCGATTCGTTCGAGATCTCGCAGTGGATGTTCGACGGGGCTCTGCCCGTGGCATCGGATCGGGGGACGTTCCGGTCCATCGTCGAGCGCTTCGGGTCGGATGGCGACGCTCGTGTGGAGCTCGTCGAAGAGCTTGCCGCACACGCAGCCGGTGCGCACAGCATCGAGCGGAGGGCCGCCCAACTCGTCGAGGCGATCGACGACACCGTGGCGCGGCTCACCGTGGCCATCAAGATCTCGCCGCACAACCGGCAGGTGGCGCCGAGCTGGGGAGACACCCATTTCGCCCGACAATTCGGCAGAGCACTTCGGAGGCGGGGGCTGCACACCATGATCGACATCCTCCCGCAGTGGGATCTGCCCAACCGGCAGGAGGCGGACATCGTCGTGCATTTGCGTGGGCTCGATCCGTACGTACCGAAGCCGGGGGCGTACAACGTGATGTGGATCGTCAGCCATCCCGACGACGTCACCCCAGAGGAGTGCAACCGCTTCGACCTCGTGTTCGTGGCATCGGAGAGCTTTGCCGCGGAACTGTCGGGGAGGGTCGACGTTCCGGTCTATCCCCTGCTGCAAGCCGCCGACCCCGACGTGTTCCGGCCCGGGGAGCCGGATCCGAGTCTGCGCACCGACGTGCTCTTCGTCGGGAACGCTCGATACCCGGCGCGCATCGCTCCGCGATGGGCGATGGAGACCGGATTGCCGCTCACGATCTACGGGGCGAATTGGGACAACTTCCCCGAACACCGTTTCGTCGCTGAGCGCTACTTTCCCAACGAGGAGCTGGCGCGTCTGTACCGCTCGGCCGATGTCGTGCTCAACGACCACTGGCCGGACATGAAGCACAACGGATTTCTGGCCAATCGCCTGTTCGACGTTCTCTCGTGTGGTGGGTTCGTCGTCTCCGACGAGGTTGCCGGCATCGACACTGCGTTCGACGGTGCGGTGCCCACGTACCGGACTCGCCACGAGTTGGCCGAGAGCGTCGAGCACTACCGAGCCAATCCAGAGGAGCGGTCGAGACTCGCCACCCGGGGCATGCTCGTAGTTCGCAGCCGGCACACGTTCGATGTACGGGCTTCCGAGTTTCTCGACAAGGTTCGCAAACACGCCGCCTCCATCCCGCTCAGCCTGAGCAACGAATTGGTGTGGTCTCCCCGTGATACGACCGGCGCAGCTGGCGTCCATGAAGCAGAGCACTAAGCGCTATCTCCGGCATCGGTATCGAGTCTGCAACCACGGCGTGCGGGTCGCGCACGACGAAGAGGCACGGCTCGCCCCGCTACACCCACTCGCCGTCGCTCTTCTGGTCGGCTTCGGCGCGATGGGGGCCGGGCAGCAGGTCCGTCCAGCGGGGGATCTCGTAGCCGACATACGGTCGGTCGGTGGTGGGTACGGATGCGTGCCCCATGAGTGTCGGGTAGGCGGCTCGCTCGTCGTATGCGGCGACCGCGGAGTGCCGGCTCAGCGCAACCGCAACCATCGTCGTGCCGGATCGTTGGCAGCCGAGGATCAGGAACGGACGCTGTGGAGTTTCCGATGTCGACCTCGGTGCGGACCGGTCCGCTCCCGGGTGACTGCTCAAGTCTGTGCCGGCGCCGGGGCCAGCCGCTCCAAGCCGACGCCGGACAGACGTTCGATGAAGTAGTCGTCGGCGAAGGTGTCGGCGTCGTACCGGATCAGGTTTGCCGGGTCCTCGAGGAACGAATGTCCCGCTGCGATGTCGTCGTACTGCTTGTGCCACCCGCGCTTGCGTGCTTCGGGCAGGAATCGTGCCTGGCGTTCCTGGAATATCTTGCGCTCACCGTGCTGTTGCGAACGCACGGGATAGTGGCGGACGAGGAACTTGTACGGGAATATCTCGAGCCCGGAGAACGCGATGCGGTGACTGCCGAAGCGGGCATAATCCAGATCCTGGCCGAAGTAGTGCCAGGCCTTGAGCTGGCGGAAGTGCCCGGGGTTCTTGCCGAATTCGAAGAATTCGAAGTGGTCCACGAAGCTCGAGCCCTCCCGATAGGAGTTGTCGATCGGGCGGAAGTTGAGCACCGTGAAGTCGACGACATTGAAGCCGGCTTGCTGTGCCAGCCAGAACCCGGTTCTCACTGTGACGCCGGGCCAGGGCGAGCGCCGAGCCTCGTCGGCGTCGTGCTTGATGTACCAGTCACCGCCCAGGATCGGTACCAGTTCCTCCATCCGAGTCAGCAGCGATTTCAGATCGAAGTACTCGGGTGGTGCATCTGCGGGGCTCCGTTCGATGCCGAGCACACCGTTGCCGACGAATTCGCGGGCCAAGTCGTACGTGTTGTCTTCCGACCAGTTGTCGATGACGTATGCCTCGACTCCCTGTTCGAAGAGATCGAGCAGCGTGGGCACTATCACGTCGGCTTCGTTGTACGTCGTGACGAACGCAACCGCCGTGAAGTTCTGCGGAGGAGTGACGGTGGTGCTCGAGATCGGAGATGCCGGGCTCTCGACGACCCAGACCGGTCTCGAGCCGTCGCCGCGGTAGACACCGTTGTGCCCCGTCAGCGCCGGAGTCAAACCAACCTCCGCAAGTGTGCTCTCGATCTCGGCCTCTTGGCCCGCCTCGCCGGCGACGACGGCGCCTGGGGCCGCTACCAAGATCTCGGCGAGCTGCGGCGCAAGCGCTCGGTCAAACTCCGGCATGAGAACGAACGACTCCGCAAGCAGGCGTTCCGGCACAGCCTCCTCGGCTGGGTCGTGCCACTCGATGACGGGCTCGGGGCCGTCGGCTGGAAGCTCGACTGGTCCTGCCGGGGGCTGCCCGGCCAGCACCCTGAGGCGCGGACATCCGAATCGCTCACCCAGGAACGCTGCAAAGCCCCAAACGATCGATGGATCAGCCGTCACTGTCGGCGTGATCGGTCGCGGGATCAGCGGACGGATCGAGTGGCAGACAACTGAGCCCATCGTTGCGGAGCTCTTCGAAGACTCCGCGGTACAACTCGCTTATCTCGTCTGCCTCGGCGTCGCTGAGATCGCGCCGCCATCGTCCGAGATGCGCTTTCCCCCGAGTCATGGTCTGGAAGAACTCGACCACCGCAGGTTCCGGTTCGAGGTCGAGATACCGCAGAAGCAGCTTGAGGGCGGTCTGGCGGCGACCATAGATCAGCTCGTCGAATCTGACGACGTGTATCGACCGATCGTCGATCATGCGGGACTGGGCCTCGGCATCACGAAGCCGCTCACTCCACCAAAAGATGCCGTCGACGATGTTTGACGGGCCCCAGTCCTTGGACATCACGGATGAGGCCACGTCGCGACCGTCGCGCACGGTATGGACGATCTTGGCCTCCGGGAAGATTCGCACCAGCTTGGACGCAGCCGAGACGTTGCCGGGCGTCATCTCGACCCAAGCTCGTTTCCCGTTGGCCTCGGCCAGCGGATCGAGAAGGCGACGCACCAAACGCCGGGCTGCGGCATAGCGGTCGGCAGGAAACTCCTTCACGAACAGCGCGGCTGCCGTATCCACTTTGTCGGCGTCGGTGATGTGTTGCAGCCCGCGATCGCCGCCGCCGGGCCCCTTGCGAGCGAAGAAGCTGCCGAGCATCCGTTCGGCGAACTCGTCGGTGGAGATGTCGGCCGAGATCACGTCGAGAAGACCCCGCGGTGCGACGTGGAACCGAGTTTCGATCGGGATGAAGTGATATGCAGAGTGCTGGCCGATCAGCTGACCGACCACGGTCGTCCCGGATCTACCAGTCCCACCAACGAAGATGGGGGGCGGCGCCATCGGCGCGTCCAAGAAAGCGTTGTCGGGCGGCATGGAACCTCGGGCTCAACTGATCGGAGCGGGATGGGATGATAGCCGAGGGGCGGGAGGCGGCCCGTGAAGTGTCATCGGGTCTGGCGGCCGGGTGAGGACCGGACCCTGAGGCCGTGCCGGCCGGCCGCAACGAAGCTGTCACGCCATGCCTCGAGCTTCTCCTCGGAGACCCTGGTCTCCTGAGACACTTGGGCGAGGCTCTCCCCGGCGAGCAACCGCAGGACCACGTCCGTCTTCTTGTACACAGGCCACTTCGGCGGTTTCCTTCGCGCCGCCGCACCCGACTTGTCTCTCGGTCGAGCATCGGCCGCCTCTGCGGCGGCCTCCTTCTGGGTGATCTGGTACGCCTGGACCACCTCGGAAGCCGGACCGATCTCCTTGATCCGACCTCGGTCGAGCCAAGCAACCCGGGTACACAGCTCTTCGACCGTGTTGAGGTTGTGCGAGACCAGCACCAGTGTGCCGGCTCTGCCGAGGAGCCCCAGAGTGGCCTTGCGACTCTTCTCCCGAAAACCCTGGTCCCCGACGGAAAGCACTTCGTCCAAGAGCAGCACATCGGGATCGAGGTGGACGGCGATCGAGAACCCGAGACGAGAGAACATTCCCGACGAATACGTCTTGATCGGTCGCTCGATGGCGGTTCTGAGCTCCGCGTAGTCCACGATGTCGTCGAAGACGTCATCGACCTCGGGGCGAGTCAAGCCCGCCGCCAGACCACCCAGATAGATGTTCTGACGGCCCGACAGCTCCGGGTTGAAGCCGACCCCGAGCTGCAGCAATGTGGACACTCTGCCGGCTACGTCGACGCTGCCCGAGTCCGGCGACAGGGTCCCGGCGAGCACGCGGAGCAGCGTGCTCTTGCCGGCTCCGTTGCGACCGATGATGCCGAAGGCCTCGCCCTGCGTCACCTCGAACGAGACCTGGTCGAGCGCCACGACCGGACTGATCTCCCTGTGTCGAAGACGGAGCAATGTCTTCTTCAGCGTCGGCTGGCGATCCACATATGGCCGGTACACCACCGAGACGTTGTCCACTTTGACTGCGACGGTCACAGGTAGCGCACCATCCTTCCTTCGAAGCGGACAAATGCGGTCACGCCAACCACGAGCAGTGCGATCGCCCACGCAGTTGCGGCTGCCAGATGTGTCGCGCTGAAGTCGGCGCCGAGCAAGGAAGCCCGATAGAGGGCGAGAAAGCTCCACATCGGGTTCGCAGTGACCAGGGTGGCCATGGGGTCCGGGAACTCGTCGATGAGGCGGAGCGGCCAGATGATCGGTGACAGATACAGCCAGACTCGGGTGACGTATGGGATGAAGTTGTTGATGTCGCGAAAGGGCACGGCGAGCCTGGCGCCCAGCGTCGCCACGCCGAGATTGAACATGAAGTGCAGGGCAACGACGACCGGCAGCATCCAGAACGCCGCCGTGAGAGTTGCCCCGCCCGTGGCGATGATGATGACCGCCAGCACCAGCAGCGACACGAGAAACCCGATGGCACCGTCGATCAGGTTCGACAGGGGGAGGATGAGTCGCGGGAATCGGAGATTCGCCAGGAGCCGTGCGTTGCGCAAGATGCTGTTGGCACCGCCCGAGAGCGATTTGGCGGTGAAGTGAAACGCAAACATGCCGCTCATCAGGTAAGCGATATCCCGCTCGCTCGGGAACACCACTCCGAAGACGGCGAAGTAGACGAGCCCGAGCAGCAAGGGATTGAGCACCCACCACAGGAGCCCGAGCGTCGTAGACGCGTTGCGCGCCCGCAGCTCCGAGATCGCCAGAAACCAGCTGAAGCTGCGCCGTTCCCAGAGCTCGCGCACGTATCCGGACGCGCGTGCATCGGGAGTTGGAGAGGAGGTGGTGGCGGATGCCATGACGGCGGATTGTACACGATGCCCCCGGGCTTCCCGTTCTCCGAAGACACGGCGATCGGTATTTGCAGCGGTTCCCGGCGAGGGCTTGACTGGCGTACCTATGTCATACCGGGTCGCCTCAGTCGGGCCTGTGACACGCTGTGCGGCGCAGCGTGACGTCTCGCGCACGGAGCGCATCCCTGAAGTCGGGGTTCTGTGAGGGCGACCGGGCTGGAGACGCTCCCCGAAGTCGACGTCGTCGAGGCGAAGGTGTTCGAGGACGAGCGGGGTGTCTTCTACGAGAGTTGGAACTCTCGTGCGTTCGCCGAAGCCATCGGCGAGCGCTACGAGTTCGTCCAGGACAATCACTCGGAGTCGGTTGCAAACGTCCTGCGCGGGCTGCACTACCAACTTCCTCCACATCCACAGGGCAAGCTGGTTCGTGTGGTTTCCGGGGCCGTCTACGATGTCGCAGTCGATATCCGCCGATCCTCTCATCGATTCGGACGCTGGGCCGGGCTCGAGCTGTCGGAAACGAATCGGAGGATGCTCTGGGTACCGCCGGGTTTTGCACACGGCTTTCGTGTGCTGTCGGATTCGGCGACGCTGCTGTACAAGACGACGGCGCACTACGTTCCCAAGCTCGATCGGGCGATCCGGTGGAACGATCCCGAGATCGGTATCGACTGGCCCGGCGACGAGTCTCCGATCCTGTCGGACAAGGACGCAGCTGCGCCGCGACTCAGAGATGCCGAGGTTTTCCCATGAGGGTCTGTCAATGAGCCGCACCTATCTCGTCACCGGGGGAGCCGGTTTCATTGGTTCGAACTTCATCAGACTGGTGATGCAGACCGAGCCGGCGGCGAAGGTCCGCAATCTCGATGCGCTCACGTACGCCGGCGTGAAGGCGACGGTCGATGAGCTCGATGCGTGGGAGGGGCACGAGTTCGTCCACGGGTCGATCAGCGATCCATCGTTGGTCGAGGACGTTGTGGCCGGCGTCGATGTCGTCGTCCACTTCGCCGCCGAGAGCCATGTGGATCGATCGATCGACGGACCTGCGGTGTTCTTGGAGACCAACGTCGTCGGCACCGGCGTCCTGCTCGACGCCGCCCGTCGTTCGGGTGTGCCCCGTTTCATCCACGTGTCCACCGACGAGGTCTACGGATCGATCGCCGAGGGCTTCGCCACCGAGGACGCAGTGCTGGACCCGTCGTCGCCGTATTCCGCGTCCAAGGCGGGATCCGATCTGCTGGTGCGCTCCTATGCGGTGACCCACGACTACCCGGCGATCGTCACCAGGTGCACCAACAACTACGGCCCGTACCAGTTTCCCGAGAAGGTCATCCCGCTGTTCATCACCAATCTCCAGGCCGGGAAGAAAGTGCCTCTCTACGGGGATGGGCTCAACGAGCGGGACTGGCTGCACGTCGAAGATCACTGTGCCGCACTGCTCCTCCTGGTTGAAGAGGGTGAGCTTGGCGAGATCTACAACATCGGGGCCAACGCCCAGCTCACCAACATCGACCTCACACACCGGCTGCTGGCGTTGACCGGTCGCGACGAGAGCTTCATCGAGTACGTCACAGACCGGCCGGGACACGACCGGCGATACGCCGTCGACTCGTCGAAGATCCGGGCGCTCGGTTGGGCCCCGACCTCGTCGATCGACGAGAGGCTCGCCGAGACCGTCGAGTGGTATGGCGCACGCCGGGACTGGTGGGAGCCGCTCCGGGGCCGTTCGTGACGGGGACATGGCGATGAGGGGCATCGTTCTCGCCGGGGGGGCCGGATCCAGGCTCGACCCGATCACTCGGGTGGCCTCCAAACAGCTGCAACCGGTCTACGACAAGCCCATGATCTACTACCCGTTGTCGACGCTCATGCTCGCTGGTATTCGGGAGATCCTGGTGATCACGACGCCAGCAGACCGGCCACGATTCGAGCAGCTCCTCGGTGACGGCACCCAGTGGGGGATCGGGCTCGCATATGCCGAACAGCCCGAACCGAAGGGCATCGCCCAAGCATTCCTCGTCGGCGAGGACTTCATCGATGGCGAGCCGGTGACCCTCATCCTCGGCGACAACATCTTCTACGGCCGGATGGGTCTCGACGAGGTGGTCCGCGGGTTCCGGTCCGGCGCGGTGGTTTTTGCCTATCCGGTGCGGGACCCGGAGCGCTACGGCGTGGTGGAGTTCGATCGCAACGGCAACGCGGTCTCTCTCGAGGAGAAACCGGCGCAGCCGAAGTCGAGATACGCCGTCCCCGGGTTGTACGTCTACGACGAGCAGGTGGTGGCCATCGCCCACAAGCTGCAGCCGTCTGCGCGTGGCGAGCTCGAGATCACCGACCTCAACCGGGTGTATCTCGACGCTGGAGAGCTCAGGGTGCATCGAGTCGGCCGCGGGGTGGCATGGCTCGACAGTGGAACCCACGACAGCCTGCTCGAGGCCGCGAACTTCATTGCAACCATCGAGCACCGGCAGGGCCGCAAGATCGCATGTCTCGAGGAGATCGCCCTGCGTCTCGGCTTCGTCGACGAATCGCACATCGCAACCGTGCTGAGCGAGATGCCGAACTCGACATACCGTGATTACGTGACCGATATCCTCGCTGAGGTACGGCACGGGTGATCGACCAACGCCGCATCCTCGTCACCGGTGCGGGCGGCCAGCTGGGGCGAGCGTTCCACGAGCTTCTTCCCGATGGGGTTGCCTTGCCACGGAGCCGGCTCGACATCGCCGATCTCGATGCGCTGCCGGACAGGCTCGACGAGATCGACCCGCTCGTCATCGTCAACTGTGCGGCATACACGGCCGTCGATGCGGCCGAGGACGATGAAGCAACGGCCACCCGCATCAACGGGGACGCAGTTGCGGTGATGTCCGCCTGGGCGGCGCAACGGGATCGCCGCTTCGTCACGTACTCCACGGATTACGTGTTCTCCGGCGACGGCGTTGCACCGTACACCGAGTCGTCACCCACGGCACCGATCAACGCGTACGGGCGGAGCAAGCGCCACGGCGAGGTCGCGGCCCTCGCCGACAGCACGTCGCTCGTGATTCGTACCTCGTGGCTGGTATCGCACACGCCACCGAACTTCGTCGCGACGATGCTGCGTCTCGCCGGCCGCAACGAGCCGTTCACCGTCGTGGACGATCAGCACGGTTGCCCGACGATCGCTGCAGATCTCGCCGCCCACACGATGGCGGTCGTCGAGGCGGGCCACACCGGACTGCTGCATGCGTCGAACCGGGGGGTGACCACCTGGTTTGGTCTGGCCCGCGCCGCCGTCGCCGCTGCCGGCTTGGATGTGACGCTGCTCACCCCATGTACGACCGCCGACTTCCCGACAAAGGCCCGTCGCCCCGCCTACTCGGTGATGGACACGGAGCGAGATCTGGGTGTCGCTGCGATGCCCCATTGGCGCTCGTCGCTCCCGTCCATGGTGAGACGCCTCGCCGCCACCATCTGAGCACGCCGACCGACAGCAGGCCCCGAGCGTCCTATCCCCACAATCGGCATTCAGGTCCTCCGTAGCCGTCGGCGGATCCGCGACACCACCCGCCGCACTGGATCTGATTCGGCGGATGCCAGCCGTTTCGACAGGGCGGCGTTCTCGTCCCGCAATTCACGTACGCGAGCCTGGAGTTCGGCGACCCTCTCTCGGGTGATCCGTCTGATCTCGTCACGATCGTCCTCGACGGCGAACCGCTGCTGCAGCCAGTGAGCCGCCGTCGCCGCCATCTCGAGGCGTGCGGTGAACTCTGCGGGCGTCGAGCCGGACAGGCGCGGCACGGACGCTGCCATTGGATTGGTCCACTTGGCGACGAACCGTTCTCGATTCTCCCGCCAGATCTGATCGCGATCGGGCATCATGCCTGCGGTTGCGTGACCCACGTGGTCGAACAGGACACGCTCGTCGAGCACGACGTCGAGACCGTTGCACCACACGGTGAAGAGCAGATCGAGGTCCTCGCGACCGCCCAGACGATATCGCTCGTCCCATCCGCCCAGCTCACGCATCACCGCCGTGCGCATGACATAGACCACTGCAGAGGGCAGATCGCGAAAGGGCGGGAGACGCAGCTTTCTCGTTCCCGGCTCGGTGCGGACCGAGGTCGGATTTCCCGCCGCCGTCACCGCCGGCAGCACGATTCCCATGGTCTGGTGTGCATCCAATGTCTCCACCAGCCGGCTCGCCCATGCTGGGGGAGCCGCGGCGTCGTTGTTGACGAAGGCCACTCGGGGTGCGTTCGCCGCCGCCAGACCCCGATTCATCCCGGTGGCGAATCCGAGGTTCTCGTCGAGACGCACCAGCGCGTCACCTGTGTCGTCCACAACGCCGCCGAGCGGGGGAGTGGAGCCGTTGTCGACCACGATGAGCTCGTACCCGGTGTCCGTGTTTGCCCGGATGGAGGCAATGCACCGTTCGGTCAGCTGTGGCTGGTTCCAGGCGAGCACCACCACGGACAAATTGGGTTCTGCCATGAGTCGGGTACTCTATCGGCTCCTTTCGAGCTCACCGCGACGAGTCTGCGGAGACGACGTGACCTCACCCACACCACCCGAGGGCAACGACATGCCCACCCCACGCCCGAGCTGGCAACAGCGCATCGTTGCGGCGGCGACCAGTCCGGAGGGCAAGGTCGGCGCCGCGGCGGGAGTCGGCGGGCTCGTTCTCGGGCTGCTGCTCGGGCTCTGCTTCGGGGGAGACGCCGAGCCTGCCGGCGACGGATCGGTGCCGGTCGCCGGGGTCACGACCACGCTGCCGCCGCTGGGTGAAGCCTTCGATGCCACCACGACGACCGCAGCCGGTGCAGGCGAGAACGACGAAGCCGATGCGGGTGACCAGACCGCTCCCTCCGTCGATCGCAACCCGTTGAACGGAGCCGCTCTCGATGCGCAAACGAGCCGCCGCGTGGTCGCGGTGAAGGTCGACAATGTGGCGCCCGCCCTGCCTCAGGTGGGCATCGGCGACGCCGAGATGATCATCGAGGTGCCCGTCGAGGGGGGCCTCACCCGGTTCACCGCGTTGTTCTTCGACCCTCGGCCGAGCGAAGTCGGCTCGGTGCGCTCGATACGGCCGGTGGATGCCGATCTCCTGGCCCCACTCACGCCGGTGCTGATGTCGACGGGCGGGCGTGACTTCGTCGAGCGACTCTTCGGGGCCGCCGGTATCACCATGGTGCCGGACGAGGCGGAGGACGCCTACCGTCCGCTCAACCGTCCGCCACCGCACGATGTCTTCGCCCTGCTCGACGGTGTCGACCGGTTCGCCGGGAATGTGGCCACCACTGAGGGGCTGTTCGCCTTTGGTGAGGGCTTCGAATCCGCGCGTGACGTGGGTTCCGTTTCCATCCCCTTCTCCGCAGAAATGGATGTCGTGTGGCGGTTCGAGGATGGCGCGTGGGTGCGGGTGCAGAACGGGGAGACCCACATGGTCATCCCAAACATCAACGGATCCCCGGAACCGCTGACCACCGACACCATCGTGGTGATCCAGGTAGCCGAGCGGTCGGCCGGATACGTGGACACGGCGGGCACGGACGTGCCCACCTACGACGTGATCGGATTCGGCGATGCGATGGTGCTGTCGGCAGGTGGCGTCATCGAGGGGCGCTGGCTGCGCGCCGCTCAGGAGGACCCGTACGTTCTGGTGGATGCGACCGGGCAATCCATCCAGCTCCCACCGGGCCGGGTCTTCCTCGAGGTGGTGCCACGGTTCGTCGAGATCGCCACGAGCTGAACGGCTGCGTGGTCTCCCAGCAACTGTGGTGGTCTCAGAGCAGAACGTGTTCCCCGCTGACCACCTCGTAGTACTTGGCGATGATCTTGCGTCGAGCGCGCCGGTAACGGGTCGAGCTCGAGATCATGTGCTCCACGGGCCGGTCGGCTCGCAAGATCTCGGTGGTGACGTCGGGGGTGAGCAGTAGCGGGACCGGCTCGTGGTTCACCGACGCGCTTTCCACCGCCTCGGCGGGATCCCGGGTGACCTCGACTTTGAGCCGGATGTTGCTGATCTCCGGCCCGGTGGTGCCACGAATCCGCCTGATGACGTCGACGGCCCGAGGCCCGATGACGCGTTTGATCGCCTCCCGCAGCGCCATGTCGGCGTTGGTCAGCCGGATGGCGAGAGACTGGCCGGCGCTCACCAGCCGGCCCGCATTGGCGACCAGCAGTCGTGCCGTCGCCGCCGCCCCTCCACCGAGCGCCGCCGCATCGAGGCCGGCGATCGCATCGGCGAGGTCCTGGCGGACGTCGGGGCGGAGCAGCTCGGCGACCCCGTGCGCGATTGCGGCGACGTCGTTCTCGGGTGCGGTCAGTGCCAGACCACGACCGGCGAGCCAGCCGGCCCGAGCCACCTGATCGTCGGTGCGGGTAGCCGCATTGGGGACGAACAAGGTCGGCTTCCCGGCCGGGATCATCTCATGGACGGCGTTGTAGCCGGCAGCGCTGACGACGACGTCGAACGCATCGAGATAGCGCACGAGCGGGTAGACGGCACTCAGCTCGATGACCCGACTCGTGTCGGCCACCGGCACCCGCTTGTCGGCCACCGCTGGTCTGGTGACACACACCTGCCAGTCGGGATGCTCCAGTAGCACTTCGAGCGCCGCTGTGCCCGGTGCGGCGACGGCCCCGAGCCGACCGGAGCCCAGCGTCACCAGTGCCGTGGGGCGCTGTGCCTCGATCCCCAGCGCTCGAGCCGCCCGGTCTCTTGGCAGCCGAGGCACCACGTCGAGCATCGTGATCGGGCCCACGCCGACGGCATCGTCCCGCCCCGCCGTCGGTCCTCGGTCGGCGGCGGCGGCGATGTCACCGGGCTCAACGATCACATCGAAGAACGTCGTCTTCTTGAGTTGCGCCAGGTTGACACCCGATTGCCACATCCCGCGGCGGATCCAGACGAACGTGACCCCCGGGAGCCGGGGTCGTGCCTGACCTATGCCTGGATACGGGGCAACGCCGTCGAAGGCGAGCACATTGATGTCGAGCTCGTTGACGATCGCCACGATGCGCTCCCGGAGATAGCCATGCCACTCCCGGCCCGGAACCCAGTTGCGGTCGTAGCTGGGGCAGTACTCGCCGGTGACCCCCAGAGTCATCACCTGGGGGAGCCCGATCGACAACGAGAACAGGTACGGCTCGATCTCCGCGCCGCCGGCAAGCGCCACGGACAGCTGCCGGGTGAGATGGCCCATCCCGGCGCCGTTGCTGGTGACGAGCAAGATCCGCGTGGGCTCGGGCATCGCCGGAGATTAGATCGCCGTGGTTTCGGTGTGCCGGGACAAGACGCGTTCGAGTCCGGTGAGGATGGCGTGGATCTCATGGTTCTCCAAGAGCGAGCCGAAATGCTCCTCGATCGCCTCGAGGTAGACCGGCGCCGCTCGGCGCATCTCGTGTCGCCCCGAGTCGGTGATGACCGCCAACGTGGCCCTGCCATCAGCCGGATCCGGCTCCTTGCGCACCAGCCCGGCAGCTGCCATGGCGTCGACCACCCGGCTCGCCTGGCTGCGGCTGAGCACGACTCGCTCACCCAACGCCTGCATCCGCAGCCGACCTGCGTCCGTGCGGGACAGTTCGAGCAGGACGTCGTACCACGACAGGGCGATGCCCACGGCCTGCTCGACGGCGGCACTCAGCGTGGGCACCAGGGCGGCATGCGTGCGTAGCAGCGCTTCCCAAGCAGCGACTGCGTCGTCCGTTCCCACCGTTCTGAGCATACCCGGAAATATGTGTGTTTGCACACAAGTTATGTGTATACGCACACAACGAGAGGAGCAGCCATGACCGTCCACCCCGCAACCCGCAACCTGGATGGAATCGAAGTTCCGGCAGCCGGCTTGTGGCGAATCGATCCGGGTCACGCCGAGGTGTCCTTCGTCGGACGCCATTTCATGCTGACCAAGATCCGGGGTCGCTTTGTCGATGTCGACGCAGCCGTGCGGATCTCCGAGCGTGCGGCGGAATCCACCATCGAGGCGACCATCGGGATGGCATCGGTTTCCTCCGGTGACGACGCCAGGGACGACCATCTTCGCTCCGCCGACTTCTTTGACGTCGCTCGGTTTCCGACCGCGCTGTTTCGCTCCACCAGCATCGAGTGGAGCGGACGGACGGGGGTCGTCACCGGTGACCTCACCATCAAGGACGTCACCCGTCCGATTGCGCTCGACGTCGAGTACCTCGGTACGGTGCACGACCCGTGGGACAACGACCGGGCCGTCTTCGCCGCCGAGGGCAGGCTCGATCGCAGGGACTGGGGGCTGACATGGAACGTGATGCTCGATTCCGGTGGTGTGCTCGTTTCCCACGAGATCGCGCTCGAGCTGCACGTCGAGCTGATTCGTGCGGAGTGATCGCACCATGTGGGATCGGGAGAGACCGTGCTCGGAGTGGCGCCCCTCGACGGGACAGTTCGTCTTTCCCGCACCGTGGGGCTCGTTCTGGGCGCCCTTGCTCGCCACGCCGATAGCTTGCGATATCGCGACCTCGGGGTAGCCTGCCGGCCTGTCCGGAAGGGATCGAGGCTTGTTTCGCCGGTTCGGAGCGCTCTCACTAGCTACAGCTCTCCTCGTATCGACGGTGTTCGTGGCGAGTGTCTCCGCCCAGGTGCTGCCACCTGGCGGGACTTTTGTCGATGACAACGGGAGCATCTTCGAAGGCGCCATCGAGGCGATCGCGGCGGCCGGGATAACGACCGGGTGCAACCCGCCGGTCAACGACGAGTTCTGCCCCGAGCGCAAAGTCACCCGCGGCGAGATGGCAGCATTCCTGGTCCGGGCGCTGGATCTGACCGCAACCGGTCCCGGGAACTTCTTCACCGACGACGACGAATCCATCTTCGAGGGCGATATCGACAAGCTGGCCCATGCCGGTATCACCAAGGGCTGCAACCCACCCACCAACGACGAGTTCTGCCCCGATGTCTCGGTCAGCCGCGGCGCCATGGCTGCCTTTCTGGTCCGAGGCTACGGCTACACCGACGACGGTGGCGGCAACCTGTTCATCGACGACGACGACTCCGAGTTCGAAACCGACATCGACAAGCTGGGCACCGAGGGCGTGACCAAGGGCTGCAACCCGCCGATCAACGACATGTTCTGCCCGACCCAGTCCGTGACCCGGGAGCAGATGGCGGCTTTTCTGCAGCGGGCGGAGGGGCTCACGCCGATCATCCCGCCACCACCCAACGATCCCACCCTCGAGGTGTTCGTCGGTGGGTTGTCGAGCCCGGTGCACGTCACCGGTCCCCACGGCGACGACCGGGTGTTCGTTGTCGAGAAACCCGGGCGGATTCGCATCGTGGAGAACGGCGTGCTCCACGGCACACCCTTCCTCGATATCGAGGACGTCGTGTCCAGCAGCGGCGAGCGTGGTTTGCTGTCGATGGCGTTCCATCCCGACTACGCCAGCAACGGCCGCTATTTCGTCTTCTACTCGGCCTTCGATCAGCCGGCATACTGTCCGAGCATCGGCTGTCACACGTCGAAGGTGGTCGAGTACCAGGTGTCCTCCGATCCCGATGTCTCCGAGACCGACGGGAAGCTCATCATCGAGATCGATCAGCCCTACTCCAACCACAACGGAGGCCAGCTCGCCTTTGGTCCCGACGGCTACCTCTACATCGGCACCGGGGACGGTGGCGGGAGCAACGATCCCGAGCGCAACGGCCAGAACACGACGAACCTCAACGGTGCGATGTTGCGCCTCGACGTCGACGGCGCCTCCCCCTATGCGATCCCGGCGGACAACCCATACGTCGGCGGTCTCGGCCTCGACGAGATCTGGGCCATCGGTCTGCGCAATCCGTGGCGGTTCTCGTTCGACGGCGACTATCTCTACATCGGCGACGTGGGGCAGAGTGCTCGTGAGGAGATCGATGTCGTGCACGCCCCGACGAGCGCCGGCGCCAACTTCGGCTGGTGCACCTACGAGGGCACCCTGCTCACGGGGCTGGGATGTGGGGGCTCCGGCTTCACCTTCCCGGTTCTCGAGTACAGCCACTCGCCGGAATGCTCTGTGACCGGTGGGCACGTGTATCGAGGTGACGAGTTCCCGCAACTCGATGGGCACTACTTCTATGCCGACTTCTGCACCAGCTGGATCAAGACCTTCCGGCTGGTCGATGGGGTGGCAACGGACATCACGGACCGGACGGCAATGCTGGGTGCCGTTCCGTCGATCGTGTCGTTTGGTACCGATGGCCTCGGCAACTTCTATGTCGTGTCCATCGCAGGGGCGGTGTATCGACTCGAGGCGACCTGATGTCACACAACCGCCGATGGGGTGTTCCCCTGGTCATCTGCGTTCTCCTGCTCTCCGTGCTGGTGGCGGCACCGGCCCCGGCGCAGGACCATCCCCACGAGGGATTCGAGCCGGATGCCACCCCGGCGGAAGGGCTGGGCAACCCTTCGTTCAACGAATCGAGCGGTTGCGGGCAGCCGGCGACGTCCAATCCTCGGGCGACGCAGACCGGTTTCCTCCCCGACAGTGAGCTGGTTCGAGGCTTCAAGAGTGACTTCTTCGGACGCAGCATCGGCGACATCAAGAGCCAGCTCGTCGACTGGGTGGTCCCGATGAGCGGCGGCTTCACCATCAAGGTGCATCCGCGGGCGTTGCCTGCCTTCGAGCTGGTGGCCGCCAACCTCGCTGTCGAGCAGGCAGACGGGAACTACTACGCCATCCGACCTGAGCACACCTACGGGTATGCCGCCCGCACCGTCAGCGGCAGCCATGCGCTGTCCAATCATGCGCTGGGAACCACCATCGACATCAACACCACGACCAACCCCTACCGCGGTGACAACGTGCTCGTGACCGACATGCCGGATTGGTTCGTGGCGGCGTGGACCGATGCGGGCTTCTGTTGGGGTGGGTCGTGGAACTCGATCAAGGATCCAATGCACTACTCGTGGATGGGTCCGGAAGCAACGCCGGGCTATGGGCCGTTGCCGCCCACCCAGCCGACGGCCACGACGGCAACCCCCTTTGGCGGCGTGGCGGCCAGCTACGACGTCGTGTTCGGTGCGGTGGAACCGGATTCGACCCACATCCTGGCCGACGCCACCGGCAATGGTCTCGCCGACTTGGTGCGCATCAGCGACGAGACATATGGCACCAAGCTCGACATGTCTCGCACCCACCGCAGGCATGAGTGGTGTGCCGGATTCCGCTACGACATCGTCGGCATCGACGTCGCCGGCCGCATTCCGGTCTTGGGAGACTACGAGGGTTTCGGACGTCTCGATCTGTGGCTGCTGGACGTCTCGGGGAGCACGCTCAGCTTCGAGGTGGTGCTGCGCAGCGAGGGATTCGACGAGAGCGTTGTGGTGGAGACGGCAATCCCGGTCACCGGGGCGGAGGCGTTCTTCGTTGCCGATCACGAGCGCGATGGAGTTGTCGATCTCTTCGTCGTGCGGGGCGGTCCGGCGAGGATCGAGGTGTGGAGCGGCTCGAGTGACTACACCGTCAAGTCGCACGAGACTGCACTGCCCGTGGCTGTTGCGCCGGCCACGCAGTTCGCCACCGGTGATCGCGATCTGGATGACCTGCCCGACGTCTACGTGGTCGACGGTCCGACCGTGTCCGTGCTCGGTAACGGGTACGGCACGGTCGATGAGCAGTTCACCGTGGGTGGTATCAGTGGGGCAGAGGAGATCGGGATCTCCGATTTCGACGGTGACGGCCGCGATGATCTCTTCGCTCTGCACGGCGACGGCACGCTGGATGTCCATCTGGGCAACAGCCCCCTGCCCGGGGCGACTTCGCTCACTTCCTGGTTCGTGCCCAGCTCGTGGGTGTGCGATCCCAGCGCCACGCTGTACGACTACACCGGTCTGTTCCGCGACGACGACGGCAGCGTCCACGAGGGCGACATCGATCTCATCGGCAGGGAGAAGATCACGGTGGGATGCAACCCGCCCGTGGCCGACCACTACTGCCCCAAGTACGACGTCACTCGCGGCCAGATGGCGGCGTTTCTGGTTCGAGCCCTCGGCCTCGCAGAAGTCCAGACCGACGTATTCGTCGACGACGACGATTCCATCTTCGCGGGTGCGATCGATGCGCTGGCGGCGGCCGGAATCACCCAGGGCTGCAACCCTCCGGAGAACGACCGTTTCTGCCCCGAGCAGACGGTGACCCGCGGCGAGATGGCCGCATTCCTCGTACGTGCGTTCGACCTGCCGGAAGCCGCGCCTGCCGGGTTCGTGGACACCACGGGCTCGGTGTTCAGCTCCGACATCGATGCGCTGGCCGCGGCAGGCATCACCAAAGGCTGTAATCCACCGTCCAACAATCGCTACTGTCCGGGAAGCGCCGTGAGTAGAGAGCAGATGGCGTCCTTCCTCATCAGGGCGCTCTCCCTATAGCGCTCGGGGAGACGACACACGATCATGAGGCACTCGACTTCCCCAACTTCCCGACCCCTTTCTCGCCGAGGCGATATGTTGATGTGCATGAACCCGTTCCCATGTCCAGCGTGACGGTCTCCGCACGACATCTGCGCTCGTTGCGGGCCGTGCTGGCTGCTGCGCTCGTGGCGACGCTCCTGGTTGCGGCACCCGGCACCGCCGCGGCCGAGCAGGAGCACGAGCTGGTCGTGACCGGGTCGGGTTGGGGCCACGGGGTGGGGATGAGCCAGTACGGTGCCTATGCGATGTCGACCACCGGCTCGTCGGTTGCCGAGATCCTCGAGCACTACTACACCGGCTCGAGTCTCGGCACACTCGGCCTGGGAGGTTTGCCCGCCGCCGCGCCCCTGTGGGTCAACCTCGAGAGGGATTTCTCGTCGCTCACCTTGCGGGTCATCGACATCAGCGGCACCACCACGCCGGTCACGTTGTCGCGAGGGGCGGAGAGCTGGATGGTCGAGGTGGGTTCGACCATCGACATCGCCGGTAGTAGCACCTGTGCGCTGACGATCACGCCACCGGTGGGGGATGTCGTCGAGATCCCCAGCGGGGTGTGTGAGTTCGACATCAGTTGGTACGACTTCACGGATCCTGGAGCAGCTCCGCCGTCGGGGATCGCCATCGAGGGCTGTACCAACACGGACTGGAATGTCGTCCCGACCACACAACGCGAGTGCAGGTACGCCCGCGGCATGGTGCATCTTCGCAGCGGGAGTGGCGGGCTCGATCTGTCCGTCGAGCTGCTCATCGACGACTACATCTACGGGATATCCGAGATGCCGTACTACTGGGGTGACACCGGAGGCATGGAGGCGCTCAAGGCGCAGGCGATTGCGGCTCGTTCGTATGCCCATCAGCTTCAGCTGGTGCGTGGCGACCCGGCGGCAAACAGCTGTGGGGGGTGGTGCCACGTCCGCGACACCACTTGGGATCAACGCTACGTCGGTACCGGTCACGGTGCCGCCACCAATTGGGTTGCGGCCACGAACGCCACCAAGGGCCAAGTGATCACCCACCCCGCCGCTCCGGCGGAGGGCAATGGAGTCGTGCGTGGCTACTACTCATCGTCGAGCGGGGGAGCCACCGAGTCGGCGCACGAGGTGTGGTCGACATTCACCACGCCCCGACCGTATTTCACGTCGGCGGACGACTCCTGGGCGGTGGATGGAACCGTGACCAACACCAACGCCTCGTGGACCGCCAGTCTCGACCCGGAGAGCGTCGCCGACGCCCTCGGCTTGGAGACGATCGCCGAGGCCTCCGTCATCGCCAGAAACACCTCAGGTAGCGCCAAGACGCTCGAGTTCACCGATGGCGTCACCACGGTCACCACGACCGCTTCCTGGCTCAGGACGACGTTCGGGCTCAAGTCGATCTACTTCGATCTGCAGGTGTTGGGAACGCCGCCGGGGTTCTTTGTCGACATCGCCGGCAACGTGCATCACGATCAGATTCACGACATTCATGCCCGCGGCATCACCCGGGGATGCAACCCACCGCTCAACACCATGTACTGCCCGGAGCGGTCGATCTCGAAGGGTGAGCTTGCTGCCTTCTTGAACCGGGCCTTCGATTTCCCGTCGACCTCACAGGACTTCTACACCGACGACACCGGATCGATCTTCGAGGACGACATCAACCGCATCGCCGCCGCAGGAGTCGTGGTCACGTGCGGCGGCGCCAAGCTCTACTGTCCCGCAAAGCCGGTGTTGCGTGAGGAGATGGCGTCGTTCCTCGCCCAGGCATTCGGCTACACCAAGGGAGCCAACATCGATGCATTCATCGATGACAACAGCTCCCAGTACGAGACCGCGATCAACTTGATCGCCCACGTCGGCGTCACCAAAGGCTGCAACCCGCCCGCCAACGACGAGTTCTGTCCGAAACGCGAGGTGCGACGCGACGAGATGGCGTCCTTCTTCGACCGGGCGCTCGATCTTGCCGGTGTGTGACCCACCGGTAGACTGACGGCTTCTCTCGATCACCGGAGGATCCGTGATCCCAGAGCGCGCCACTTTCTTTGCAGAGGCGACCTGGTCCGGCGGCGTCGTCGGTCTGGGCTATGTCGGGCTGCCGCTGGCAGTGACGATTGCCCGCCGTGGGTTGCCGGTGGTCGGCTTCGATGTGTCGAGCGAGCGTATCGAGGCCATCCGGCGCGGGGTCTCCCACGTCGAGGATGTCACCGATGAGGAGCTCGCCGCGGCGCTCGACAACGGCCTGACTGTCACGTCGAATCGTGGCGACCTCGCAGGGTGCGATGCGCTGTTCCTGTGCGTACCGAGCCCGCTGGGGCGCCATCGCGAGCCCGACCTCTCTTTCATTCAGGCGGCAGCGGACACGGTCGCCGAGGTGGTGCGTCCCGGGATGCTCGTTTCGCTGGAGTCGACGACGTACCCGGGAACGACCGAGGACATCATGGTGCCGGCGGCGACCGCCACCGGGCTCACCCTGGACGAGGAGGTCTTCGTCGCCTTCTCTCCGGAGCGGGTCAACCCGGGAGCGGAGATGAAGACCGGGGAGATCCCCAAGGTCGTCGGCGGGATCAGCCCGATCTCCACAGCGGTTGCCGTTGCTGCATATGAGCGCATCGTGGACTCGGTGTATCCGGTGACCTCGGCTCGCACGGCCGAGATGGCCAAGCTGCTGGAAAACACCTACCGGGCGGTCAACATCGCTCTGGTGAACGAGATGGCACAGCTCGCCAACGAGCTCGACATCGACATCTGGGAGACCATCGATGCTGCCGCCTCCAAGCCGTTCGGTTACCAGCCGTTCTACCCGGGTCCCGGTGTCGGTGGTCACTGCATACCGCTCGATCCGCAGTTCCTCGCCTGGCGAGCCAAGGAAGCCAAGTTCGCCACTCGATTCATCGACATCGCCGAGCAGGTGAACACGCAGATGCCCCGCTACACCGCCAGTCGGGTGGCCGCATTGCTCAACAGCCTCGGCAAGCCGGTCTACGGAACGCAGATCCTCGGCGTCGGCATCGCCTACAAGCCCGACATCGCGGACGATCGGGAAAGCGCCTCGATCGAGGTGCTGCGAGAGCTGGAGCGATTTGGCGCCGAGATCTCCGTGCTCGACCCGCTCGTCGGTGCGGAGCGCATCAAGGAGCACGGATTCGCCAGTGTCGAACCGGGTGACGATCTCTCGGGTTTCGCCCTTGCGGTCATTCTCACCGATCACTCGTTGCTCGACCTCGGCGCCATCGCCGATGCGGTGCCCGCAGTGCTCGATACGCGCGGCGCATACCGTCGCAACGGTGTCGCCCGGGACAACATCACTCCGCTGTGAACCTGCCCCCGGCGGACGACCGGGCGGCGCATCGCAACACCGTGCTCGTCGTCTCGTCCGTGCACCCACCCGACGATCCCCGAATCCGGCAGAAGCTCGTCGAGACCCTACGGGGCCACATGCGGGTGGTGATGGCGGTTGCGGCACCGGGACCCAGCAACGTGTCGGGGATAGCAGTCGAGCCGTTGCGGGGCTCGCGGCTGATGCGCACGCTCCGGGCGTCGTGGAAGATCCTGCGGGGGCGCTACGACGTGGTCTCGGTGCACGATCCCGAGTTGCTCCCGGCCGCCATCGGCGCCGGGCTGCTCGGTCGGCATGTCGTCTTCGATGTGCACGAGGACGTCCCGGCACAGATACGCCACAAGGAATGGGTGCCCGGTCCGCTTCGCGGCATCGCCGCCCGGGTGCTTGCGATGCTGCTTCGGCTCGCGGAGCGATTCGTGGCGATCACCCTTGCCGAGCCGGGCTATGGACGGCGCCACCGAGGTGACCATCCGGTCTTCCCGAACACCCTGCCTGCAGAGTTGCCGGAGCGAGTGCCTCTCGAGGAGCGGCGGGGTGTCGTGTATCTCGGGGACGTCACGAGCCAGCGGGGTGTCGATCTCGCGGTGGAGGCGCTCGGTCGTATCGAGCCTCGGCCGCCGCTGACGTTGATCGGCCGGTGCAGCGCGCCGTTTCGCGCCGAGCTGGAGTCGCTCGCACGCAAGCACCGTGTTTCGGTTCGCTTCGCCGGCTACCTGCCTCATCCCGAGGCCCTGCGCGTCATGGGAAGGCACCGGGTGGGTATCTCCCCGCTCCGCGACATTCCCAACTATCGAGACTCGCTGCCCACCAAACTCCTCGAGTATCTCGCCATGGGGCTTCCCGTCGTCGCCAGCGATCTCCCCGGGGCCCGTGGACTGCTGGGCGGCGAAGCAGGTATCGCGTGGGTGCTCCCGGACGACGCACGGGCGATCGCGTCTGCCATCGAGCGCATCATGGGCGATATACCTCTGTTGCAGGCGACCGACGCGGCGGCCGACTCGATACGGGTGCGGTACCGCTGGCCCGAGGACGACGTAGCGGCGTTCTACGCTGGACTGGCTAACGGTGCGGCTGTGCGGGGGAGCGACCGATGATGAAGCCCGTTCCCCACGCCGTGTGCATCGTCGTCACCGCAGCCGGATAGACCAGCGCAGCGCGAGTGCGATCGCGACGCAGCGTCAGGATGGTTCCCACTCCCACGATCAGGGCGTAGAGACCGGGCACGATGAGTGCCAGATCCCAGCGACCGAGAATGGCGAGAACGAGTGACACCACCAAGCCGATCACCAGCAACGGTGGAGCGAGCTGTCGCCAGCGCAGCGCATCCGGATGGCGGCGCAGCATGCGCCGCTTGCCGACACCGTATTCGTAGTACTGCACGCCGAGGTCACCCAGTGACGAACGGGGTGTGTAGGCGACGGACAGCTCGGGATCGAACCACACGACATAGCCGGCGCGCCGCAGCCGGTGGTTGAGGTCGTAATCCTGATTGCGGATCATGGTCTCGTCGAACAGCCCGACGTCTTCGATGGCCGCGCGAACGTAGGTACCGAGATACACCGTGTCCACGGGTCCGGCTTTGCCCCCATAGCGGAAGCGAGCATCGCCCACGCCGATGCGCGAGCCCATGGCCAGAGCAATGCCGCGCTGCACGATCGTCTTTCCCACCGCTCGTTGCACCCCGCCGACGTTGGCCGCCCCGTGTTCTGCCAGCTGCTGCACAGCCCGGGTGACGTATCCGGGGGGCAGCACGGCCTGCGTATCGCAGCGCACGATGATGGCTCCCGAAGCCACGGCGATGGCCGCATTCAGGGCCGTCGGGGTGATCCTCTCCGGATTGTCGACCAGTGAGATCTGATTGAACCGCGCGGCGAGACGCTCGACTATCTCTCTCGTGCCGTCGGTGCTCATCCCGTCGGCGACGACGATGTCGAGACGTCCTGCATAGTCCTGATCGAGACAGCCGTGGATGGCATCACTGATGGTCTCGGCACCGTTGCGGACCGGGATGACACACGTGACCTTGGGGAATTCCTCGCTCACAGTGGGGGCCCTTCCCGCCCGAGTGCACGCTCCATCCACCGCCGCGCCACGGCGTCGAACGGCTCGGTGCGGTTGAGCACGTCGAGGTAGAGCTTGGCCGTGGTGGTTCTCGCCCGGTCGACCAGGTGGTCGGGGTACCCGAGTGTCTCTCGGTGCTCGGCGAACTCGTCCTCGTCGAAGACCTCTACCCGTCCGTCATCCCACCGACCGATGTCGAGGTCGAGATCGGTCATGGTCACCACCGAACCCGTCCACCGTGGCGGGGTGACGATGTCGATGAAGAGGTCGGGGCGCTCCACGTCGGGGAGATCCTCCGCCCAGATGGCTGTCCACCACGCATCCTCGGGGATGAGCTTGACATGGCGCCCCCGCATCGTGATGGCAGGTTCGGCTCCGCGGCGCGCCATTGAGCCATCCGGGGACCACAACCAGGTGCCGTACCCGTCCACGCCCAGCCGGTACATCGAGAAGCGCCAGTGAGGTGTGTCCGGGTGCTTGCGAAAGTCGATGGTCACGACATCGGGCCGGCTCACCGCAGGCACGCTACCCGCATGAGTGGCGTTCCGTCAGCCGGCGTCCCAGGTGCCGGCAGATCGGATCAGATCTGCGAGATTCCCCGGTCCCTTCCTCGCTTGAGCATCGAGCAGCTGCCGCTGCATGAGATCCCCATAGGCACCGTGCTCCACCTGCCGGAATATCCCGATCGGGGTCGGTCCATACGGGCCGGCGGACAACCGGCTCAGCGCAAAGGCGACGGAGGGTTCCGGTACCTCCGGGTCGTGGACATGCAGTGCCGCTTCTCCGACGTCCGCAACCTTGACGATGGTCGCTCCCCTCGAGCCCATGGCGACTCCGTACTCGTTGTCGGCGCCGAAGCGGATCGGCCGGCCGGCTTCGAGGTAGATCCGGTTCTCTTCCCGCTCGGTGCGGCCGGTGAGCGCGATGAAGGCCTTGTCGTTGAACACGTTGCAGTTCTGATAGATCTCGACGAACGCAGCCCCGCGGTGCTCATATGCGGCCCGGATGATCTCCGCCGAGTGTGTCCGGTCCATGTCGATCGTGCGCGCCACGAACGTGGCTTCGGCGCCGAGAGCGAGCGAGACCGGGTTGAACGGGTTGTCGATGGAGCCCGTCGGGCTCGTCTTCGTTCGCTTGCCGACCTCGGAGGTCGGCGAGTATTGACCTTTGGTGAGTCCGTAGATCTGGTTGTTGAACAGCAGGATCTTGATGTTCACGTTGCGCCGCAGCGCATGGATGAGGTGGTTGCCTCCGATCGACAGGGCGTCGCCGTCGCCGGTGACGACCCACACCGTGAGGTCCGGGTTGGCCGTGGCGACTCCGGTGGCGATGGCCGGTGCCCGCCCGTGGATCGAGTGCATCCCGTAGGTCTCCACGTAATACGGGAAGCGGGCGGCACACCCGATACCGGAGACGAAGACGTGCTTGTCCTTGTCGACGTCGAGCTCCGCCAGCAGATTCTGCACGGTGGCCAGGATGGTGTAGTCCCCACACCCGGGGCACCACCTGACCTCTTGGTCGGACTGGAAGTCGCTCCGCTCGTACCTGGTTGGTGTGTCGGTCATTCGGCCAGCTCCACGATCTTCGCTGCGATCTCGGCCGCCTTGAAGGGCAGTCCCTGGATCTTGGGATAGGGAATGGCGTCCACGAGGTATTCGGCACGCAGCATCTTGGTGAGCTGACCCCGGTTCAGCTCGGGAACGAGCACCTTGTCGTATGCCGCCAGTAGCTCACCGAGGTTGGGCGGCAGCGGGTTGAGATGCCGCAGATGGATGTGCGCCGCCATCACGCCACCGCGCGCTGCGTTGTTGACACCGGCGCGGATCGCACCAAAGGTGGATCCCCAACCCACGACGACCATATCGGCGCCGTCTCCGTTGTGCACCTCGGCCGGCGCGATGTCAAGCGCTATGCGCCGGAGCTTCTCCTCACGGACGATGGTCATGGCCTCGTGGTTTCTCGGATCGTACGAGACGTTGCCCGTCTCGGCTTCGTGCTCCAGCCCGCCGACACGATGCTCGAGCCCGGGAGTGCCGGGAATCGCCCAGGGACGGCGCAGCGTCTCCGGATCGCGGAGATACGGGAGGAATCCGTTGTCGGTGTTGGAGGAGGTGGCGAACGGGATCGAATGGTCGGGGAGGGCCTCGACATCGGGGAGCGCCCAAGGCTCGGAGCTGTTGGCGATGTACCCGTCGGACAGCAGGACGACGGGGGTCATGTACTTGACGGCGATCCGGCACGCCTCGATGGCGGTGTCGAAGGCGTCGCTCGGGCTGGTGACCGAGACCACGGGCAGCGGCGCCTCACCGTGCCGTCCGTACAGTGCCTGCAGCAGATCCGCCTGCTCCACCTTCGTGGGCATCCCGGTCGAAGGGCCGGCCCGTTGCACATTGACGATGATGAGGGGTATCTCGGTCTGGAACGCCAGGGCGATCGTCTCGCCTTTGAGGGCCACCCCAGGCCCGCTCGTCCCCGTGACACCGAGATGACCGGCGAACGCTGCACCGAGAGCGATGCCGATGGCTGCGATCTCGTCCTCTGCTTGGAAGGTGCGCACGCCGAAGTTCTTGTGGCGGGCGAGCTCCTCGAGAATGCTCGACGCCGGTGTGATCGGGTACGAGCCGTAGAACAGCGGGAGCTTGACGCTCTGGGCGCCGGCGATGAAGCCCCACGCCAGGGCCTGGTTGCCCGTCACATTGGTGTACGTCCCCGGTGGCAGCGTCGCCGGCTCGATCTCGTATGTGTGGTGGAACTCCTCGGTGGTGATGCCGAAGTTGTATCCCGCCCGGAACGCAGCGATGTTGGCCTTGGCGACGGGCTCGTCTGGTCCGAACTTGCGCTCGACCCAGTCGATGACCGGCTGGGTGGGGCGGTTGAACATCCACGACACCAATCCGAGAGCAAAGAAGTTCTTCGACCGCAACGTGGCTCGGCCCTTCACGCCGGTGTCGGCGACGGCCAGCTTGGTCAGCTCTTCCATCGGCGCTTTGAGCACGTGGTAGCCCTCGAGACTCCCGTCCTCCAGGGGGTCGGTGTCGTAGCCTGCCTTGGCGAAGTTGCGCTCTTCGAAGCTGTCGGTGTTGACGAGCAGGAGTCCACCACCCCGCAGATCCCCGATGTTGGCCTTGAGGGCGGCCGGGTTCATGGCGACGAGGACGTCGGGGTTGTCGCCGGGGGTGAGGATGTCCCAATCGGCGATGTGCACCTGGAACGAGGAGACTCCGGGGAGAGTGCCCTGGGGGGCGCGGATCTCGGCTGGAAAGTTCGGCAGCGTGGCGAGGTCGTTGCCGAAGAGTGCGGAGGCCGCCGTGAATCTCGAGCCGACGAGCTGCATCCCGTCACCCGAGTCGCCGGCAAAACGGATCACGACCCTATCGAGGGCCTCGCGATCCTGCGGCACGGTCATGGTCTGATCCGCCACTGGCTACGCCTCCTACTGGCATCTTGGGCAAGTCTCGGTTCCGAGCACCGGCCCGCATCGTGCATCCCCGCACACACGGGCAAGTGTATATCAGTCCCAGAGCTTGTCGATGCTTCCTACGGGAGCGACCCGCCGCTTCAGGCCGAGTCGTCGCGCCCGGCAAGTGGCGGTGTCGGTGTGGACACGATGTTTCGTGTCTCGAGAGCTTCGGCGATGTCGAGGAGCCTGGCCTCCGACCACATCGGACCGACCAGCTGTGCGGCTGCCACGTGTCCGCCCAGGGGTAGCGACAGCGCCGGTGCCAGGGCGTGATTGACCGGTGCGGTGAACCGGCTCAACGGGAGGCGGTAGGGGACCGGCCGTCCCGCGATCTCTATCGTGTCGACGCCGATCTCCTTGCGCATCGCAGCAACGGTCGGCGTGATCAGCGCATCGCAGCGGCTGAATGCGATGCGCAGCGAGCGGCGCAGTCTCGCCCGCCACTCGAGACCACGTAGGTAGTCGTCGATGCTGGTATCGAACGTGCTCTCCAGCCGTTGCCGTACCTCGGGGCCGTAGGAGTCCGGCTGCGTGGCGAAACGCTCGCGGTGCACGCTGGCCACTTCAGCGGCCAGCGCTTCGATGATCAGACCCGGGAAATCCAGGTCGGGTAGGTCGAGATCGATGACGGTCACCCCGCAGTCACGCACGGCGTCCACGAACCAGCTCCATCCGGTGGCGACGTCGTCGCTCAGCTCGTCATCGACCCAGGGCCGGGGGATCCCCACCGTGATCTCGTCGAGCGCCACCCCGGCTCCGCCGATGGTGACCTCGACCGGCACCGACCACGGATCTACTGCGTCGAAGCCCGCCATGACGCGGTACATCAGCCGGGCATCCGCCACCGTGCGCGTCAGCGGTCCGACGGTGTCGACGGAGGGAACCAGCGGGTACACGCCGGTGAGCGGGATACGCCCGTGCGTGACCTTGAGACCGACGATGCGGCACAGTGCGGCAGGCACCCGCACCGACCCACCGGTGTCGGTGCCGAGCGCCACCGGCACGAGCTGCGCCGCAACCGCGGCACCGGACCCACCGGAGGAGCCCCCGGGGGAGGTCGCCGGGTCCCATGGATTGCGGACCGGCCCGAACCAGGGGTTCTCCGACGAGAACCCGTAGGCAAACTCGTGCAGACCGGTGCGCCCCACCACGACGGCATCCGCCGCGAGCAGCCGATCGACACAGGGTGCGTTCATGTCGGGCATCGCCGGCGGCCCGCTCGTGCCGCGGGTGTTCGGCGTGCCCGCCTGGTCGATGAGGTCCTTCACCCCGATCGGGACGCCGGCCAGCGGGCCGAGCGCTTCGCCGTTGCGACAACGTTCGTCGATCTGGCCGGCGGCGGCACGGGCGGCGTCCCCGGTGACGAGCGTGAAGGCGTTGAGCTGGGGCTCGAGCCGGTCGATGGCAGCGAGGTGGGTCTCGACCACCTCAGTGGCGGTGGTCCGGCCGCTGCGAACCGCGGCGGCGATGTCGGCGGCGCTGCCGATCACGTCACTCCCAGGTGATCGTGCGATGATCAGGGAAGACGGAGATCCACAATCGGCCGGCCGGGATCGAGACCGGGTCGCCGTCCGGCGTGGTGAGGGCGAAGAAATCCTCGACCTCCTCGCGAGACCAGACGGCCTCGAGTACCCCGCCGTCGTGGAAGACCAACGCCGGTCCCTCGCCCACGGTGGTGAGTGCGGGTACCGCACTCCCGCTGGACCCACTCGCCGTGTATTGGTCCGCCATCATGACAACGAGCACGTCGGCGGCGATCTGCTCGCCCTCTCCATCGATGTCCACCCACTCGTGTGGAGTGTCGGCGTTGAACCGAAGCCATTGCGCACCGTCCCACTGCCAGCGGACGCTCGGCCACAGTGGGCTCCAGTTGAACTCCGCGACCTCCACGTCCTCGGTGGTCGGGGTCGGATCGGCGGAGAATTCGAACCACGGGCCGGTGGGTGGTGCGTCATCGACACCACGCTCATCGCCGACGTTGCGGATCTCGATGGTGTTTGCATACAGCGTGCGCTCGTAGGCTCGATTGCCACGCGGGATGCGGAACGTGTTTGGCCGAGTCTCGCTGAGGATCGGGACCCCGGCGTTGCGGATGATCGATTGCACCCACGGCTGGGCGCCGGAGATCTGCAGCAGGGCATCGAGCGGCGCCACCAGGGTGGGGTCGGTGGGACGCCCGGAGCGGATGGGCCCGACGTACTCGCTGTCCGATGTGTGGAACAGCGCGATGAACCGGGTGATCCCACTCTCCACGACCAGCTCGATGACGGCGTCCGCGTCCTGAAGACCGGATTGGGGCCTGGCGTCGGGGTGATTGTCGATCTTGACAGCAACGACACGGCGATCGGCGTCGACGTCCGTCGGTGTCGGCATCCCGTTGAGCAGCGACGGATCGCCAACCGGAGCCGCCGTCGAGGAGGTGGTCGACGGTGTGGCCGCTGTGGTCGATGGCGCCACGGTCGTGGTCGTGGTCGGCGGACGAGGCGCCGCGGTGGTCGTTGACGACTCGGCCTCGTCGTCGCCGCCGCAAGCGGCGCCGAGCAGGGCAAGGATGGTGAGGAAGATGGCGATTCGCCGCCATCGCATCATCGCAGATGCCATGGTGTCCCTTCGCTGGTGTGGGTGCCGGTTCGATCCGGCAGCGGGCGAGGAGTGTATACGGCGGGCCGCCAAACGTCGTCGATCTGCCATGGTGCACCTGATCGGGGAGGAGGAGCATGGTGTTGCAGACCGAGGAGATGGTCGCTTTCGTCGCCGCAGGACTGGCTCGGCTCGCCGATCCGGAGTCGGCCCGGGGGATGGCCGCATACATGAAGACCGACATGCCGTGCTACGGAGTGAAGAAGCCACAGCGCATGCCGGTCTTCGAGGCCATGGTGGAAGCCTTCCCGGTGACGAGCGCTGCTGAGTACGAAGCCGCAGTCCGGGCCTTGTGGCGACAGCCACATCGTGAGGAGAAGTATTTCGCCATCTCGCTGGCTCGACATCACGAGCGCTTCATCGAGCTGCCCCGTCTGGATCTGTATCGCCGGTTGATCGTGGAGGGAGCATGGTGGGATTTCGTCGACGAGATCGCCGCCCACCTCGTCGGCCACCTGTTCGCCCGGCATCCCGGCGAAGTGGGTCAGGTGCTCGATCGCTGGATCGACGACGAGGACCTGTGGCTGCGGCGCACGGCGATACTCGCCCAGCTGCGGCACGGGGCTGACACCGATGCCACCCGACTGTTCGACTATTGCTTGCGCCGCGCTCACGAGAGGGAGTTCTTCATCCGGAAGGCGATCGGGTGGGCGTTACGGGAGTACGCAAAGAGCGATCCAGACGCCGTCCGCCGGTTCGTCGGAGCGCACGAGGATCAGCTCTCCGGTCTGTCGCGGCGGGAGGCGCTGAAGCACATCGGATGACGATGTGGCGGCCGTGGATACAGGCGTGGCGAGGCCGCGGCGTGCCGAACTCAGCGGCAGCTCTCTGAGCCGACCACACGGAAGCTGGTGATCGCCCCGTCGGTTGCGACGAACTCGGCCATCGACAGCTCATCGATCGCCACCACGAGCATCGTCTGGCTGGCCGTGGTGCGGACCTGGGCGTCGGCGAGGCGATCGATGGCGTCGGCCAGCGAAGTGCCGACGGTCACGCCATCGAAGGCGAACCGATTCGTGGCGAACTCGATACCGGCGAGACGATCCTCGGTGACGAGAAGGGTCGCATCCTCCGCCGTCACCCCGAGCCGTGGTGATATCCGCATCGTGCTGCACCGCAGGCGTGGGCGGTTGCCGAGCAGGTCGTGGCCCGACTCGTCGGCGACCCGCTGGATGCTGTTGCCGATGACGTACGGTCCGATTCCCCGCAAGGTGACGCCGTACGCATCGAGATCCACCGGGGTGGCAGCTGCATCTGGGTCGGGCCGAACATCGACGCTCCACCCGGCGTCGAGGTACTCGCTGAGCAGGTCGTTGCCGGGGCTCGCCTCGGCCCCGGGCGTCTGGGTTGCGGTGAAGGCCGTCAGCGCTTGGGCTTCGTCGTAGGTGAGCGTCCCGGTCCGACCCGGCACTTGCAGCACGAGCCTGGTGTTGAGACGCAATTCCAATGCCGCAGGTTCTGCGTCGTCAACCTCGGCGTTGGATGCGACATCGATGGCTGTGCCACCGGTGAGGGTCACTTGATCTCCGTCGAAGGTGAGTATCCGTTCTCGCGACGACAGCTCGTGGCTGGCCTCCAACTTGCCGGTGCCCAGCGACACGACCACGAGCAGATTGCGGTCGTTGGTCCGATCGAGATAGGCGAGCTTCGTACCATCCCGGGAGAGGGTCACCTGATCGAGCACCGGACACGGTGCCACCGGAACGGCGACACGCTCGACCGAGCTGCCGGTCGGGTCGAGAAACTCGAGACGCGAGCATCCATCCTCCGTGTCCGAGGTGACGATCATGGAACCGGCGGCGTCTCCGGTCGTGAAATCGTCGAGCAGGGTCTCGCCGCCGGTGGCCTCGGCGGAGTCGAGCGGGGCACGGCGCAGCTGCACCGTCCGCCCCGAGACCGTCGAGTAGACGGCATAGCGCCGCTCGTCGTGGTCCACCACTCCCAGCACCTGACCGACCCCAGCCTCGGGTTCGTCTGCGACAACGATCGGTTGTGCGGCACCGGCCGGAACCCACATCACCCAGCCCTGTCTCGTGTCACTGCCCTCGACGACGTCGGAGATGGTGTAGATAAAGCCGTCGGCTCGATCGCTCACCCCGGGTCCGAACAGCGCCTTGCCCTCCACTTGGGCAGTGTGTGCTTCGACCATGCGGATCACGTCGCCGCTTCCCGCCAGGGTCAGCGTGTAGCCGGCGGCATCCTCAGCGAGGTGGCCGGCCACTTCGCGCTCGCGAGCTGTCGTCTCGATCGCCGGACCCGGGGTCTGCTCCCCAACGATCACCTCGGGCTCGCTGGCAGCCCTGGTGAAGCTCACCGTGACGGCGAGCGCCACCACCAGCGCCGTGCCACTGCCGAGCAATGTGACCAACCGCGCCGCCAACCGCCGGCGCCGGCCGCGGATGATCACAGTTTCCAGCTGGCTCGGGGGTGTGCCGAAACTCTCGGCCGACTCGCCGAGGGCGTGCTCGATACGGTCGTCCAGGCTCATCTGCGCTCCTCGAGGCGCTGCCGGAGATCGCCCAAGGCACGGTGCAACCGGCTCTTGACGGTGCCCACCGGTACGTCGAGCGCATCGGCGATCTCGGTGTTCGACCACTGCAAGTAGTAGCGCATCACGACAACGGTGCGGGCGGGGAGGGGGAGCCGCACGATCTGCTCCACCAGCTTGGGATCGCTCGTCACCGTATCGAAGCGGGCCACTTCGGGGATGTCGCCGGGTTCTTCCCGCTTGGACTTGCGGAGCCGAGAGCGCGCCCAATTGAGTCCGACGCGATATGTCCACCCCGGCGGGTTGGCGTAGCGGCGTACCTTTCTCCAGTGCTGGTAGGTCCGCACCATCGCCTCGTCGGTGGCTTCGGCGGCCAGATCGGGGTCCCCCAGCGTGAGAGCCAGCGCCCGCAGCATCCGCTCGCGGTGATTGCGGTAGTAGTCCTCGAAGGACTGCTCCCGGACGCGCTGCACCGACGCATCGGTGCGGCGTTCATCGCTCACGAGTACCAGAACCGTCAGGCATGCCTCCTTAACCTTCCCACACGAGACGCACGAGTACCCAATACGGTTCCTTGTTGTCGGGCTGGCACAGGCGGTGCCGGGCCTCACCGGCGGCCGGCGCCGGGCCGGTAGATTGCCCGTGATGAGCGCACCACCCGGCTACCCGGAGGACCGGCCACCCACCGCCGAGGAGCGCCTGGCGTTTTGGAACGAGCGTTACGGGACCGAGGGCTGGGTGTTCGGTGTCGAGCCGAACGTGTTCGTCCGCGCCTTCTTCGCGCATCGGTCTCCGGGTCGGGTGCTGGACCTGGGCTGTGGGCAGGGTCGCAACGCCGTCTGGCTGGCGCTCCACGGCCACGACGTGCTCGGTGTCGACCTGTCGCCCGTGGCTGTCGACCAGGCTCGGGAGCTGGCCGCTGCCGCGGGCGTCGCGGTGACCTTCGAAGCAGCGGATCTCACGGTCTGGGATCCGGGTGACCGCACCTTCGACTACGTCGTGCTGTCCTACCTACAGATGATCGAGGAGCACCGGCGCATCGTCCACGGGCTCGCCCGTGCCGTGCTGGCCCCGGGCGGTCATGTGTTCGTCGTGGCACACCACCTCGACAATTTGGAGCACGGCGTCGGCGGGCCGCAGCTTCCGGCCGTCCTGTTCACCGAGAGTCAGCTCGAAGAGGACTTCGCCGGTCTCGATGTTGTCCGGTCGGAGACGGTGGAGCGCATCGTCGAGCGGGATGAGGGCCCGGCCACTGCCATCGATGTGCTCTTCGTCGGCCGTAGGTCTTAGCGTGCCGCTGCCGCAGCGATGTCC
>JBFISM010000013.1:0-43445 GCA_041608535.1 Acidimicrobiia bacterium
GTACAACCGAATCGGTGTTCCGGTGAAGTCGAACTCGCCGCGGAGCCGGTTCTCCAGGAAGCGTACATAGTCGGGCTCCAGATCACCGCCACGGACGAACAACACGATCGTCGGTGGATCCGTGGCGGCCTGCACCGCATAGATGATGCGAGGCCGTTTGCCGCGCCGCATCGGCGGAGGGTGAGCTTCCTGCCACTTGCGGACGAGCCGGTTGAGATCTGGTGTGGGGATGCGAGTGCGCCGGGTTTCCAGCACCGCCCGGATCGCTTTGGGCAGGCGGTGGGTGCGGCTGCCCGTTCGCGCCGACAGGCGCAGCACCGGGGCCCACGACACGAACGCCAGGCGATCCGCCACACCGTCTTCGGTGCGCAGCCGGCTCTCCTCGTCGACGGCGTCCCATTTGTTGAGCAGGACGATCAGCCCGACACCGGCGTCCACGACTTCCTCGGCAAGACGTTGCTCCTGATGCGTGACGCCCTGGGTGCCGTCGATGACGAGCAGAGCAACATCGCTGCGTTTCAACACATCCCGGGCCCGCAACACGGAATAGTGCTCCACGTCCTCCTTGATCTTGGTGCGCCGCTTGATGCCGGCTGTGTCGATGATCTCGAACGGCTCACCGTCGAGCTCGATCACCAGGTTGATGGGATCACGGGTGGTCCCGGGAACCTCGGATACCAGGACCCGCTCCTCGCCGGCGAGCTTGTTGAGCAGCGTCGACTTGCCGACGTTGGGACGGCCGATGATGGCCAGGCTGGCGACGAAGTCTTCGCTGTCGGCGCTCCCCTCCGCGGGCAGCGTCTCCACCAGCGTGTCGAGGAAATCACCCATGCCGCGGCCGTGCTTGGCGGAGACGTGGATCGGCTCTCCCAGCCCCAGCGACCACAGATGATCGAGATCCAGGGCGTGTCGCTCCCCGTCTACCTTGTTGGCCACGAACAGGTAGGGCGTGTCGCTTCGCTGCAGGATCTTGGCCACGCCCTGGTCGTCGTCGGTCAGCTGCGTGGTGGCGTCGGCGACGAAGACCACGAGATCGGCCGCCGCCACGGCCACTTCGGCCTGGCTGCGGATGCCCATCGTCAACTCCTCATCCGGCGACAGCTCCCAACCACCGGTGTCGACGACGAGGAAGTCCCTCCCGTTCCATTCGGCGACGAACTCGCGCCGGTCCCGGGTGACTCCGGGCTGCTCGTCCACCACGGCGGCACGACGGTGGAGGATGCGGTTCACCAGGGTCGACTTTCCGACGTTGGGGCGGCCCAGGATCACGACGACGGGAAGCTTGCTCACGCGGCCATCCCTTCGAGCAAGCCGATGGCGGTCGCCGGCACGGCCCGCACGGGCACGGTGGTTGTAGCGGCCACGGCGTCGAGTTCGAGGTCGTCGAGGAACCGGTCGCCTTGCAGAGCGACGTCAGGCAAGAGGTAGATCGCGGCTTCCCCGGAGTCGTTTGCGATGGCGTCCGCCACGTCGCGTCCGGTGATGAGCCCGGCGACTGCGACGTTGCCACCGAAGAACGTGTTGGGCACCGGCAGAAGGCGCATGCGCCGCCCGGCGAGCCGCTCCAGCCTGTCCTGGACGGGGGCCAGGGCGCGGGCTCCGTACTCGCCGGTCACGACCACGGCAAGTCCCGCGCCGTCGTCGTGCGGCCGGTGGGTGGCCGTGGTGCGCGGAGCCCGGTATCCCCACGCCGGCGCAGCGGGGATGGATCTCCACTCGCCGGTGATCACCGGTGCCGAACCTTTCGTCCCGTGCTCCAGCCTGTCCAGCTCGTCGTAGAAGGCGCGCACCATGCCGATGCCATTCTCGTGTTGCGGGAAGTCCTCGTACGCCTCGCTGTCCGGCACCGGCCGGTCGGCAGCGAGGTACATCTCGTCGGACGCAAAGAACATCCGGCGTCCGATCGTTTGAAGCGCACGCATCTGCCAGCGATGGATGATGTCCAGATCGGCGGCGGCCCCCTCGGCGGTGTGCACCCGCAGCTGCGGCTCCGGGTTGTATCTCGACAAACCCAGCGGAACGATGCCGACTGATGCGAGCCGTGGGTACCGCAACAGGATCTCGGCACAGGTCCGATCGAGCACGGCTGCATCGTTGATCCCGGGACACAGCACGATCTGGCCGTGCACGGTGAGCCCGTGTTGCAGCAAGGCACGCAGCCAGCGCAGGCTCGTCGCTCCTCGTGGGTTGCGCAGCATGGAGCTACGCAGGTGCGGTTCGGTGGTGTGGATCGACACGTACAGCGGGTCGAGACGCTCCTCGACCACCCGAGCCACGTCCGCTTCGGTGAAACGAGTGAGGGTGGTGAAGTTGCCGTAGAGAAAGGACAGCCGGTAGTCGTCGTCCTTGAGGTACAGCGACTTCCGCATCCCCGGCGGCAGCTGATAGATGAAGCAGAACTCGCAGTGGTTGTCGCAGGTCTGCACCCGATCGAAGATCGAAGAGTTGAGCCTGATGCCGAGAGGCACACCCGCCGTCTTGTCGACGACGAGCTGTCGTTCGCTGCCGGCGCGTCGAATCACGACCTCCGGATCGGGCTCGTCCACGAGTTGCTGGTATTCGATCACGTCGGTGGGTCGAATGCCGTTGACGGCGAGCAGCTCGTCTCCAACCTCGAGTCCGGCGGCCGCACCGGCGCTACCCGGCACCACCTCGAGAATCGTCGGGTACGACATGGAACGGGCCGAAGTGTACCGGTGGCAAGATCGACGGCCGGCGGCGCACCAGGTCTCGATCACGTCCGCCGGGCAATCGGTGAGGTCGCCGGCAGCGGTACCATCTCCCGATGGTCTCGAAAGTGTTGCTCGCCGAGCCGCGCGGGTTCTGTGCGGGGGTGGAGATGGCGATCAAGGCGCTGACCTGGATGGTCAACGTCTTCGATCCGCCTGTCTACTGCTACCACGAGATCGTGCACAACGCCGCAGTCGTCGCCGCCTTCGAACGCGCCGGGGTGATATTCGTCGACGACATCAGCGCAGTGCCACCCGGTCGGCCGGTCATGCTCTCGGCACACGGGTCGGCGCCGGAGGTGGTCGCCGCAGCCGAAGAGCGGGCGGCGGTGATGGTCGATGCGGTGTGCCCGCTGGTCACCAAAGTGCACCACGAGATGAAACGCATGGCGAACAAGGGCTACGAGATCATCTACGTCGGACACGAGGGACACGACGAGGCCGTCGGAGCCGTCGCCGAAGCGCCGCAGGCGGCGACGCTCATCGACCCACGCATCGGGCTCGGAGACTTCACAGCGAACGACCCGGACCAGGTGGCGCTCCTTGCCCAGACGACGCTCGGGCTCTACGAATGGGAAGACGTGCTCGCCGATGCGGCCGACCGATTCCCTGCCCTGTGGACCGCACGGAAGAGCGACCTGTGCTACGCCACCACGAACCGGCAAGCTGCCGTGCAGGAACTCGCCGCGCGGGCATCGCTCATCCTGGTCGTGGGGTCGGAGAACTCGTCCAACACTCAGGCCTTGGTCCGCGTGGCTCGCAACGCCGGTGCGGTTGCACACCGCATCGACGACCCGGCCGACATCGACCCCGAGTGGCTCGATGGCCACGACATCGTGGGGGTCACCGCCGGAGCCTCCGCTCCCGACCAGCGAGTGCAGGAGGTGATCGCAGCCGTGGCGCCCACCGCTGGCGTCGAACGGGTGCGGATCACCGAGGAGGACGAGTACTTCCCGCTCCCACCTTCGTTGCGTCGGTTCATCCAGACGCTGCAGCTGCTCGTCGAGGGTGCGTATGCGCGGCAGGACCCGGGGGCCACCGGCCCGATCGAACAGGATCGCGATTGGTCCGCCACCGACGCCTTGGAGCTCCTCGGTGTCTGAACCGGACTGTGTCTTCTGCGACATCGTCGCCGGGGATGCCCCCGCCAGCCTCGTGGCAGAAGACGCCACAACGATGGCCTTCATGGACATCAACCCGGCGACGAGCGGTCATGTGCTGGTCGTCCCGAAGAGCCACGCCGCCCAGCTCGCCGATTTGGATGAGAGCACGGGGGCCCGCGTCATGCAGATGGCGATGCGCTGCGCCGCCGCCCTGCGCCGCAGCGAGATTCGCTGCGATGGCATCAACCTCTTCCTCGCCGACGGTGCAGTCGCCGGGCAGGATGTGTTCCACACCCACATGCACGTGTTACCCCGCTCCTCCGGCGATGGCTTCGGCCTGCGCATCGACTACGACCGGCCTCCACGCCGCAGCGTGCTCGACGACCAGGCTGCGCTCATCTCGGCCCACGTCTCGAGCTGAGTCAGCGAGATTCACCCGGTCCGGAGTGGTTGTCTGGTGCGGCGGCGATGAGATCGAGCGCGATGGCCCGGACCTCATCGACATCGAGCTCGCTGGTGTCGATCACCATGGCATCGGGCGCCGGACGAAGCGGGGAGGCTTCCCGAGTGGAATCGATGCGATCGCGGCGAGCGAGATCGTCGGCGATCTCGTCCACGTGCTTGCCCGCCGCTTCCTGATCTCCCGCCCGGCGCCGGGCGCGCACCTCGGGAGTCGCCGTGAGGAACACTTTCACGTCGGCATCGGGGAACACCACCGTGCCGATGTCTCGACCCTCGACCACCGCCGCCCCACCTCGCGATGCCACCCATGAGCGTTGCAGGCTCACGATGCGATCCCGCACATCGCTGTGTGCCGCCACCACGCTCACCGCATCCGTGACCTCTTCGCTCCGCAGCCGCTGGGTGATGTCTCTGCCATCGACGAAAGCCATGCCGTCTTCGATGCGGATGTCGACTCGGGCCACGGCAGCGTCGACGGCGCTCTCGTCGCCCAGATCGACTCCGGCGTCGAGTGCAGCCACCGTGGCGGCGCGATAGGTCGATCCGGTGTCGAGGTGCGGCAGACCCGTCTCGGCAGCGATGCCGGCCGCCAACGTCGACTTCCCCACTCCGCCGGGGCCATCTATCGCGATGAGCACACGGCCTCCAGATCTTCGTAGAACGTCGGCCAGGAGACTGCGGCGACCTCGGCGTCTTCGATCTGCACGACACCACTGATTCGGGAGGCGGCGACGGCTGCAGCCATCGCGATGCGGTGGTCATCGTTGGTCTCGACCACTCCGGGTTCGAGAAAGCCGGTGCCCACCACAACGAACCCATCCTCGGTCTCCTCGGCGCCACCACCCAGTGCCCGGATCATCGCCACGGTTGATGCGATTCGATCCGATTCCTTGGTGCGCAGCTCGGCGGCGTCGGCGACTGTGGTTATCCCTTCCCCGAGCGCGGCCACCACTCCCACCAGCGGCAACTCGTCGAGCGAGGCCGCCGTGAGCGTTCCACGCACTTCGGTGCTGAACAGGCCACGGCCGGTGACCGTGACCGTGCCCACCGGATCGCCGAGCATCGAACTGGTGACCTCCGCATCGATGACGGCGCCGAGCTGCTCCAGCACCTGGAGGAAACCGATCCGACCCGGGTTGAGGGAAACGTTGGGCGTCGTCACCCAGGCGCCACGACGGGTTGCGGCCAATGCCCACAGATAGGCGGCCGAGGATGGGTCGCCAGGCACCTCGTATCGGTGCGGAGGAATCGACCCGGGGTGAATGCGAAAAGCGGTCTTCGACTCCCAGACGCCGAGACCGAGCGTGCTCAACCAGCGCTCGGTGTGATCCCGAAACCCAACCGGACTGTCGACTCGCGACGAAGCACGACCCTGCAGCGCAGCCAGCGCAAAGGAGGAACGCACCTGGGCGGAGGCGATCGGGATCTCCACGTCGGCGCTGCCCAGTTCACCCCCGCCCACGATCACCGGGGCCGTCCCCTCGTGGGTGGTGGTGATGTCGGCGCCGAGCGCACCGAGCGGCGCCACGAGGCGCCGCATCGGGCGCCGCCGCAGGGAACGGTCTCCGGTGAGCGTGGAGCGGTAGGGCCGACCGGAGAGGGCTCCGGCCATGAGCCGCAATGTCGTGCCCGAGTTGCCGCAGTCGAGATCACCAGCGGGCTCCGTCCAGTCGTCCACGCCCGGTGATCGCACGTGCTCTCCGTCGATCTCGACACCGAGCTCTGCGACCACGTTCCGGGTCGAGGCGACGTCGGCGCCGGTGCCGGCGCCGGCAACGGCGCTCTGACCCGCTGCCATCCCGGCGAAGATGTAGGCACGGTGGCTCAAAGACTTGTCGCCGGGTACGGAAACCGTCGCCCGGAACGGTCCTGTGGGCAGCGAGAAGGATCTGGCTGAGGTCATGGTGGTTCCGCCCCCGGGGCGGGGTCGTCATCTTGCCATGCGGCGCCGGCGGCCTCGTACAGCGACCGCACCTCTTGAATCGTCATCCGGCGCACTGTGCCCGGTCGCAACTCCGGGTCTCGCAGCTCACCGATCGCGGTGCGAACCAGCCGCTGCACCGGATGGCCCACCGCATCACACATCCGGCGCACCTCCCGGTTGCGCCCCTCGGTCATCACGATCTCGAGCAGAGTCTTTCCCGGACGACGGTCGACGATGCGAGCTGTCCGTGCTGTAGCCAGGCCGTCTTCGAGCTCGACGCCCCCGACGAGAGCCTTGATCGTTGCGGCCCCCGGCTCGCCTTCCACCAGTGCGACATAGGTCTTGGGGACCGCAAACCGGGGATGGGTCAGCCGGTGGGTCAACGTGCCGTCGTTGGTCACGATGATCAGACCCTCGCTGTCGGCGTCGAGCCGCCCCACCGGCCACAGCCGCACCGCCGCGCCCACCAGATCGACGACCGTGGCCCGTCCGTGCGTGTCCGCGGCCGTCGACACGATGCCGGGCGGCTTGTTGACGAGGTGATACTCCAGTCCCGGCGTGACCGGGAGGACTACGCCATCAACCTCGATGCGATCCCGATCGGGGTCGATGCGTTGCCCGATCACCGCCGGTGCGCCATTCACGTCGACTCGCCCCTCGCGGATCATCGCTTCTGCCTTGCGCAGCGACGCCAGCCCCGCGGCGGCGATCACCTTGTGGATCCGCTGGGTCACTCCTCGGGGCGGAACGGCCGCTCCAGCGCCTCGACCACATTGGCCGGGGGCACGTGATCGGCCAGCGGCGGCAGACCCGTGAGATCATCGACGCCGAGCTTCTCCAAAAAGAGCTCGGTGGTGCCGTACAGGTAGGGCTGACCGGGACCGTCCGCTCTGCCGATCTCGGCAACGAGACCCCGCCGCTCCAACGTGAGCAGCGCCCGCTCCGAATCGACGCCGCGAATCTCGGCGACCTGGGCGCGCGATACGGGCTGCTGGTACGCCACCACCGCCAGCGTTTCCAGCGCCGCGGCACTCAGACGTGTCGCCTTCTCCGTGGCGGCGAACCGCTCCAAGTACGGATGAGCATCGGGGTGGCTGTACATCCGCCAGCCTCCGGCGACCGGTCGCAGCACGACACCGCGCTCGGTGGCCGCGAGGTCGGTGGCGAGACTCTCGAGCTCACTCTCGATCTCCTGTTGCGACACCTCGAGCAGCTCGGCCAACTCCCCCACCGCCAGCGGTTCCTCGGCCACGAAGAAGATCGCCTCGAGAATTGTGCGGTTGCTCACTGCCACTCCGTCTCCCAGATCGTGGTCTCGCCGCCGGGCACCCCGGCCACTTCTATCGGCCCGCCCGTCGCCGCCTGGCTGACCTTCACCACACCCCATCGCGACAACTCCAGCAAGGCCAGAAAATAGGCGATGACCTCGAGAGGCCGCTGGCAATGGGCCACCAGATCGTCGAACTCCGCCAGCGCCTCGGCGTTCACCTTGCGGCGCAGATCGTCGATGGCAGCCTCGACCGATGGCAGGTCCAGCTCGAGATGATCGAGGTCCGGCTCGTCGGTGAGCCGGGTGAATACCCGGGTGGCGATGAGCGCCAGCTCGGCGGGATCGATCCCGAGGTGTACGTCCGGCGGCGGCGGGGCTACGTCGACATCCAGCCCGGCAAGCCGGGGAACGAAACGTGCGTTGCCGTTCATGCGGTGGGCGAGGACCGCAGCGACATCCTTGAAGGTGAGGCACGCCAGCAGCCGCGACAGCAGCCGGTCCCGCTCTTCGGCGAGCGCCAGCTCCTCGTCGAGATCGATCGCGGCGTCGCCGGGCAGCAAGGTCCGCGCCTTGAGCTGAATCAAGGTCGCCGCGATGAGGAGGAACTCGGAAGTGACTTCGAGGTCCAGCTCCCGCATCGCATCGAGGTGCTCCAGATACTCGGTGACGAGCCGGCTCAGGCTCAGCTCGGTGATGTCGAGCTGATGCGATGTGATGAGTTGTAACAAGAGATCGAGCGGCCCCTCGAACACCCGAGTCTTCACCTGGTAGCTCATGCCATGCTCCACGACCAACGATGACCGCACCATCGTATCGACGGCGCGTCCGCTCGCCGCGGATTCACCGAACCGTCACGTCACGAATGGTCGGCGGCGAGCAGCGCAGCCCACAATGCCGGGTCGTTTCCCTGAGGGTCCGGATCAGGGTGGCGCCTGGCGAAATCCACCACCAGCGCGGGGCAACCCAGCGCTTCGAGGCGGGCGGCGCCGAGGGCGCCATGACGGCGATATGCTCGCAACGAACCCATGAGCGGCAACCGGGCGGCGTCGAGGACGGTCGCCACTACGCGCCGCACCGGCCCGATGTACGGCGCTGCCTTCCCTACGTCGTGGAGCAGGGCGGCACGATGGGCAATGGGATCGTCGATGACCTTGCGCAGCCGTACCAGCGTGTCGTAGGCATGCCGCTGATCGGCTCTGGCTTGTGCGAAGAACGGCTCGTGCTCCGCCTCGTCGAGGATGTGCCGGACCTCGGCCTGTTCGGAGACGGACAGAGCTCGGGCGGTCACGACTTCGTAGAAGCGCCGGCTCAGATGTGCCAGCGGAAACTGCACCGGCTAACGCTTCGCCTTGCAGTCGACGCAGTAGTGCGAGTTGGGCCGGTGGGCGAGTCGGGCTTCCCCGATGTCGTTGCCGCACGAATCGCACTTGCCGTACGTTCCCTTCTCGATCTTCGACAGGGCGGTATCGACATCCTGCAGCATGGTGTGCAGGTTGTCGACGATACCGAGCACCTCCGTCCGCTCCGCAGTGGCGGCCGCCGCATCGGCAAAGCCATCGCCAAACTCGACCTCACCGGTCAACTCACCTTTCTCGGTGGCTCCGAGCTCCGTGAGTTGCTCGACCAGCTTGGCGCGTTCGGCAGTGAGCGACGCCTTGGCGACCTCGATGTCCACAGCTGCTCCCTCGATCGACCTTCACGCACTCCGTGGGTGCGACGTGACAAACACCTCGAGTAGGTGTTGTGGGGACACACGGGTGTAAACCTGTGTAGTCGAGATATTAGCGTGACCCAGGAGTTCTTGAACGGTGCGGAGGTCGGCACCGCCTTCCACCATGTGCGTGGCCGCGGAATGGCGCAGCACATGGGGCGAAACCCGTGCCGGGTCGATCCCTGCGGTCCGCGCAGCACGGCGCACGATGTCGTACACGCCCTGGCGGCTGAGCCGGCCGCCCCGGGCGTTGACGAACATCGCTCCCGGGTCGCCACGGCCCCGTTTCAGCTCCAGTCGCTCCGGCAGGTAGTGCTCGAGGGCAGCCACCGCGTGACGTCCCAGCGGCACGATGCGTTGCCGGTCGCCCTTGCCGGTGAGTCTCACCGTGTTGGTCTCGTAATCCACGTCGTCGAGGTCGACCGCCACGGTTTCGGCCACCCGAGCGCCCGTGGCGTACATGAACTCGAGCAACGCCCGATTGCGTCGGCCCAGAGGTCGCACCGGGTCCGGAGACTCGATGAGACGCAACGTCTCGTCGACCGTGAGCGCCTTGGGCAGGCTGCGGCCCGGGGACGGGCGCTCGATCATCGCCGTTGGATCGTGCCCGACCAGTTCCTCCCGGACCGCAAAGCGGTGCAGCCCGTTGACGGCAGCAAGCTTGCGGACGATGGTCGAGCGCTTCCATCCGTGCTTGCGCATCCAGGCGAGATACGCAGCGACTTCGCTCTCGCCCACGTCGTCGATGGACTCAACACCTCTGTCGGCCAGCACCGCCCGGTATTGCTCCAGATCGCGGCGATAGGCATGGATGGTGTTCGCCGCCAACCCGCGCTCGGTGCGGAGTGCGGCGAGAAACTCGTCGATTGCATCCGGGAGCGGCGTCATCGTCGGGCTGGGTCAGCGGGACCGCTGCGCAAACTCGTCGGCATGAAGGAACGCCATCAGTCCGATCTGGGACTTTGCATCGGTGATCTCACCCGAGGCGATGGTGGCCGCCACTGCCGTAACCGGGATCTCGATCACCTCAGCGGTCTCCTCCTCGGGACCGTCGGGTGTCGTCTCCGTCGGTGTGCACTCGTGCGCGAGGTATACGGTGATGAACTCGTCGTTGAATCCGGCGCCGGTGTGGAACCCGATCAAGCGCTCGAGACGCCCGGCAACGAGCCCCACCTCCTCGCTCAGCTCGCGGTGTGCGGCCGTGATGCCATCCTCGCCGGCGATGTCGAGCTTGCCGGCCGGAAGCTCGAGCAGCATCGAGTCGATCGGTGCTCGGTATTGCCGGATCAGCACGACGTGGTCGACACCGTCCCGTTCCACAACGGCCACGACGGCCACCGCACCGGGATGACGCACCGTCTCGCGCTCGATCGCTCGCTCACCCGGGGCCACGAGATGCAGCCGGTCGAGGCGAAGGAAGGGGGTGTGCGAGAGGGTTCTGGCCCCGATGATCCGAAAGACCGGGTCGTCCGTCACCCGCTACACGTCGGCATTGACGTCGGCCTCGACGGGCAAGGCCGCGGTCTGCTCACGCTCGTGCCGGGCCACCGCCGCACGGATGAAGCCCTCGAACATCGGGTGCGGCGCATCGGGCCGGGAGGTGAATTCGGGATGGAATTGCGACGCGATGAAGTACGGGTGTGCCGGTAGCTCGATCATCTCGACGAGGCGGTTGTCCGGCGAGAGGCCACTGAGACGCATCCCCGCCGCTTCCAGTTCCTTGCGGAACCGGTTGTTCACTTCCCAGCGGTGTCGATGGCGCTCATAGATCACCTGGTCGCCGTAGAGACGGTGCGCCAGCGAACCCTCCTCGAGTTTCGCCGGGTACACCCCGAGACGCATCGTGCCACCCATGTCCTCGACATCGTGCTGATCGGCCATGAGGTCGATGACCGGATGATCGGTCGTCGGGTCGAACTCGGTGCTGTTGGCGTCGGCATGGCCGAGCACGGATCGAGCGAACTCGATGACAGCGCACTGCAGCCCGAGACACAGCCCGAGATACGGCACACCCTCTTCGCGTGCATGGCGAATCGCCTGGATCTTGCCCTCGACACCGCGATATCCAAAGCCGCCGGGCACGATGATCCCGTCGAGCCCGGCGAGATGGGATGCGGCGAGGAGCCCGTCGACATCCTCGGCGGCGATCCAGCGCAGATCGAGCGCCACTCCGGCCGCCGCCGCTCCATGACGCAGCGCCTCCACCACGGAGAGATAGGCGTCGGGCAGGTCGACGTACTTGCCGACGAGACCGATGGTGACCGTTCCCGTGGAGTGCTGCATGCGATCGACCATGTCGGTCCACGCAGCCAGATCCGGCGGCGAAGTCTCGATGTGGAGCTCGCGACACACCACCTCGTCGAGGCCCCCCTCGCGGAGGTGCAACGGCACGGCATAGATGTTGTCGACGTCCATGGCCGAGATCACGGCATCGGTGGACACGTCACAGAACAGGCTGATCTTGCGGCGGGCGGAATCGTCCAGGGGCCGGTCCGAACGCACCACGATGATCTCGGGGTGGATGCCGCGACCCCGCAGTTCGGCGACCGAGTGCTGCGTCGGTTTGGTCTTCAGCTCCTCGCTCGTCGACAGGTAGGGCACGAGCGTCACATGGATGTAGCAGGTGTTCTCGGGACCGACATCCTTGCGTACCTGCCGGATGGCCTCGAGGAAAGGCAAACTCTCGATGTCGCCGACGGTGCCACCCACTTCGGTGATGACGACATCGACGGTGTCGTCGTCGCCGAGTTTGCGGATCCGGGCCTTGATCTCGTTGGTGATGTGCGGAATCACCTGCACCGTGTCGCCGAGGTACTCGCCGCGTCGCTCCTTGCGGATCACGGACTGATAGATCGAACCTGTGGTGACGTTGGAGTCGCGACGCAACCGCTCGCCGATGAAGCGCTCGTAGTGGCCGAGGTCGAGGTCGGTCTCGCCACCGTCGTCGGTCACGAACACCTCACCGTGCTCGAACGGATTCATGGTGCCCGGATCGACGTTGATGTACGGGTCGAGCTTCTGCGCCACGACCCGCAGCCCACGTGCCTTCAGCAGCCGGCCCAACGATGCAGCGGTGATGCCCTTCCCCAGGCTCGAGGTCACTCCACCCGTGACGAAGACGAATTTCGTCAACACAGCTCTCCTGGTCGGAAGGGACCACTGTACCACCGGCCCGAACAGCGCCTAGGACCCCGCGGCAGCGCTCCTGGCGAGCAGCTCGGCGGCGTGCTCTCGTCCCCGCTCGCTGTCGGGCATGCCGGCCAGCATGCGGGTGAGCTCCTCGATGCGCCGTTCGCCATCGACCACTTCCACCAGCGTCGTGTCACCGTCACGTGACACCACGACATGTGTCGTCGCATGTGCCGCCACCTGCGGGAGGTGGGTGACACACAACACCTGCCGCCGTTCGGCCAAGCCGGCCAGCTTCTGACCCAACGCCAGCGCCGCTGCGCCACCGACCCCGGCATCGATCTCGTCGAAGGTAGCGATGTGCCGGTCCGAGCCGCCGGCGGCAAGACGTATCGCAAGGACGAGCCGGCTCAGCTCGCCCCCACTGGCGATGCGCCCCACCGGCCTGGCGTCGAGCTCCACCGAGGAGGCGAAGCGCAACTCGATGCGATCACAGCCGGACGGACCCGCCGGTTGTGATGTGACGGCGAACTCCACGACCGGCTGGGCGAATCCGAGCTCTCGGAGGTGGTCGACGGCAGCGGCAGCGATCCGCTCCCCGGTACGCACTCGCTGTGTGGTGAGCGCGGCGCCGGTACGCTCGACCGCCGCCGTAGCAAGGGCGAGCGACTCATCCAGCTCATCCACGGACGACAGCAGCTCCGTCAGCTCGGCAGCACGCTGCGCCGCAGCATCGCCGAAAGCGATCACGTCGGCAGCCGTGTCCCCATACTTACGCTGCAGCTCGCCGAGCCGGGCAATGCGGCGCTCCAGCCGCTCGAGCTCGCCAGGATCGCCGTCGATCTCTACGGCGGCGATGCCGACGTCGGTGCGCAGGTCGCCGACGAGACCGGCGATGTCGAGCGCCTGGCGGGCCAGCTGGGCGTTCTCCGGGTCGAGGGCGGCGGCTCGCTCCAGCGCAAGCAACACCTGATCCAGCAGCGGCTCGATTCCGTCCTCGCCGAGTCCCTGGTGTGCTGCGCTCAGCGCCTCACCGATGGCGGTGGCGTTGCGGTGCCGGCTCGCTGCTCTCGCCAGCTCGGCGTCCTCTCCCGGGGAGATCGCCGCTGTCTCGATCTCTTCGGCCTGAAAGCGGCACATGTCGAGCTCCCGTTCCAACCCGTGCCGGTCGCCACCGAGCTGCGCCGCCCGGCTGCGCAATGTCTCCAGATCGGCGTAGGCGGCCTGATATGCCTCCACCGCACGACGGCCCTCGGTGTCGAGCGACTCGTCGAGTATGGCTCGTACATGGCGCCCGCTGACGAGACGCAGATGATCGTGCTGTCCCACGATCTCCACGACGGCTCGTCCGGTCTCGGCGAGTTGCCCCGCCGATGCCATTGCCCCGTCCAGATACCCCCGGCTGCGGCCGCGACTGCTGAGACGGCGAATGACCACGCGCTCCTCGCCATCGACGTCGAACCGTGCCTGGACGGTGGCCTCGTCGCCCTTGGGACCGATGAGGTCCCTACGTGCGGTTCCCCCGACCACGAGACCCAATGCACCCAGCAGCAGCGTCTTGCCGGCGCCGGTCTCACCCGTCACCACCACCAGCCCCGGCCCCAGCTCCACCTGGGCATGCTCGATCAGCCCCAGATTGTCGACGATGAGCTCCTCAAGCATGGTCGAGCCCGAACTGCTTGCGCACGGCCTGCGGGAACACCTCTCCACCTCCACTGACGAAGCGGACTGGTCGGTCTCCCCGACGCACGGTCACCACGCCCCCCGCCTCCACGACCACGGCTTCCTTGCCGTCGAGATTGATCCTGACGGAACGTTCGCTGCCGACCTCGAACTCGACGCTGGTCTCCGGATGGAGCACGATCGACCGCGACAGCAGGCTGTGCGGCGCCACCGGAGTGAGCACCAGCGCCTGCAGCGCCGGGTCCAACACCGGACCGCCCGCCGACAGTGAGTATGCGGTAGAGCCCAGCGGGGTGGCGACGATGATGGCATCGGCACGATACGTCGTGAAATACGCCCCATCGATGGTGACAGCCAGGGTGACCAGCCGCTGGGTGACCACCTTCTCCAGCACGACATCGTTGATCCCATGCCAGGACGAACCGTCGCTCGTCGTCGCCTCCAGCGTCATCCGACCGTGCTCGGCGTGACCCTCGTCGAGCACGGCATCGAGCAGGCGATCCGGATCGTCCGGTTCGAACTCCGTGAGATAGCCGACGGTCCCCAGGTTGACCCCGGCGACCGGCAGGTCGTGGCGGTAGGCGATCTGCGCCGCCTCGAGCAAGGTGCCATCGCCACCGATCCCGATCACCACGTCGACCTCGCCACCGGTGTGCAGATCGATCCGCGACGTGATCATGCCGCGGTTGGCGGCGGCCTTCTCCAACTTCTCGGCGGCGCTCGTCACCGCCGGTTGGTTGGGGTTGAGCACCAGCCCGAGACGCAACCCATCGGTCATGATTCCTCCCCGGCGGTGTCGGCGACGACTGGGAGAAGCCGGGCAACTGCCTCCCCCGGCCGCACATGCACCAGGAACTCCTGGTTGCCGGCGCTTCCCAAGATCGGCGACGCCGTGGCGCCGCAGAGACCCAGCCCGTGCTGCGCCGCAGCCTCCACGACCTCACCGAGCGCGACCTCGCGGTCGCGCCGGTCGCCGACGACACCGCCTCGACCCACGCGACTCGGCCCCACTTCGAACTGCGGTTTGACCAGCAAGACGTAATCGGTGTGGTCGGCTCCCAGACCGGCGAGATGGGGCATGAGCAAGCGGAGCGATATGAAGGACACGTCCGCCACCACGGTATCGAAAGGCGCACCCACGGCAGCGGGTTCGACCGCCCGGACATCGGTGGACTCCCATACCGTGACCGCCGGGTGCGATCGCAGCAACGGATCGAGCTGGCCCCGGCCGACGTCGACAGCCACCACCGCGGCCACACCTCGTTGCAGCAGGACGTCGGTGAAGCCACCGGTCGACGAGCCGACATCGATCGCACGCCGCCCGGCAACGTCGATGCCGAATACGTCGAGCGCATGGTCGAGCTTGTCGCCACCCCTGCTGACGAAGCGGCTCGCATCCGGATCCACCGCGATGACGACCGAGGAATCGACCCGCTGAGCAGCACGACGCACCACGGTGTCGTCGATCCGCACCGCTCCGGCGGAGATCAGGCGCTGCGCCAGGCTGCGGGAGCGCACCAGCCCGCGCTGCACCAGGCTGATGTCCAACCGCTCGGCCACCAGGGTCACGATCCCGGCGGATCCGCCGCATCGGATGGGGGCGGCGCAGGGGGATCGAGGTGCGTCGTGAGCTCCGTGGCGATCTTCTCGGCGAGATCGGCAGCGTCCGCCGGATCGACCGCAGCGAGCTGTTCGATGGTGGTGTCGAGGTCGCCGGCCGGGCTCAATTCGGCGATGGGCTTATCATTCATGAGACCATTATCCCCGCCGCGTGTGACAGGAACGAGCATTGTTTCCGATCCGGGACGTCAACCCGACCCGCATTGCACCGGTGGTGACGGTCGCCATCATTGCCCTCAACCTGCTCGTGTTCTTCGGATGGCAGCCGCAGACGACCGAAGCGGCCGCGGTCGAGTTCGCCTACGAGCACGCCGCGATCGCCTGTGAGCTCACCACGGGCGAGGCCCTCAGCCCCACCGAGATAAATTCGGGCATCTGTCGAGATGACGCCGCAGCTCCCGAGTTCGCCGCCAAGAACGTCTGGGTGTCGGCGGTGGTGTCGATGTTCCTCCACGGCGGTCTGTTCCACATCCTCGGCAACATGTGGTTCCTGTGGATCTTCGGCAACAACGTCGAGGAGGCGTTCGGCAGGTTGTGGTACCTCCTCCTCTACCTGGTGACAGGGCTCCTCGCCACCGGCGCCTTCGTGTGGCTCAACCCGGAGTCGACCATCCCGCTGGTGGGCGCCTCGGGCGCCATCGCAGGAGTCCTCGGATCCTATCTGGTGCTCTTCCCACAGCACCGTATCTTGTCGTGGTTCGCCTTCCTGTTCGTCCCCGTACCGGCGATCATCTTCCTCGGGTTGTGGTTCCTCAGCCAGTTCGGACTCGAGGGTCAGGGGATAGCCTGGGAAGCTCACGCCGGTGGCTTCGTGGCCGGCGTAGTGCTCACGCTGCCGCTGCGTCCGCTGTTGCTGCGACGGGTACGCGAGCTGCACCGGCCCCGCTCGGCGATCCTCGGATCCGGTTAGCCGGCGCCGCAAGACAGCCCCTCGGTCGCGAGCATTCAGCCGAGGATGCGATCCAACTCGGCGGCGGACTCCAGCACATGGTCCACGTCCGCCTGCGATGCGGCCGCCGCCGTGGTGACACCGGTGAGCACGAGCACCGCACCCCAGCCGTTGACCCGGGCCAGCGCCATGTCGCTGTCGAGACGATCGCCGACGACAACGACCCTCCCGATGGCCAGCTCCCGGAGTGCGGCGGCAAAGGGCGGGTGGGGCTTACCCATCACCTCGGCCATGGTCTCCGTTGCCGTTTCCAGAGCAGCAACGATGGAACCCGCACCCGGGGCCAGACCTTCTGGCGTGGGGAAGGTCGGATCGTGGTTGGTGGCGACGAGCCGCGCTCCATTGCGCACCGCGTACGACCCGGCGACGAGCTTGTCGTAGTTGATATCTCGGTCGAGGCCGACCACGACGGCATCTGCCTTGCGCCAGTCGTCGGTCACCGGTACGCCCTCCCGCTCCATGACCACGGGGAGACCGGGGCCTCCGATGACGAGGGCTCGGTCGACGGATCCAGCCAGCGCACGTGCCGTGGCAGCGCCTGACGTGACGATCGTTGCCGGGTCGACCTCGAGACCGCTGCGGCGGCGGATGTTCTCGGCGATTCCGGCTTCGGTGACGGTCGAGTTGTTCGTGGCAAACAGCACATGGTGGGTGCGCTGCACCCTTTCGACCACGGCGGCCACGCCATCGATCGGCTCGCGACCCCGATACAGCACACCGTCGAGGTCGAAGACGATCGTCTGATACGGGCCGCCGGTCACCGCTGAGCTCCGATCCGCTCGCCAAACCGCAGCAATGTGAGGTCGAGCGTCGCTGCGGTCAGCTCCACGGACCCGATGCTCACCCGCTCATCGTGACCGTGGAACAACTGCAGCATGTCGCCAAAGCTCATCCTGTCGTCGAAGAGCCCGACACCGTAGGCAACGGCCCCTCTGTCCCGGAAGAATCGCGCATCGGTGGCAACGGGGATCAGCATCGGCAGCAGGCGGCGGGATCCGGTGAGTTCGTGCGCGGCATCGCCGATCGCGTCCCACAGCGGCCCTTCCGGTGGAGACGCGGTTGGGCGGAACACCGTCTGTGGCGTCACCTCCACCTCGTCGGCGAGGTCGGGACCGAGCACCTTGCGGAAATGGTCGGCAACGGTGGTCTCGTCCTGACCGGGCACGATGCGGACATCCACCTGCGCAGTGGCGAGCTCGGCGATCACATTCGATTTGACCCCGGCGTCGAGGACAGTCGGAGCAAGCGTGAGATGGGTGCAGGCGTGCGCCCACCGCGCCAGCCCGGCGTCGATCTCGAGCAACGTCTCCAGGGCAGCATCGACCCGGTCCGGATCGGTGAGGTCGGCCACCATATCGGCGGGGAGCCCGCTGCCGTGGATGAACCGCACCCAGTCGGAGCTGATCTCGACCGGGGTCGGCACGGCCGCCAACCGGGTGATGGCCTCGGCCAGCGGAACGATCGCGTTGGAGGTTCCGTATGGCTGGCTGCCGTGACCCGGAACGCCGCTCGTCGAGAGCTGCTGCCATTGCGGGCCCTTCTCCGCCACGGTGACCGGAAGACCGCCGCCTTCGCCCCGATGCAGGTGCGGTGTCGCGATCTCGGTGAGGACATAGTCACACGCCACCAGCTCCGGCTCGTTCTCGGCCAGCCAACCGGCCCCCAAGACACCTCCAGCCTCTTCGTCGGCGACGGCGGCGAAAACCAGATCACCCGGGAGCAGCGGACGCTCGCCGTGCAGATAGCGGCGGAACAGCGCAGCCATTGCGGCCGTGACATTGAGCATGTCGATGGCGCCCCGTCCCCACACGAATCCGTCGACGATCTCAGCTCCGAACGGATCGTGGGTCCAGCCACGAGGCCCTGCCGGCACCACGTCGAGGTGCGGCAGCAGCATCAGGGTGGGCGCCTCCGGATCCCGTCCGGGTATCCGATACACGACGCTCTGACGACCGGGCGCCGGTTCCACGATCTCACCCGTCATTCCGAGATAATCGGCGAGGGTCGCCACCGAACGATGCTCATGGCCCGACTCCGGTGTGCCGTCGTTCACGCAACCGTTGCGGATGAGGGATTGGAGAAGCTCGACCACCTCACCGGTCGGAATCGAGCCGAGACCGACGTCGTCAGTCATCGCTGTCGTCGTGATGCATGACGATCAGCCTGGCGGAGAAACCGTGTGCCTCGAAGAAGTTCTTGGCGAGGCGATGCCCCGGGCTCACGTACGCATCGAACAGGCGCACGCCCTGGTTGCGCAGCCAATCCATCGCGAGCGTGACCATCTCGTGCCCGACCCCGACACCCCGAGCATCGTCCTCGGTGTAGATGAGCCGGATCGAGCCCACCGTTGAGCCTTCGGCTTGTGGGAGCAGATCTTCGTGGCGTGCCCAGCTGAAGCCGAGCGGCACCGAATCGATCTCACCAACGACCACGATGGAGTCTGCGGCCGTGGTGAGCCGGGCCAGCGACTCCTCGACCGGCTCAGGGAGACCGTCGGCGAGAGACCACATCGGCTTGATCGCAGTCTGCTCCTTCTCGAGCAGTCGATACAGCCTGACCAGCTCGGATACATCCTCGGGCCCGGCACGACGGGCGGTGGGCGTCATGGTGCGGCGAGGCTAACCGCAGGCGGTCCCGAGAAGCTGCGGGCGGAGGGCGGTGACGCTGGGATCACGAGGCGCAGTCACGACACAACATGTTGCGCCGATCTGCGAGCTGGCTGTGCTTGAGCACCAAGAAGCAGCTCGTGCACAAGAACTCGTCTTCACCTTTGGCACCGACGTCGTCGCCGGCCATGGACAGCTCGGCACGCCTGATCGCACGCATCTCCGCTGCTTCGTCGACAACGAGGGTCTCCGACTCCTCGTCGTCGGTGAGCATGTCGAGCTCCTCGGCTTCGAGGTCGTCGAGCGCCTCGTCGTCCGAGCCCTCTTCGGCGTCATCGTCGTCATCGTCGTCGTCGTCGTCGGTCCCGCCGTCCCCGTCGTCCTCGTCGTCCTCGTCGCCGTCGAGTATCTCGTCGTCGAGATCGAGGTCGTCATCGAGATCGAACTCGTCGAGATCTTCGTCGTCGTCGATGTCGAGTTCGTCCGGATCCTCCGGCGCGTCGTCGATGTCGAGTTCCTCGAGATCTGAATCGGTCATCGTCACCCCTAGTGCGGCCGGGAGTATATATCCTGCGGGTCGGAGGGAACGATCCGGACTCCCCGATTATTCCCGCGGTCCCCGGTCGTATCAGTGGCTGCTGAGTGGCTAGATGGCGAGATCGACGGCACCCGGGACCACCGAGACCGTCGCCGGGCCGTGGCCGACGAGGTCGCCGTCGGCTTCGATCGGCCAGGACGGAGGAACATCGATCTCGAAGCGCGCCGCACGCAGCGTCGTGACGGACGGCAAACGCAGGTGGAGACCGCGGATCACCCGGGGCATCACGGAGAACGCATTCCGGCGGGGTGCGGCGAACACTTCGGCATCGAGCAACCCATCGGAGATCGCAGCCTGCGGAGCGATGTGCATGCCGCCGCCGAAGAACTGACCGTTGGCGACCACGACGTTCAACGCCTCGACACGCACGGTTCGCCTCTCGGCAGCTACCTGCACCGCGGCGGGGTGGAATCGGGGCAGCGTCAACCAGAACGACGCCGCATATCGCACGGGGCCGACCCACCGTGGCACTCGGGTCGCCGTCACTGCGGCCGCCGCGGCAACACCGAAATCGGCGACGTTGAGAAACCAGCGCCGTTCACCGATGTCCGGCTCGATGAGACCGACGTCCATGGTGTAGCGATCGCAGGCGGCGAGTCTGGCGATACCCTCCTCGAGCGAGCGGGACAGCGCAAAGGTGCGGATGAGATCCGTACCGGAGCCCGCCGGCAGCATGGCCAGCAACGGACGGCGGTCGATGCCGGCGGCCATCAGGGCGTTGAGCATCGCGCTGAGGGTGCCGTCGCCGCCCACGGCGGCGAACCGATCGAAGCCACGCACCACGGCCTCGGCCACGATCGAGTCGGCCTCGGCGGGGGACATGGTGACTGCCAGCTCGTGATCGATGTTGCCCGCGCGCAGCCCGTCGGCGATCTCGGCAACCGATGGCGTGCGGCGTCCCGCAGCCGGATTGGCCAGCACGAGCCAGGTCACGACCCGCCGCCCGCGGCCACCACACCCCGATCGACGAGACCGATCGCGTCACCGGCGCTGGTGCGCAGGCTGGGAAAGGCATCGCGCAGCTGCCGCAGAACGTCGAGGGTTTGGCGCGCCACCCGCACGAAATCCCCCGCAGCGGCGTCGTCCTCGTCGAACAGATCGTCGAGGTGGGCGCCCGCAGCCCAATCGTGCAGCCGTTCGAGGTACCCATCGTCCGGGGGGCGGCTCGGCTCGATCTTGTGACGTTCCTCGGCTGCGGCGAGCTCGTCGGCGAGGTCGTGGATCGCATCTGCAGTGTCGAGCAAGGAGCCACTCGGGAACCCTCCGGGAACGTCACTGCGGCGCGGCTCGTAGACGAACATCGTCACGATGCCTGCCAGCTCCGCCGGTTGGAGCTCGTCGAGCAGCCCCCGAGCTGCGCACTCTGTCAGCAGCAGGTCGAGCTCGTTGTAGACATAGCGGAGCCGATCGCCTCGATCGGTCACCTCCCATCCGTCGACGTAGCCGTAGTCGCCGAGGAGGGCGAGGATGCGATGAAAACGGGTGACCAGATCACTGGCGGGCCTGGCGATTCTGCGCTCCAACCGGGCGATCTCCTTGGCGACGCGAGCGGCCCGATCAAGCCAGTGGAGGTGTTCGTCGAGCTTGGGGCAGCCGGCGACGGCGCTCCCTTCGCCGCCCCAGTCGAGGCCACGCCGCTCCCGAGCAGCGACCTCGCCGAGCCGTCGCGCCACCTGCTTGCGGAACGACCGATCCCCGGGGCGGAACGGCTCCGGCATCTCGACCGATCCCACGACAGCAACGTCCGGTGACAGCTCATCGGCGCTGTGGGTACTCCTCTCGCCTCGGTCGTCGACGAGCGAGAGCTTGGGGTTGGGTCCATACCCCCTCGCCACCAGCGCATAGCGGCGCATCTCACCATCACCCATCTCGAGCACGTCGCCCTCGAGCAGACCTTGGGCGAAGTCGCGCAGCCGATGTCGCAGATCGGTGGTGCCGCCCCACTGCCGAGACAGCTCGGTGACGTCGCCACGTTCACAGCGAGCTGCGGCCAGGAACTCTGCATGCTCGAGCCGTCGCTGCTCCAATCGCTCGTCCAGCAGGCGCAGCCTGGCTTCGACCCGGTGCTGACCAAACGAGGCAGTGAGCAACTCCTCGGCAACGGCTCTGTCGTAGCTCGCCACCAGGTTCACCGCCATGTTGTACGAGGGGGCGAAGCTCGACTCCAACGGGTGGCTGCCCAACCCGGCGATCGCTGCCACCCGATCGAAAGGGAGGTCACGCTGGTGCAGCACGACCGCAGTCCCGAGTCGGTCGATTCCCCGCCTCCCCGCACGCCCGGCGAGTTGGGTGTAGTCCCCCGGCTGCATCAGCTCGTGGCTCTCGCCGGTGAACTTCGTGAGACGCTCCAGGACGACCGTCTTGGCCGGCATGTTGATCCCCAGCGCCAGCGTCTCCGTCGCAAACACGACCTTGATGACCCCAGCGGCGAACAGCTCCTCGATTGTCTCCTTGAACGCAGGCACCAGTCCCGCATGGTGAGCGGCGACGCCCTCGTTCAGGGTCGCCAGCCAGCGATCGAAGCCGAGCGCGGCGAGATCGGTGTCACTGAGATGGGCGGTGCGCTGGGCGACCACCTCAGCGATGACCTCGGCTTCGTCGCCGGTCACCAGACCGAGCTGCAGAGTCGCCACCCGCTGTGCCGCTTGATCGCAACCCGCCCTGGAGAATATGAAGTAGATGGCGGGCAGCATGCCGAGTCGCTGCAGCTCCTCGACCACCTCGCCCCGCCGCGGCTGGCCGAAGCGGGGGCGCCGGCCCCGCCCCTTCTTGAGCTGGCGTACCACAGCAGGATTGGGGCGCCTCCCCTTCTCGTCGAAGACCGGCCACATGTCGATCCGGTGCTCGTGATGGCGGTCGGTCACCATGTAGACGCTCTCCAGCGGAACCGGTCGGTGGGTCTCCTCGACGAGCACAGCGCCGCCACGCCGCTCCGCCACCCAGTCGGTGAACTCTTGCGCATTGGCGATGGTTGCGGAGAGGTTGACGAGCTGGATTCTCCGGGGAAGATGGATGATCACCTCCTCCCACACCGAGCCGCGGTAGCGGTCCTGCAGGTAATGCACCTCGTCGAGGATCACCACCCCGAGATCATCGAGAGCGGGCGAGTCTGCGTAGATCATGTTGCGCAGCACTTCGGTGGTCATGACCACCAGTGGTGCGTCGCCCCGGATCACGTTGTCGCCGGTGAGTAGCCCGACGTCATCACCGTAGACCTCACGAAAGTCGGCCAGCTTCTGGTTCGACAGCGCCTTGATCGGGGTGGTGTAGAACGCCCGCTCCCCACGACCCAGCGCCAGGGCCACCGCCGCCTCTGCAACGAGCGTCTTTCCCGCTCCCGTCGGCGCCGTGACGACGACCGTGCGGCCCGCTTCGAGATGGGCCATCGCCTCGAGCTGATAGGCATCGGGCTCGAAAGGCAGTCCGGCGACGAAGCCGCGCAGGGCGGTCAGGGTGGCCATGGTCACTTCCGTAATATGAAGCGGATGGCGAGAATGGTCAGCTCGTAGAGCAGATAGAGGGGAGTGGCCAGCAGCGCCAACGTGAGCGGGTCTCCCCCGGGGGTCAGCAGCGCCGCCCCGATCAAGATGATGGTCACCGCCCAACGCCGAAACTCACGCAGCTTCTGGCTCGTGACCAGTCCGAAGAGCGCCGCAGCGAACAGGAATACCGGGAACTCGAAGGCCAGCCCGAACGCCAGCAAGAAGCGCATCGCAAAGCGCAGGTAGAAATCCGCACCGATGGTCGGTTCGAGCAAGCGCTCTCCGAATCCGACGAGCAGCTCGAGCGAGAAGGGAAGAGCCAGGTAACCGGCCACGACCCCACCGATGAAGAGGATGCCGAGCACCCCTGAAAGAGGAATGACAAATCGCTTCTCGCGCGGTGTCAGCGCCGGACTGACGAAACGCCACAGCTGATAGATGAGCACCGGACTGGCCACGATGAGTCCGGTGAACAACGACATCCGCAGGGCCAGCGAGAACGCTTCGGTCACTTGGAAAAAGCGCAGCCGGTCGCCGCCGGTGGCTTCGAGATACGGCTGCGACAGCAGCTCCAACACGTCCTGCCAGAAGAAGAACGCAACGACGGTGGTCACCAGCACGGCGGCGACGCTCTTGATGAGCCGGCTGCGCAGCTCCACGAGATGTTGCATGAAGCCCATCCGGACATCGCTGGTCATGCGCGGTCCTCGTCGGGCTCCAGCTCGCGTACCTCACCCGAACCGGGTGCGTCCGGAGCATCGTCATCATCTGGCATGATCTCGGCACGGACATCCTCTTTGGCTGCGGCCAGCTCGGCCTCGAACGGATCCACCCCATCCAGCTCGGCCCTCACGTCCTCTTTCGCCGCAGCGAGCTCGGCCTCGAATGGATCCGTCGCACCGTTGCCGCTCACCGCCGACGGCTTGGCCTCGTCGGGATCGAGGCTGATCGGCTGGACGTCCGGCACGGCTCTTTCCAGATCTGCTTTGACCGCTTTCAACTCGGCGTCGAGATCGGTGATCGGCTTCGCCAGCTCCTCGTACTCCGCCGTGAACTCGTCGCGGACCGAGGCTGCAGCCTGCCGCAGCTTGCCGATGATCTCCCCGGCCTTTCTCGCCATCTCCGGGAGTCGCTGCGGTCCAAACACGATCAAGACGACGAGTGCGATCGTGATGATCTCAGACAGCGTGAGATTTGCGTTCACACCTGGATGCTAGAGGCGAACCGGTCCCGTGCCCGCCCGGTGACCGGTCAGGGTCACTCGAGCGTCACTCGACCGCATACCGGGCCGCAATGCGGCGGCGGAGGGCGCCGAGCGTCGCCGCCACCTCGTCCCCCGCAAGCAGCTCCGCTGCTTCGCCGAGGCGCAGCAGCAGGCGTGCGGCCACCGTCGGCTCCGAAGCCGCAAAGCGCACGGTGAGCGAACCATCGTCCGCATCCTTCTCCACGTCGACCGGGTAGTACTCGGCAACCCAGCGGGCTTGTGGCGCCAGACGGATCACTGCAGTGACGTCATCTGGTCCCGGGGTGTAGGAAACGAGCGGATCGGGCGGCTCGTCGGGGGGCGCAAAGCTCTCCCCGGTTGCCTGCAGCGATCGGATGCGATCGATACGGAAGACTCGCTCACCGGCGGCGAGCCGGCAGTGGGCACGCACATACCAGTTCCCCAAGGTGGTGAAGACCGCCCAAGGCTCGATGACCCGACTGGTGGTCTCCCCTTTGGCCAGACCCGTGTACGTGATCTCGACAACCGATCCGGTGGCAGCTGCGGTGCGGAGGTCGCCGACGAGCTCCGGCTCGGCGAGATCGACGGCCATCGCCGCGGCGGCATCAGGCAAGATCGCCGCCGTCAGCTTGTCCACGCCTCGCTCCAATGCCGGCGGAGCCTGCCCGGAGGACACGAGCGCCATGCCCGCAGCCAGCAACCCGAGCGCCTCGGGCGGCGTCAACCGCACCGGCGCCGAGAAGTAGTCGGCCATCTCGACGACGACTTCGTCCTCGTCGATGTAGGCGACCATGAGATCGCCGGGTCCATACCCGGGAAGCCCGCAGACGAAGATCAGATCGAGATCGGCTACCAGCTGCGCCTTGGTGTAGCCGAACCGCTCGCACACCTCGGCGACCGTCGCACCCGGGTTGGCGATCACCCACGGCAGCATCGAGAGGATCCTGCTGAGCCGGCGGGCGGTACGGGGACTGGTCACGAGGCACCACGGACCCGTGCCAGCAACCGATCCCGCAGCTCTTGCGGTTCCAAGATCACGGCATGATCATCGAACGCAAGGATCCATCCGATGAAGGCGTCTATGTTGGCGACAGGGATCGTGGCCTCGATCGCACCATCATCGAGCGTGCGCACCGTCTCCCGGCCGGTGAGCTGTCGCTGTGCCCACCACGCCATGTCTGCGTCGATCCGGATCGTCGCCTTGAGATCTTCCCCACCGGCCTCCCACGGCGCTTCGGGGATCTGCTCAGTGGCGCGAAACCCCGATGGTCGCACGAACCTCTCCGGCTCCTTCCCTGCCTCCATGGCGCCGGCACGATCGACCCGGAAGGCCTTGATGGTGCCGTCACCCCGCACCTCCGGGCCCACCACGTACCAATGGCCTCGCCGGTGCACCAGACCATATGGATGAATGCGCCGCACGGTTCCTCGGTAGTCGAAACGAAGCTCACGCCGCTCCGACACTGCAGCGAAGGCTGCGGTCAGCGCGGCCCCGGGTGTGCCGAGATCTGCAGCGAGCGGCTCACCGGAGGCCGTCACCGGGGCTCCACCCAGCTTGAAGAGCGCATCGGGTCCGGCTGCGCTGCCGCCGATTCGCACCACTTGCGCCGCCAGCCACAACGCCGCTCTCTCCTCGTCGGTCAGGCCCGGATCCGGCAGCGAATAATCACCCCGAGGGACGACGTATCCGTGCTCGACCTCCCACGCATCGGTGGGCTGCAACTCCAGCGGGATGCCGAGCTGGCGCAGCAGCTCCTTGTCCCGCTCGAACATCCGCCGCCACGCCTCGTCACTCGACTGGTCGTAGCCGGCAACCGTCATGCGGATCTCCTCCGCAGGCACCGGGCGGTCGGCGGTGAGCAGGAACGCCAGCAGATTGAGCATACGTTCGATCACGTTGTGCATCCCACCGAGCGTATCCACCCCAACCCACCCACGGAAGCACCCCGACCCACCCCCGGTACCTGCAGCGGCGATCTGGTCTTCACCGCAACCGAACTTCACGAGGCTCGGCAAACCCGAACAGCAACGAGCGAAGGGGTAGCTCGGAGAGCGAAACGTCCGAGCGGCTCGAAAGTACCGGGCAGCAACGAAGAGAAGGGGCAACCCGCCAGAGGAGCCGACACGTGCGCACGTGCTCCGCCACAGAGAGGGGATGCTCAAGAGTGCAAACGCTCAAGCCGCTCGGCAAAGCCGAAAGCAATGAAGGAAGGGAGAGCCGAGCGAGGTGCACGATGTACGGCTCCTACCCGCCACCATCAAGGGGGATGCTTGAAGGGGGAAAGGCTCCGCCGTCCCCCTTCAATCTGATCGCAGCGACCTGTGCGGTGCGATCAGAAGCTATCGACGCCGCCGTAGGCGGCACTGCTGGAGTGAACGCAGTGAGCGACCGATCGCTCGAAGCCTGCTTCGAGCGAAGCCCTCACAAACTTGCGATGAGCTTGTCCACCCGCTCGTCGACGGCGCGGAACGGATCCTTGCACAGCACCGTGCGCTGCGCCTGGTCGTTCAGCTTCAGGTGCACCCAATCGACAGTGAAGTCCCGCTTCTTCGCCTTGGCGGCGGTGATGAAGGCTCCCCGCAACCGAGCCCTGGTGGTCGCCGGGGGTCGATTCACGGCCGTGTGGATGGCCTCGTCGGTGACCACCCGCTCGACGAGCCCACGCCTCTCCAACACGTAGTAGAGACCACGGTCCGTGTTGACATCGTGGTAGCTGAGATCGACGAGCGCCATCTGTGGCGACGACAGCGGAATCTGCCGGCGTTCCCGGTACTGATCGATGAGGCGGTACTTCGCAACCCAATCGCACTCGCGATGCAGCGACAGCGGGTCCTTCTCCAGCCCGGTGAGCAAGTACTCCCACATCTGCACGGCCCGTTCCACCTGTGCGGGGAATCCAACCGTCCGGCCGTAGCGGATGGTGCGTTCGAGGTATTCCCACTGCACGTCGAGCGCCGAGAGCTCGCGGCCGTTCGCCAATCGCACCCGCCGGCGGCAGGTGATGTCATGGGATATCTCGCGAATGGCTCGAATCGGGTTCTCCAGGCTGAGATCGCGGAAGACGACGTCGTCTTCCAGCATCTGCAGCAGAGCGGCCGTGGTGCCCACCTTGACGAAGGTCGTGTACTCGGACATGTTGGAGTCACCGGCGATGACATGAAGCCGCCGGTACCGCTCGGCGTCGGCGTGAGGCTCGTCTCGCGTGTTGATGATGGGCCGGCTGCGCGTCGTCGCCGAGGAGATCCCCTCCCAGATGTGCTCGGCACGCTGCGCCAGACAGAACACCGTTCCGCGAGCCGTCTGCAGGAGCTTGCCCGCTCCGGAGAAGATCTGCCGGGTCACGAAGAACGGGATCAGGGTGTCGATCATGCGCTGGAAGTCGCCCGTCCGCCCCACCAGGTAGTTCTCGTGGCAGCCGTACGAGTTGCCCGCGGAATCGGTGTTGTTCTTGAAGAGGTAGATCTGCCCCTTGATGCCTTCTTCTTCGAGGCGGCGCTCGGCCGAGTTCAGCAGCCCCTCGAGGATCCGCTCTCCCGCTTTGTCGTGCGCCACCATGTCATAGAGGCTGTCGGTCTCCGGAGTGGCGTACTCCGGGTGGCTCCCGACGTCGAGATACAACCGGGCACCGTTCTCGAGGAACACGTTCGACGAGCGCCCCCACGACACGACCCGGCGGAACAGGTATCGAGCCACCTCGTCCGGGGAGAGCCTGCGCTGACCGCGCAGTGTGCAGGTGACGCCGTACTCGGTCTCTATGCCATAGATTCGTCGCTGCACGGAGTGCAGGCTAACGGCAATGCGGGACATGGGGGGCCGCTCCTCGCCGCCGCTGTCGCACGTACGGTGACGAAGCAGCGAGAATGGCGACATGTCCATCGGCTTCGGTACCCCCGGCGGCGCCGCCCGCTACGTTCCGCTCACCACGGTCGGTGACGTGGCCACCGCACACGTGCTCAAGGCACGCCTCGAGGCCGAGGGGATTCCGGTCCGCATCCATGGCTTCTCGCTGGGGCCGTATCCGATGACCGTCGGTGAGCTCGCCGAAACCGAGCTGTGGGTGCTCAGCGACCGAGTGGAACAGGCCAGCGAGATCCTGCTCGACGCCGAAGTCAACGATGCGCTGGGACCGGTGGAGCGGCCACCGACGCCGGAGGCATCGGCCGGCATGGGCTGGAAGCTGGTGGCGACGATCGTCGCGGTTGCCTTCCTCGCGGTGTGGCTCACCCGTCTCTTCCGGCTCCTCGGTCTGTTCTGAGCCGCATCCGCCGGCGGGTCAACCCGCCCGCATCTCGCCGATCTCGTCCGCGGTGAGCCTGCGGAACTTGCGACGACCCCGGTTGCGATCGAGCACTGCGGCCTCCCAGTCGGCTTTGGCCACCTCGTGCTCGCCCGTCTCCTCGAGTGCCGTCGCCGCGATCTGCAGCGCCGTGGCGAGCGGAGCGCCGTCCTCGTAGCGCTCCCCCATCCGTTCCGCCAGCGCTTCCTCGCCACCGCCCATGGCACCCCAATCGTCGAACGAAGCGAGCGTGCCGTCGAACTGGATACGGAACATGCTGGTGTCCTCGGGTTCGTCTCCGACCTCGGCGATCATCACCTCGATCTCGTACGGCTTGATCTCGTGAGTGAAGATCTGGCCGAGGGTCTGGGAATACGCATTGGCCAGGCCCCTGCCGGTCACATCCGCCCGCCCGTACGAGTACCCCTTGACGTCCACGTAGCGGATCCCGGCCACGCGGAGCGTCTCGAACTCGTTGAATCTCCCCACGCCGGCGAATCCGATGCGGTCGTAGATCTCGCCCAGCTTGTTGAGGGATCCGCTCGGATTCTCCCCGATCATGAGCACGCCGTCGGCATACTCGGAGACGATGATCGGCCGACCGCGCGCGATGCCCTTGCGGGCGAACTCGGCCCGATCCTTGATGAGCTGCTCCGGCGGGACGTAAAACGGTGCGGTCACGGACGAAGCTCCAACACCTGCGAGGCGACCTCGGCAATCCGCTCGTCGTCGATCTCTTCGATCCCGTCGGCAGTCACGGCCACGACGTTGGGGTATATCCCACGCCGCAGATCAGGCCCACCGGTGGCTGCGTCCTCCTCGGCCGCCGCGACCAGCGCCTCGACGGCGATCCGAAGCGCCTCATCGAAGTCGAGAGCGTCACGAAAGGCACCTTTCAGGAACGCCTTTGCCTCCTGCCCACCCGAACCGGTGGTGGCGTAGTCCTGCTCCTCGTACCGACCACCAACGACGTCGAATGAGTAGAGCCGACCCACGCCGTCGTCTTCGTCGTATCCACAGAACAGGGGCACCACGGCGAGACCCTGAAATGCCAGCGGGAGATGGTTACGCACCATACGAGCCAGATAGTTGGCTTTGCCCTCGAGACTCAGTCGTGTCCCTTCGATCTTCTCGTAGTGCTCCAGCTCCGTCTGGAAGAGCCGGATGAGCTCGACCGCCACCCCGGCGGTGCCGGAGATCGCTACCGCCGAGTATTGGTCGGCGGGAAAGACCTTCTGGACGCGTTTGTGGGCGATGAAGTTGCCGGCGGTGGCGCGCCGGTCGCCGGCCATGACCACCCCGTCACGGAACCGCAAAGCGAGCACCGTGGTGCCGTCGGGGACTTCGGGGAGTGTGCCGTCGGCCACGTCCCAACGCGGGACGAGACCCTGCTTGGCGAGCAACGCCGAGAAGCTCTGGGTGGGTTGCGTGCTGTCGAGCGGAAGGGGTGCGGGACTGTCAGCGGAGGGCAGCGTCACTCGCCGCCCTTCTGCACATAGTTCTTGACGAACTCCTCCGCATTCTCTTCGAGCACCGAGTCGATCTCGTCGAGCAGATCGTCGATGCGCTCGGTGATCTCTTCGCCCTGGTCGACGGTGTCGACAGTCTCCTCGGCCGTCTCGGAGTCACCGGACGGCCGGGTCTGTTTGCGTTCCTGTTCAGCCATCTTCGCCTCCAAGGGCCCGAATCAAAGCTGCGGGATCTTCACACCGATCCAGCAGGTCGCTGACCAGCTCCTTGGATCCTCGCAGCGGCTCCATCATAGGCACCCGTTTCAGCGAGGCCTCACCCGTGTCGAACACCAAAGAATCCCAATTGGCGGCCACCAGCGCATCGCCGAATCGAGCCACACACTCGCCGCGGAAATATGCTCTGGTGTCTTCCGGAGCGAGCGTCGTGGCCTCACTGACCTCGTCGTCGGTGAAGAGACGCTGCATACGGCCACTCGCCACGAGTCGGTGATACAGCCCACGCTCGGGATCAACATCGTGGTACTGCAGATCGAGCAGCCGCAGCTTCGGATCATCCCACTCCAGCTCGTCACGATCCCGGTATCCCAACAAGAGTCGGTACTTGGCCACCCAGTCGAGCCGGTCGGCCAGGGACAGAGGATCGACCTCGAGGTCGGTGAGCACCGTTTCCCACAACGTCAGCACGTCCCCGTACCGATCGCCGGCGTCCGAAGCGTTGACGTACTTGGTGAGCCATTCGAGGTATTGCCATTGCGCCTCGAGCGGTGTCATCGTGCCGCCCCGGTCCAGCTCCAGCGTCTGCTGCAGGGTGAGATCGTGGCTGGTGCGCCATACGGAGTTGACCGGATCGGCGAGCAGGATCGGCTCGGGCAGAGCCTCGTCCTCGAGCGCATCGAGGAAGAGCATCGCCGTTCCCAACTTGAGGTAGGTCTGGATCTCCGAGAGGTTGGCGTCACCGATGATGACGTGCAGGCGGCGATACTTGGAAGCGTCGGCGTGGGGCTCGTCTCTCGTGTTGACGATGGGTCGCTTCAGCGTGGTCTCCAGCCCGACCTCCTCTTCGAAGAAATCGCCACGCTGGGTGAGCTGGAACGTCGCCGGGTCCCTCCCGTTCTCCGAGCCCACCTTGCCGGCCCCGGTGTAGATCTGCCGGGTCACCAGGAACGACGTGAAATGCCGGACGACTTCGCCAAACGGGATGCGGCGTGCGATCAGGTAATTCTCGTGCGCGCCGTACGAGTTGCCCTTCCCATCGGAGTTGTTCTTGTGCACGAACATGCGCTCCTCAGGCGGCATGAGAGTGCGGGCGGCCGCAACCGCCTGGGCCATGATGCGCTCACCGGCTTTGTCATACAGGGCAGCTTGCCGCGGAGAGGCGCACTCCGGTGTCGAGTACTCCGGATGGGCGTGATCGACGTACAGCCTCGCACCGTTGGTGAGTACTACGTTGACCAACCCTGTCTCCAGCTCGATGGGGAAGGCCTCCTCGTAGCCGAAGCCGCGCGCATCGCGACCCGGCGACTCCTCGTCGAACGACCATTGGATGCGCGCCGTACCACCCCGGTACGAGTTGATGACCGTGCTCGACGCAAGAACCGGGTTGAACTCGGCTTGGTTGCGCACGGTGATGCCGTATTCGGTCTCGGTGCCGACCACCTTGGACAGGGCCATCGCTCAGCCCTCCGCTTCGCTGTCGCCGCCTTCGCCGGCCTGGTGTTCGCTCACAGGTACTGACCAGGAGTGACCGCCTCGATGGTGCGGCTCTCGCCGTCCCCATCGATGAGAGTGCGGACGTACACGATGCGCTCGCCCTTCTTGCCCGAGATACGCGCCCAGTCGTCCGGATTGGTGGTGTTGGGGAGATCCTCGTGCTCCTGGAACTCGCGCACCACGGCATTGAGGAGGTCGTCCATCCGCAGCCCCGTTGGATCGCCGGCGATCTCCCGCTTGATCGCATCCTTCTTGGCGCGGCGCACGATGTTCTCGATCATGGCGCCGCTGGAGAAGTCTTTGAAGTAGAGCACCTCGCGATCGCCGTTGGCATAGGTGACTTCGAGGAACCGGTTCGCATCCGACTCGTCGTACATGCGCTGCACCACAGTTTCCACGGCGTAGTCGATGAAAGCCTGCACGGAACCATGGCTCTCGATCTCGTGGGCAGCCATCGGGAGATCCTCGGTGAGATAGATACGGAAGATCTGCCGAGCAGCGTCGGCGTTGGGGCGCTCGATCTTCACCTTCACATCGAGCCGTCCCGGACGGAGGATGGCCGGATCGAGGAGATCCTCGCGGTTGCTGGCGCCGATGACGATGACGTTCTTCAGCGTCTCCACCCCATCGAGCTCAGAGAGGAGCTGAGGAACAATCGTCGACTCGACATCCGACGACACCCCGGTGCCCCGGGTGCGGAACAAGGAGTCCATCTCGTCGAAGAAGACGATGACGGGCACCCCCTCGTCCGACTTCTCCTTGGCTCGCTGGAAGATGAGCCGGATCTGACGCTCGGTCTCGCCGACGTATTTGTTCAGCAGCTCCGGTCCCTTGATATTGAGGAAGTAGCTGCGGATGTCGGCATTGCCCTCCTTGCGGCCAACGGCGCTGGCCAGGCTGTTGGCGACGGCCTTGGCGATGAGGGTCTTGCCGCATCCCGGTGGACCGTAGAGCAGCACGCCCTTGGGGGCGGCCAGGTTGTAGTCGTCGAAGCGCTCTTTGTGGACGTATGGCAGCTCGACGGCGTCCTGGATTATCTCGATCTGCTCGGCGAGACCGCCGATGTCGGCATAGGTGATGTCCGGCACCTCTTCCAGAACCAACTCTTCGACCTCGGGACGGACGAGCCGCTCGTAGACGAGACCCGTCCTGCTCTCCAACCGCACGTGATCGCCAACGCGGAGAAACTCGTTCTTCAGCGGCGCAGCGATCTCGACGACGCGCTCCTCGTCGCCGCGACCGAGCACGACGAGCCGATCCTCGCCGAGGACTTCCTTGATGATGACCACGTCTCCGCTGACCTCGAACGATCGAGCGTCGATGACATTGAACGCCTCGTTGAGCAGCACCTCCTGGCCCATCTCGAGCGCCTTGATCTCGATGGTCGGTTCGACGTTGACCCGAAGTTTGCGGCCGGAGGTCCACACGTCTGCGGTGCCGTCCTCGTTGACGCGAAGCAACGTGCCGAACGGGTTGGGCGGTGACGTGAGCTTTTCGACCTCTTCGCGCAACAGGGCGAGTTGCTCTCGTGTCTCCTCGAGCACGGCAGTGAGCTTCTGGTTCTGCGAGGAGGCCTGGGCCAGCTTGTTCTTCGATTCGAGCAGCCGTTCTTCGAGGATGCGCACCCGGCGCGGGGCATCCTGGAGACGGCGACGCAGCACGGCGAGCTCTTCTTCGAGCATCCGGACCGTGGTCCGGAGCTGTTGAGCGTCGCTCTCGTTGCGGTCCACCGATCTTCCTCCTCACCAAAAAAAAAAAAAACGGTTCACGGGTCCTGGCAGCAGTTTCCGTCGCTCGCTTTGCAGTGTAGGCACTGGTTCGGACAAAGAGTTGCAGCGTTTTTCGCATCGCGACGGTCCTTCGCCAAGGCTCTCCGCCGGCATCCGGGCGAGGTAGGCCAGCCTCATCACCCCATCTAGACTGAGCGGGGAAGCCGAAAGGACCCACAGGATGAAGGTATGGATCGACCAAGACCTCTGCACCGGCGATGGTCTGTGCGAGGAAATCGCTCCTGACGTGTTCGTCCTACTCGACGACGGTCTCGCCTATGTCCGGGAGGGCGCGACGATCTTCGCCGCTTCCGAAGGCAACCCGCAGGGCGCCGAGGGGCTCGCCGCCATACCCGACGGGCAACTCGACCTCGTCGTTGAGTCTGCGGAGGAATGTCCCGGCGAGTGCATCTTCATCGAGCCCTGACTCCGGCCCGCCGCGATCTCAGGCAGTCGTCGCCTCGTGGTGCGCCAGCTTGCGCGTCACCGTGATGAACCCCGTATGTCCCACCATCCTGTGGCTGGGACGGACCGAGCGTCCCTCGATCGACCAACCTCGATGCAGCACCTCGAAGGTCTCGGTGTCGAAGAACGCTCCGCTCGAACCGAGCGCATCACGTACGGTCTGGACCTGCGGAACCGTCGGCAGGTAGCAGCAGAAGACACCGCCATCGGTCAGGTGCAGTGCCGCCGGTTCCACTGCATGCCACGGCTCGGGAATGTCCAGAACGATGCGGTCGGGACAGATCTCCGCAACTGCATCTTCCACCTCGCCGACCCGCAGCTCGAGGTTCCCCGGCACCTCGCCGAAGAACCCGGCGATCAGCTTGCGAGCCTTGGATGCGTGGTCGGAGCGCCGTTCGTAGCTCACCACGCGACCGGTGGCTCCTACCGCCCGGCTGAGCGCCATGGCCAGCGCACCCGATCCGGTTCCGGCTTCGAGCACGACCTGGCCGGGTGCGATGTCGGCCCAGACGAGGATCGCCCCGGTGTCCTTGGGATACACCACGGTGGCACCCCGCGCCATTTTGAGGGCATAGTCGGCGAGACGAGGGCGCAACGCCACGAGACGTGCGCCGAGCGTCGACTCGAGCTGGACTCCGTCGGGAGCGCCGATGATGGCGTCGTGGGAGAGCTGTCCCCGGTGGTACTGGAAGTCCTTGCCTGGTACCAGCTCGATGAGATACCGCCGGCCCTTCGAATCGAAGAGCAGACACGGGTCGCCCGCCGCAAACACAGCCATGACGGTGCGGTCAGGTCAGAGTCGGGGCCACGGCAGCGAGCAGCGTGAGCACCATCCCGATGACGACGACCCACGCCAGTATCTTCACCATACGATCACGGTTGCGAAACACGTCAGCCCTCGACCACCCGCTCGTCGACGATCGTGTCACCCTGGCGCATCCGGATGCCGATGGCCTGCCCTTCCTTCAATCTCTTGCTGTAGACGAGCTCCCGCCCCCGCTGCGCATTGCGCCGTCGGAGCCAGGAGATCAGCGAAATCGCGGCACCGAGACTCGCCACTGTCGGCTGGCCGAGACGCACCCCGGCGAAGAGCTTGCGAAACGCATAGGTGGCGAGCCGGTTCATCGCAGGCGGAACACCTCCACCCTCGCTCCGCTGGTGGCGCGACGTTTGCCGAGCAAGAAGGCGAGGATGATCACGATGACGACACCGATGGCCACCGCCGTCGTCGTGACCTGGAGCTGCGCCTTCGACTCGTCCACAACGGCTTCGATCTCGCGGAGCTTGCCTTCGAGATCACTACGGTCAACAGCCATGTCAGATTCTCCCTGATGTGCGACGAGTGGTCAGCGCGATGATCACGAACACGACGACGGCCAGGAGAAGAGCACCGAGAACGTACCCGACGGCCGTCCACACCTCGCTGTCCGGTAGAGCGTCTCTGAGGAGCCGCACCCCTGCAATCGAGATGAAGAGCGACCCGAGCGCAAAGGCCACAGCCCCACCTACCGCGAACCCGGCGTATCGGCCCAGCGTCTTGGCGGGATCGAGCGTCTCCTGCCGTAGATAGCTCTTCGACAGATCGATGAATTCGCGAACGAGATCGGGCAGCTCGCGTACGCTCGCCATCGCTCTCCTCTCCTCCTCTCCGGCTCGCACATCGGGCTGCGACCGCTGCGAGCTGGGGTGAGGCTACTCGATGGGGATTCGCTGCGGCAGCGCCGGCGACTTCTCACCCACCGCGGTACTCCGCATCCGTGACCTTGCGCCCCATCCACTCGGTGGGTCCCCCACTGGTGATCGAGAGGTGGATCACAGCCGTCTCGGCGGACGCTCCGTGCCAGTGGACCTCGCCGGCGGGCACGACCACCGTATCGCCGGCGTCCGCCGTGACCCGATCACCTGCTTCATTGACCACCAAGCCCGATCCTTCGACGAAGTAGAGCACCTGACCGGCCACATGGCGGTGCCAGGCAGTGCGCGCCGAGGGGGCGAAGCGAACGCCTAAGACATTCAGCGCCTCAGGGGTGTCCGGTGGAGCGATCTCACCAAACCAGACCTCCCCGGTGAACCACTCCTCCGGCGCCGGCTCCCACTCCAGGGCTGCGGCGTCGATCCGGCGCATCGATCCGCTCATCGGATACGCCGCCGTGTTGTCCGACCCGCGCCGCGTCGCGCACGGGCCAGCCATCCGACCGCCAAACCGAGAGCGAACGACAGCACCATCCAGACCGCGATCTCACCGGCTACGAAGCTCAATGTCACTCATCCAGTGCGATGAACTCGATGCGCCGGTTGCGGGCCCGACCCTCCTCCGTGTCGTTGTCCGCAATCGGCCGGCTCTCACCGTAGCCGATGACGACGAAGCGACCGGGATCCTCGCCACGGTCCACGAGGTAGGCGAGCACGGCCTCGGCGCGGCGGGTGCTGAGATCGAGGTTGAACTCGTCGGTGCCCTGAGCATCGGCATGGCCGGCGATCTCGACGGGAACGTTCGGGAACAAACGGAGCGCCTCGAGAACCTCATCGAGCAGTCCTGCGCCCTCGTCGGTCAGCCTGTCGCTGTTCGTCTCGAATTCGACCACCTTGCCCTCGATCAGCTCATCGAGATTGCTCTGCAACTCCACGACCTGTTCTCGTGGCGGTGGTGGCGGCGCTTCGGCGAGGGTGAAGCCACTGACGAAGTCGAGCGGGCTGGCGGCGAGAAGATCCTCCACCTGACGGGTCAGGTCCGCACGATCCTGCCGTGAGTCGAACTCCGCACTGACCTGGGCGACCCCGGTGTTCGGATTGACCACCATCTCGCCCTCCGGCACGGCCTCGGCGGTATCACGCAGCGCAGAGAGCGCAGCCGAGATCCAGGCTGATTCGTCGCCGACGCCTTCGCGGACGACCAGCCGAGAGGTGTCGAGCGTGTAATCGAGGGCAGTTTCCATGGCACCGATGATGCCGCTACGCGCTCGTTCGCTCGAGACCGTTCCCGCCACCGTCATGGTGCCGTCGCTCCACTGGAACCGCATGGGATCGGCGGCAACGTCGCCAACTTCGATGGCGCCGACCTTGACACGCAACTCGGCGTCGACGCTGCGCACACCTTCGGTGGGCGCCACGGCACGCGGGATACTCTCGAGCTGCGTTTCGTCATCGACAAATCCCGACAGCAGCAGATCCCGCCCGCTCGCCTCCACGACGACCCCGTCAACTCCCGCAGCGCGCAGCCCGGCGCTCACCCGTTCTTCGAGACCCCGCTCGATCTTTGCCGTTCCGAAGAGCACGGCACCGCCGGTGAGCAGCGCTAGTGCGATCGTGGACGCCAGAAAGAACGCCCAGCGACCGAGAATCGGACCTCCGCCGTCGTCACCCGGGATGAAGCGGGGCGCCGTGTCGCGCGGCTGGGACGATGACAGAGCGCGTAGACGACTGCTGGTTTTCTTCGCCACGATCTGTTCCCCTGGGTACGAACGTCATCGTACCGATTTCTGGTTGGAATCAGACCCCCACGAGTGCGGCGATCCGATCGACGAACACTGTTTGTGCAGGATTGAGAAGCCGGTACGCCTCCTCGGGTGTGCACCATCGCACCTCGTCGATCTCCGGGATCATCACCTTGCGACCGGTGCGTGGCGGCCACTCGATCTCGATCTCGTTGGAGATCAATTGCTCGGGGTCGAAGTCGCCGGCTCCGGCAAAGCAGTAGACGAGCTTGCCCGACTTCTGGGTAGCGGTGCCCAGCGAGACGAGATCGTGGGGTGCCGGGTGCGCCGTCTCCTCTTCGAACTCGCGTCGGGCTGCCTTCTCCGGATCCTCTCCTGGATCGAGCTCACCCTTCACGATGCTCCACCAGCCCTCATGCCGTTTCACGAAGAACGGCCCACCCGGATGCGAGATGAGCACCTCGAAGCCACCGTCGCTGAGCCGGTACAGCATGACCCCAGCGCTCGGTTTCGGTGGCATCGCACCAGTGTGCCACGCCGGCGCTCGGGCGATGAGGCCGGTCAGCCAGTCAGTCTGGCGACGTCCGGGTGCAGCGTGCCGTCGTCGGACGCAAGCGAATCGAGCACGAGTTCGGCCCAAAAACACGTGATCGATCACGACGTCTCCCTCCTCCGATTCCATCGGCGCCCTCTGATTGCGTCAGCCTTCGACCGTGAACGTGATCTCGTCCGTGAGGTCGAGCGCGGTGTGAGTCCCGTCGCCCGCCTGCAGGCAGAGCGTGTGCTCACCCGGGCTGAGTTCCAGTTGTGCTGCGGTGGCACCGTCGCCGTAGTGAACATGCGCGTCGTCCGCCGGGATCGTCTCTCCGGGGGTCACATGGAACGTCGACCATGATGTGCATGTGACCGGCACCCTCGGTGGCACCACCGGCCGCCTCGATCGTCAGGTTGCTCGCCTCCATCTCCACGGACACGGGAGAAGTGACCGTCGCACCGGCGGCGGGTTCGTCGAAGAAGACGGCGGCAGCCTCGGCTGCGGAGTCATCGTCCCCGCCACATGCCCCGAGGATCAACAAGGCCGCAGCAACGACGCGGACGATGAACATGGAGTTGAACGGGCGGGGTGACAGCGAACTCATGGTCATTGCTCCTCGGGGATGGCGGTCGCTCGACGGCGTACGAGGGCCAATCCCTTCTCGGATGATGCATCGCTCGAGGGAGGGAGATCGAGTGCTCTGTACCCTCCGCACGATGCATATCCGTCACGGCCGACTCGCCGCTGTCGTCGACGTCGCCGCCCCAATCGAAGCGGTCTGGGACTTGATCTCCCGATTTCGCAACTGGCCGAGATGGGGTCCGACAGTGCGGGCTGTGCGAGCAGATGACGACGAAGTGAGGCCGGGCAGTACAGGGCGGGTACAGACCCCGATCGGGGCGTGGCTGCCGTTCGAGATCACTGCGGTCGTCCCCGGGCACTCGTGGCACTGGAAGGTGGCGGGGATATCCGCAACGGGCCACAAACTCACCGCAACCGGCGACGGCCACACTCAGGTGGAGTTCACCGTTCCGGTCTGGGCGGCGGCATATCTCCCCGTGGTCTGGATCGGTCTGCGCCGGCTACGTCGCGTCGCCGAAGCAGCCTGACTGCTGCCTGGTTGGTGCGCCTCACACCGTACGATGCTCACCGTGGAGCGCGTTCTCGTCACCGGAGCGACCGGGTTGATCGGATTCGAACTCGTCCGTGAGCTGAATGCGATGGGTGTCATCCCTCGTGTGCTGGTACGACGGCCGCATAGAGCGTCGCTGCTCAACGCTCACGAGGTCGAGCCGATTCAAGGCGATCTGCTCGTCCCAGATTCGCTACAGCGGGCAGTCGCCGGTACCGACACAGTGATTCATCTCGGTGGGCGAGCGAGCTTCGAGAGCTACGACCGGCTCCGGGCCACGGTCGTGGAGGGAACCGCTCGACTGGGCGACGCCGCAGCAGATGCTGGAGTGGAGCACTTTGTGTTCGCCAGCAGCCTCTTCGTACACGGCAGCCGATCACAGCCCATCGATGCCGACACGCCGCCAGACCCCAAGCTCGGCTACGGCAGAGCCAAGCTGGAGGCGGAGAACGCGCTGGCGGCGATCGCTGCGTCGAGCGGGATGACGATCGCCAATCTCCGTCTGCCCCACGTGTATGGGCCACACTCGATCCTGTTCCGGCAAGTGCGCAGCGGGCTCGCCGTCTTCCCTGGCCGGATGGCAAACCGGTGCGGTCAACTGCACGTCGGCGATGCGGCACGGATCCTCGCCATCGTCGGCGCACGGAGGTGGCAGGGCTCTTCTGCGGTCGCAGACAGCCACATCGTCACGTGGACCGACTTCTTCGACCTGCTCCACTCGCTGTATCCGTACTTCCGGCTGATACCGCTTCCCCGCTGGCTCGGCTACACCGGCGCTGCAGTGCTCGAACCGTTGCTGTCGCGCCGGCATCGCCCCACGCTGTACACCAAGGACACCGTGGTCGGTTTCAACCTCGACGTTCCAGTGGCACCCGGACTGGTGTGGGACGACGTCGGTGAGCAGCCCGAGTATCCGAGCGTGTACGAGGGCATCCCCGCTGTGCTCGACGGTTATGTCCACTACCGATGGCGGCACCCGCTGTTGGATCGTCGGCACGGCTGAGTCTGCTGACTACGGCTCGATCTGTCGAGAAGCCGCCTCCATGCGCGAGGTAGGCCTTGTGGGTGGTCCGGAGAATCCCACGGTCCTGTAGGGGGCGGGGCGGATGCTGGCGGAGCATGGAAGCGGTGGGTGTTTGGTGCGCGGTCTGCCGGACTCCGCGGCGGGCCGTGCGGCCGGGAGGACGCAAGCGCCTCTTGCTGGCGAAGGGAAAGGGGCGGCGGCTGAGCCCATTGGTCCAGCCGGCCGGATGATCGGAGGAAGGCTCGTCGAGCGGAGGCGTGCAGAGGGGTCGAGAAACTCGAGAAAATCTCTGTGGGACAACGGTTTTGGGCCGGTTCTTGTCACACCCTCTTGGCATGATGATGGGTAATGAACACGCTGGCTACAGAGATGGATGTCGCCCTCGATGGGGTCACCACCGATGCCATCGAGCAGCAGATGCTGACGCTCGAATCGCTCATCGGGAGGGCTCGTGCCACACAGGTGATGCTGTTGCGGGAGATCGATCGCCGCCAGGTCCCTTTGGCAGACGGATGTGCCAGTGTGAAGGAGTGGGTGACGGGTCGTCTCGACGTGCATCCCGTCACGGGCGGTGAGCTCGCGTTCCTCGCCAAGTCTTCGACTCGGAATGATGAGATGGCGGCGGGCGAAGTCAGCTTTGACCGGGCCGCTGCCACGGCCCGGCTGCGTGCTGCTGGAGCGGATGAGGCCACGATCGAGCGGTCACGGATGGTCGGGGTCCAGCAGATCCGCCGCATCGAGGGCCTGCACCGGCGGCACCAACGACGTGACGAAACCCAAGCGTTCGAAGACCGGCACCTGTATCTACAGTTCAGCCTCGACTTCATGTGGGTTCAGCTTCGCGGTGGTCTCCCCGGCGTCGACGGTGAACGGCTCCTCGCCGGTCTCGACGAGCGGGCCGATGCGCTCGTGTCAGAACACGACGAGCACCGCCCAGCGTTGCCCCAACGTCGCGCCGATGCGCTGGTGAGTTGGGCCATGGACGAACTCGACCGCGATGTGTCCTCCAACGACGATGCGGTTGCAGGCGAGGGGCGTTCCCATCGCATGCACGGGGCGATCTTCATCGACGGCGAGCTCGCCGCCGTCAGCCGAGGTGAGGCCGGGGCGTCCACCGTCAACGGTCTCCGCATCGGCCCCCACACCCTCGAAGAGATCCTCTGCTCGGGAACCATCGACATCACCCTCATCGACAACGGAGTGGTGAAGGCAGTGGGCGTCTCGTCGTCGGCGCTACCACCACGAACCAGACGGGACGTGCTCCAACGCGACGGCGGCTGCACCGCCGATGGCTGCACCAGCCGCTACCGGCTCCAACCCCACCACATCGTGCCCCGATCCCACGGCGGCACCGACGACCCGAAGAACCTCACCACCCTCTGCTGGTTCCACCACCACGTCGTGGTCCATCAACGGGGCTACACCATCGACCCGCAATCACCACCGGGCAAACGCCGCTTCACCCCACCCACCCGAGCACCCCCTGAGTGACCGAGTTCGGGGAACCACGGCCGGTGTCGCTCGCTCCCCGATGACCACCACCCACCGCGACCTCAACGCACGAGTCACCGTGCACGTCAACCCCGCAGTTCCCGGCGCCCCTCCGCGGGGTTGGCTGCGACGAAACGCCAAGTCATCCCACCGCCGACGATCCGCCACCCGGGCGACATCGGCGCGCGTCCCCAGCCGACTGGAAGCCAACCCCTCCCGCAGGGACGTTCAGGGCACTGGGATCACTTGGGCGATGGGCGGAATGAGCGAGTTCTCCGTCGCCCACAACGATCGGTTCGTATCGAAGGCGATCGCGGTGAGCATGGGTATCCCAGTTGTCACCTCACCGCAGCGCAGTCTGTTCAGATCGCAACCGTTCACCGTCCCGCCGACACCCGTCTCGAATATCTCGACCGCTGCCCAGCTCTGCTCATCCATCTCGGCGACCATCAGCCGGCCGTTGGGTGCGAACGCCAGATCGATGATCGAGGTGAATCCGCCGTCGAACACCTTGGTGCAGTCCGGGTTGGGACACAGAGCACCGTTGGCGCGCGGTGACACTCTCCAGATGCTCGACGCATTGGTCGGCCCCGGGAAACCACGAAGCTCGCCGACGTAGTAGTGGCCGTCGGGCCCGATCGCCACACTGGTGGGAACGGCTTGTGCCGGCATCTGATCCGGTAGCGCACAGAACGGCGCCGGGCTGGGGCATCCGGCGAGTGCCTTGATGTTGTCCGTTGAGACGAGCTCGTCGGGGAAGACGGCGAGCACCCGCACGTTGCCGTTCCGGTTGACCCGCAGCAATGCGTTGGCTCCGGCGTCGGCCACCAGCGCGGCATTGGCGTTGATCGCCGCTACATCGAACGGATTCGAGTCGAACGGATCGTTGCCATCCGGATTGACCGCCTCCTCGAACGCAAAGAGGTTGGCGATCAGCTGGGGCTGACCCCCCACGATCCGGTAGACACCCTGCCCGGTGTCGGCCACGGGATCGGCACCCGTGGTGGTGGCCCACATCCCGTTCCGACTGAAGGGGCTCACGTCGGTCGCACCCGGCAGTGCGATGGTGTCGACCATGGCCCCTCCGCTCAACGTGTGGATCCCCGCCCCGACATCGGCGACGAAGAGATCACCGCCCGGCGCCGTGGCGAGCCCGAACAGCGGCCCGGAGAATCCAGCCTGCGCACTCGCCGCCACGGGAACCGCAGCCAGCACCAACGCAACACACAACACGATCCAACGCTTCGACTTCGAACGCACGAGAAACCCCCTCAACCTGGTCCGTACCTACCCCTCAACCTTACGCATCCCCAACCCCCGTGGTCGGACTACCGGCAACGAACCAGGTCCCACCAGCCCGCCCGCACCGATCGAGCTGCGTTCCGGACAAACAGACTGCCTCGAGAGGAGGAAGACAACGCGGGAGATATCGGACCCACAGGCGAAAAGGGGGAGCACGAGGGAGAAAGGCTCCGCCGTCCCCTCGTTGCGATGCGAGCGACATGCGCGGTCGCATCGCAAATAAGAACGACCGCCCGACAGGGCGGTCTACTTGACAAATTCGTTCGAAGCCTGCTTCGAATGATGACCATGTGTCGGAGAGAGGACTCGAACCCTCGCTGATCTACCCCTGACCACAACGAAC
>JBFISM010000014.1:0-42990 GCA_041608535.1 Acidimicrobiia bacterium
GCCGCCACCTTCCTCCACGACGTGTGGGTGCAGGACAACGGTGGCCAGGTCATCGCCTACCTGTCGTACTGGGACGCCGGCCTGGTGCTGCTCGACATCACCGATCCGGCCAACCCGGTGTTCCTCGGTGACTCCGAGTACGCCGATCCCGACCCGCTCTCCGGTGAATTCCCAGCTGGCGACGGTCACAACGCCGTTCCCAATGCCGACGGCACTCGGGTGCTGTTCAGCGACGAGGACTTCTCGGCCGGCCAGCTCACCTCTTTCCAGTTCGATGGATCCGAGGTGCCGGTGGCCGAGGGTGGATTCACCCCGCCGACGTTCAGCCTGCCCGGCGGCACGTTCAGCGGTGAGGTCGAGTGGACTGGCGGCGAAGGCTGCACGCTCGGCGAGTTCAACGACGACGGCACCGGCGGCAGCAACGCCGGCCAGATCGCACTGATCCAGCGTGGGACCTGCTTCTTCTCGACGAAGGCGGCCAATGCGCAGGCGCTCGGCTATGCGGGCTTCATCGTTGCCAACGACGCGGCACGCGGCGATGCGCTGGTGACCATGTCGGCGGGAACCGCTGACGTCATCACCATCCCCGGTTACTTCGTCGGGTTCTCCACCGGAGAGGCCATGAAGGCCGGCGGTTCGGTGAGCGCAACCGGCATCTTCGACGGCTACGGCTACCTGCGTCTCTTCGACGTGACCGATCCGGCCAACATCGTCGAGCTCGACCAGTTCGCCACCGAGGGTGTGTTCGCCAACCCGCCGCTCCCCGGCGACCGGACGATCCACAACATCGTCGTCGATGAGGGCACCAACGCCTACATCGCCTGGTACCTCGAGGGTATGCGAGTTGTGGAGTTCGAGGGTGACACGCTCAGCGAAGTCGCCCACTGGACCGGCGACAACGCCTCTGGTGAAGGCGCCAACTTCTGGGGCGTGTACCTGCACGATCACCCGGACGGCAACAGCTACATCTTGGGCAGCGACCGCAACAGCGGCCTGTTCATCTTCGACACGCCGTAACGGCACCTGTCGAAACCTGCGTTGGAGCCCCCGCTCATCGAGCGGGGGCTCCTTTGTTTCGGGAGCGGCGACCCCGGAGGACGGCAAGTCAGATTTCCGGTTGCGCCCCCGCCAGCTCTGCGGAACGGAGCGTTGCCGCGGGCTGGTGGCGGGTGAGAAGTTCCCGCAGATCCGCCACCGCGGAAGGTATGTCGTCCGCCGCAGCCTCGTGGTGGCCCTCGATGACGAAGAGAGCGTCGGTGGTGTCGGGACCGGTAGCCGACTGGGCGCTCTGCCGCCAGCACCATCGCCGCGCCACGACCTCATCGTCGGCATCGACGAACACCACCTCACCCGTCTCGGGATGCATGGTCTCGCTGGAACCGAGATCGGTGAACGATTCGGTGCCGGCGGCGAACGTGACCGTCGTGGGTGGACTCACCTTGGCTTGGTCGAAGACGGCCACGGGCATGGCATAGCGGATCGAGATCAGGTTGCCGATGTCGACGAGCGTGTTGATCGAGGGGATGTCGCCCTTTTTCGTCAGCCGGCGGAGCAGGGCTTCAACGGCGGATCGGTACTGCGTCGGTTTCACCCCGAACGCAGCGAACGCCCGTCGCCATGCCGCGATCGACGGCAACTCGGCCAGCGGGATCTCACCGATGCGGTCGATGGCCGCATGCTGCTCCGCGGTGAACTCCGCGACCAACTCCGGCGAGCTCGAGCCGTTGTCGAGTCCCGTTGCGTGAACGATGCCGGCACGTACGCTGGGAAACCGGTCCACGATGACCGGGTCGTAGCGGAAGGGGATGGCCACCGTCATTGCAGGTCAGTCGTGGTCGACTCTGCCGTGCTCTGCGGCGAAGGCGGCGTCGTGGGCCATCTGGCGGATCGGGTCGAGATCGGTCGGCGTGGGGATGGCTCGCTCGGCGCTGTGCATGATCAGCGCGACGTGGTGCGCCACGGCCTCCCGCCGCTCCGGCGTGGTGTCTGCGGCGGCCACCGACTCCAGCAGCCGCAACAGCGCGATGAGCACTCGCGGACGGTTGGCGGCGTTACGCCGCACATTGCTGCACACCGTGTCGAGCGCCAGCTCGAACTTCGGCACCGGCACGAACACTCCTTCACCAGACTCGTCACCGATCCACTGATCGTCGATGGCGACAGTGGCCAGCTCCGTCATGACGATGGCGAGATGCTGGATCGCCTGCACCGCGGTGTACGGGTCGTTCATCGACGGCGCCACCGCCTTCATGGCGATGTCGACGAGCTGGCGGATGCCGAACCCGATGTCCGACTCGACGCGCCGCTCCACAGTCATGAGGACTGCGTCGTTCACCGCCGGCGACACCCGCTCGACGTCGAGATCGCCGCCGCCGTTGGCCCGCCACGCCCATGCCAGCGTGCTACCCGCCACCAGGTGATGCCCCACCTGCGGTCGGATCCGAATCGTGACCCCCAGCTCGCCGGCAAGCCGCGACAACGCCGGCGCATCCACCTCCTGCAGATAGCCCGAAGTGCGCACCGCCACCAGCACCGCATGTTCCGGTGGCTTGGGTGCGACCACCGGGACCCTGACCCTGCCGGTCACCGGCTCCGGGTGGTGGCGGCGAATCGCGTCGAGGGTGGCCCGGCGCACCGAGTGCATCACCGTGTCGATGCGGATCGCATTGGTGATGTGCTGGATGTAATACACGAGCATGCCCACACTGAGCAGCGCCAGGATCAACGAGCCGGTCACGGCGAGCTGGGGTACGAACTCGCTCCCCTCGGCGGTGTCCTGCCCCACCGTGAACAGCCCGCCCAGGCTGTAGGCGAATGTCGCCACGAACACACTCAGCACGAGCCGGGTCCCACGATCCTGGAGGAAGGATCGCAGCAACCGAGGGGAGAACTGTGTCGAAGCGATTTGCAGCGCCACCACCGTCAACACGAACACCAGCCCGGTGACCGTGATCATGGTTCCCGCAACCACCGTCAGCAGTTGACGCGCTGCAGTGGCATCGCCGCGGAACAGGATGGGTGCGAAGAAGCCCTCGTCGGAGAGTGTGACCTGCGACAAGCCGTACCCGGCCACCAGCGCTCCGATGACGAATACCGCAGGCAGGAACCACAGCGAGCGGACGATCTCCCGCCAGGGATACCTGTATTCGTCCTCCATGGCCTGAGCGTACGGTGCGACGCGACCGGATGCCGGGTGTGAGCAACCTCGCCAGGGCGGCGTAGGGTGGGGCGATGCTGACCATCGACGCCGCCGACTATGTGGCCGGCGGCTACATCCTCACCCGACGGGTGGCACGCGACGATGCGCACCATTCGGCCGACCTGCTGCCGGCATGGATCGTCTCCGCCGGCCCGTGTCTCGCTGATATGGCGCTCGAGTACTGGTGGAACGAGGCCAACGTGGCCGAGGCGGCCGGCTTTGGTGTGCCCGAATCGAGCTGGCCCGAGCTGATCTCGTGGTACACCGAGCAGTTCGAGACCAGTATCGGTGCCCCGGGTATTGCTCGCTCTCCGGACGTGATCCACGAGTTCATCGATCGATTCGTCACCGACCGTACGGACCTCACGTTGCTCGGGTTGGGCCTGGCTCCCGAGCATGCGAGAGAACTGATCGACAACTGGCGGTCGCCGCCCGACCGTGGTGAGTACGGCGTCTTCGAGATGCTGGAGCGAGGCGTATCGCTCCATCCGGGCGGCACTGCGCTCGGCTACGAGGTCATCTCGTACGAATACGGGCTGGAGCACTCCTGGCTGTGCAACTCGCTCGAGACGCTGGCCCACGAACGGCTGGGCATCACCCCGAACGAACACGGTCTCTTGGCCAGCGCCTCCGAGGCCGCCGCCGTTGCCGACATGGCAAACGACAGCGATGCGGTCGAGCCCGGGCTGTGGCTCCCCTGGCTGCTCGTCACGTATCCGCTCATCCCGACCTCCCCCTGACCCGGACGATCCCTCGAGTCGGTCTGCGATCCATCTCACTAGCCTTCACCGCGGGGCGGGTGAGGGAGCGCACGATGACCCGGACGGTGTTCCACGGCGGCTCGGTGTTCGACGGCACCGGCTCTCCGTTGCAGAAGGGCGATGTCGCCATAGAGGACGGGCGCATCGTGGAGGTGGACACGGATCTCGACGGCGACGACGGCATCGACTGCACCGGCAAGGCGCTGCTCCCCGGGCTCTTCGACTGCCACATCCATCTCGGGATCGACGAGACCGACTTCGACACCAATGCCATGGTCCACACGCCGCTGTCCTACCGCATCTTGCGCACCCGAGGTGCGGCGCTGAAGACGCTGCGGCTCGGCATCACCACGGCGCGGGATGCCGGCGGACTCGACGCCGGGGTGAAACGTGCCATCGAGGACGGACTGATGCCGGGCCCGCGTGTCCAAGTCGCCATCACCATGCTGTCCATGACTGGTGGCCACGCCGACGGGTGGGGCATCTCCGGGGCAGACGTCTATCGCGGCACCGAATACCCCGGCATGCCGTGGCCGATGTGTGACGGGGTCGACGACTGCATCCGGAAGACTCGCGAGGTGATACGCGCCGGTGCCGACGTCGTCAAGATCGCCACCTCCGGCGGGTTCTTCTCACCGGCCGACGATCCGGACCATCCCAACTTCCTCCAAGAGGAGATCGACGCAATCGTCGCCGCTGCAGCCGATCTCGGGCGGTGGGTGATGGCCCACGCTCACGGGGCGGAAGGCATCAAACGGGCCGTGCGCGCCGGCGTGCGCTCGATCGATCACGGTACGTATCTCGACGACGAGGCCATCGAGATGATGCTCGACGCCGGTGCCTGGCTGGTGCCCACCTTGACCTCGGGCGACACCACAGAGCAGATGGCCGCCGACCCGCGACTCCCCGAATCGGTGCGGGAGAAGTTCGTCGGACTGGGGCGGCCCGAGCAAGATGCCTTCCGCCGCGCCGCCGAAGCCGGGGTCAAGGTCGCCATGGGCACCGACTGCCCGGTGGCACCACATGGCACCAACCTGCGCGAGCTGGAGATCATGGTCGACAACGGCTACACCCCGGAGCAAGCCCTCGTCGCCGGAACGTCGAGCGCCGCCGAACTGATGGGGCTCGACCGCGACCTGGGCTCCCTCGAGCCCGGGAAGATCGCAGATTTGGTGGTCGTCGACGGTGACCCGTTCGACTTCGCCACGCTCAAGGATCGCATCGACCAGGTGTGGAAGGACGGCGCCCGAGTGGTGTGAATGCAGCGAAGCGGAGATCTGTCACGACACGGAGCGTCGCTCGATCTCTTCACGGAGCGCATAGAGGATCGGAAGCGTGGCCCGATCCCTCGCTCGACCTGCCGCCTCCTTGGAACGGATGATGTCGTCGAGAGCGGCAACCTGCACCCGCCGGCCGCCCAACTCGAACTCGTCGCTGGCGGCCCTGAGCTTCGAGTAATCGTCGATGCCTGCAGGCCTCAACGTGAGGTCGAGGTCGCCACAACGCGTTGTCATGGGTAGCACATCGACTGACGCCAGCAGCTCGGGGTGCGGGTCGAAGGCGATTCCCGCGGGATCGCGCTCGCTGCGCAATTGCGCCTCCAAAATGACAAGCGCAGCACCGAGCCGTTCGAGGTTGTCCAGTGTGGGCGCCGGGACGATGTCGGCATCATTGGTCATCGCCGTCGACCCCCGCACCACCGCGGCCAGCCCACCGATGAGCACGTACTCGACATCGTGGTCGGCGAGCACCGCAAAAATGCATGCCGGATCGAGCGGGGCGGCCATCACTCCACCCGCTTGGCCACGGCGAGCATGCGGCTCAGGTTGGTCACCGATGCCAGCCGCTCCTCCGGACTCAGCGCCAGCTGCTGGCGGATCTGCGCCCTGTCGACGTCGTCGGGCTCGATGTCGAGGACCAGCCGGAACCCACAGGCGGCGACGATGGCGTCCAGCGTGCTCAGCCGAGGCTCGTCGTGCCCTCGCTCCCAGCGGGACACGGCCGATTGTGTCGTGCCGATGCGTTCGGCCAGCTCCCGCTGTGTCAGCGCGGCTGCGGATCGTGCGGTGCGGATGAGTGATGCCGCCGATGCCATGCCCATTCCATCCGACATAGTATGAACGCTATATCGACAATAGCGGATACGGGATGCTACGACCTGCCGAGTTTCGTCGCCTCAGATGAAGGTGAGACAGCGCACGTCGGGCAAGGCTTCGGTGACAACTGTCCAGGTCTCGCCTTCGTCGTCGGAGACGTACACGGCGCCGGCCGCATCACCGGCCACCACCATCGCACCACGTGCGGCGAGACAGAACGTGTTCAGGTTGGTGCTGAACCACTCCGGGAGACCTGCAGCACAGCGCTCGAATCCCTGACGGCCCAAAGGCGCCCGATACAACCCAGACTTCTCACCGCGCGATCCGAGAGACGCCGACACGAACACGTAGCCATCGGACAGCGCTACTGCGCGGGCGTACGAGCCGTGCAGCCCCTCGCTGGTGAACCGCCAGGTTGCCGCACCATCGGTGGTGACGGCGAGACCACGAGCCGTTGCGGCATAGGCATGCCCGGGGCGCTGTGGATCGGCGATCACTTCGTGGACATCGGCGTGGATGTCCATGGTGTCGGACCATGTCGCCCCGCCGTCGATGGAGCACACCACTCCGCCAACGTGCACGTTCACATAGATCCGCCCCTCCTCATCCCCGGCCATGGAGCGCACATCGGGCGGACCACCCCACGGGGTGTACCACTCCGCCCGCCCCGGGGCGGCATCGAACGACGCGACCCGTCGCAACCCGTCGCCGGCCAGCTCGAACAGCGCCGCCCCGCTGGCGCCGACCAGCGTATGCGGCTCACGCACCAGAAGGCAGTTTGCCCGCTCCTCCCCCAGCTTGGCCAGGGGCGAGGCCGCGGCGGCATCCGCCCCCCGCCACAGCGTGTCCCCGTCGGCGATGGCCCACACCCCGCCCGGGGTCGCCACGATGTGGTCGATCGAATGCCCGTGGAGATAGCGTGTCTCGTCACCTCCGAGACGCTGGATCCCCTCGCTCGTACCCACCAACACATTCAATTCGCTCATTCCTGCAGCGTACGTCGTGGAGGACCGAAACGACGGGCTCTCCGCACCATCCGCTCATCACTTTGCGACAATTCGATGTGGACCTCTCCGCGCTCCCCTTCGTGTGAGAGGCATGGCCGGAGAAGCCACCATGCACCGAGAGACCGAGCCGGCAACAACCGGGCTCCACGTCGTGCGAGCCACCGAGTCTTTCGATCGCTTCTATCTCCGTGAATACCCGCAGATGGTGGCCGTGGTGGTGGCGCTCACCGGATCACGCTGGGCCGCCGAGGAGCTGACCCAGGAAGCGATGTTGCGCGCCTACCGCTCCTGGGATCGCATCTCCCGATACGACAAACCGGGGGCGTGGCTGCGCCGGGTGACGATCAACCTGGCAACTTCGCACTTGCGCCGGCGGGTGGCCGAGGCCAAGGCGCTGGCGCTGCTGGCTCTCCGAGTTCAGACACCGCTCCCAGCCCAACCGGAGCCGGATGCGGCGCTGTGGGATGCGGTGCGCCGGTTGCCGAAACGGCAGCGGCAATCGTTCGTCCTGCACTACGTGGACGGGCTGTCGCTGGCGGAGATCGCAGACGTGCTCGACATCGGTGAGACCACCGTGAAGACCCACCTGCAGCGCGCCCGGCAGAGCATGCAGCAAGAGCTAGGCGAGGAGGACATCCAGTGAGCGACGACTGGTTCCGCGATCGCGGCATCGACCTCGTGGAGCGGGTGTCCGCCTCGATCGACGTCCCTGCCCGCCTCGACCGGCTCCACGGACGCCACCGTCATCGCACCGTGACAATGGCCCTCGCCGGTGGCGTTGCTGTCATCGGACTGATCGCGGTCATGGCACTGCTGGGTCGGCTCCCGGACACGGCACCCGTCGCTCCGGCGGCGCCTCTCGCGGACACCACCCGGCTGCTCCAGCCGCAAAACACCAGTCTGCCGGTCACCGTATACGTGGCCCTGCTCGACGAGTTCACCGTCGACGAAGCGACGGCGCACTGCACGGGAACTGGAGCCCACGTTGGCGCCGCCGACGGCAGCCTGGTCCGCCTGTTCGACACGACAGACTCGACCCGCCGCCTCGTCACCCAGAAGTTGCTCGACGAGATCGGAGCGCTCATCGACCCGGCACGGGTTGCTGCCCTCGGGCTTCCCTCGACGAGCCCGGCGTGTCTGTTCGAGCTGGCGACGGTCTCCGGAGCACCGCTCACCGAGCCCGCCATCCAGATCGACGGCGAGGAATGGCCGCCACCCGAAGGGTTCGAAGCCGGGTGGAGCCAGACGGGCCAGCAGCTCGTCTTCTACAGCAGAGGATTGGAACCATGATCCGGAATACCCGACATGTCGTCATCACGTTGGCCGCGGGAGCCCTCGTCGCCGCAGCATGCGCAGGTGGCCCCGCGACCGGGGACCCGGTGGCGCAGCCCGCGACAACCACAACCACCGCCACCACGAGCACGACCGCCGTTGCGGCAGTGCCGGGCGCCACCGATCCGACGACGACGCCGGCTCCCACAACCACGGTGGCTGCGGTCTCCGTGGAGGACTTCTTCGTGGCCCTCTCCAACCTGTTGGGTGAAGGGGACAACCGGCGGCAAGCCTGCGAGGAGCAGGTGAACGAAACGCAACCGGTCACCGCCGATTCCAGCGCGGAGCAGGTGACTGCGTATCTGCAGGCGATGTTCACCGCCTGCATGGTCGAGACGTTCGCAACCACCACCTCGGTCATCGCCGACCTCGACGTGCCCGAGAGCCTGGCGGCCGCTCACGAGGAATACGTCAACGGCCGTAACGAGTGGTACACCGTGGTGCGCGGTGTGGCGTCCGGCATCGAGACCTGGGAGAACGCCGAAGCGGCCTTCGAAAACCCGGACCTGGTGATGGCCCAGGACGTGCTGGCGAACTCGTGTAGCGAGCTCGAGGCCGCAGCTGCCCAGTCTGGTTACACCGTGAGCCTCGGCTGCCCGATCCGGGACACACCCGACGACCGTGGTCGCATCGAGGCGACAATCGGGCCAACCGGGATCACCATCACGCCGGCCGGTGAGTTCGACCTCGGCGCCGGTATCGAGCTCGTGATCGTCAACGAATCGGGCGCATTGGTCCGGCCCATGGTGGTGACCCTGTTCTCCGGGGAACCCGACCGGCTTCCCCTCGATGGCGACATCGTCGACCTCACCGAGTCCGGTGTCGCCGCCGACGCCACGGAGACTGATCCCGATCGCGCCTTCTTCGGTCTGGTCTTCCCGGAGCCCGCAGGCGAGGGTCAAACGGTGTTCATTCCGGAACTGGCCCCCGGTGATGCGATGGGGATCGGGGTGCCCAGCGGAGCCCATGTTCTGTTCGATCATACGGCCGGGGCGTATCGCTCAGGGTCGTACGCCCCGTTTGTGGTGTCCTCGATGCGGGAGCTGCAAGACATCTACGTCGCCGGGCCCCTCGCAGCCGAAACTTGCGACCAGCTCGCCGCCGCCATCGCCAACCTCTACCGCGAGTACATCACAGAGGTGCGGATCCTCGATGCTGCAGGTTTCCTGGCATCCCCGCTGGCGATGATCGACGACATGCGCTTTGGAGCAACACTGCAGCAGACGGGTGCGCTCGGTTGCGACAGCGAGCAGCTCGATGCCGCGGTAACTGCATCCTTTTGCCCGGTGTCGGTGGAGGGGGTGAGGGTCGAGGACGAAACCGCCCCAGCGGTGATCGCCGCACACGTGTGCGGCGACGGCCCCTGATCAGGACCGCGGCGCCCTCACACCGGCTCGTGGCGCATCTGCCCGATGGCGGCGCTGCTGGTCACGACGACCAGAACCCCGAACATGGCGAGCACCGCCGCTGCATCTTCGACGAGTCGTGCGGGCTCGACCGAGGTGATGAAGGGAACACTCGCCAGGGCGACCGCAGCCGCCACGACCCGCGTCATCTCGAGCATCACGACCTTCGGGGAACGGCGCTCCACGAGCCACAACAGCGCAACCGCATGGAGCACCAGATAGAAGATCGAGGGATTCACGGCCCCGGCGGCGAGGAAGTTGAGCACGAGACCCATCCCAACGAGATGAGCCACCGCCACTCGTCGCCCCACGAACAGCAGCACACCGATGGTCAGTTCCACGAGGAGCACCGACGTGGCGATGAGTACGAGATGCGCAGCCACGAGCTCGTCGACGAACCACTCGTACCAAGGAAGACTCCCGTCGGACGTTGCGGCGAGAAACCCAACCAGCTCCTGGCCGCTCCACCACGCACGGTCCATCAGCTTCTCGGTGCCGGCACGGAGCCAGCCGATGGCGAGGAAGAGCTCCACGAGCAACAACCACGGCGGCGAGACCCCTAGGCGGTGGCGGACGAATCGCCCCAAGACGGTGCGCGCTCCCCGCCGCGCGGTTGATTCTGGAGAGGACGAAGACGGATCTCGCGCGATGGTGATCTCGTCGACGGTCATGAGCGTGGTCCTGCGCTGGCGGTCTCTCTGCACTGAGACCGGATCGGGGGGTCCGGTCGATTCAAGCAGCGGTCTCCAATCCGGCAACCTCGACCTGGCAAGAAATGGACCGGCTGCTCGCCTTCGCAAGAAAATGGCGGCGCGTTCGAGGGAAGTTTTCGCGATCACACACGATGCAGGCCACGCGGTCGGAAGAGGATGCGAGGCGTAGCCGCAACACCCCATTGTCAGGTCCGCGACAAGTTCGAACGCAACTCCTGAGTGACTTCCGTATGGTTGTGGCGAGAGGAGGGATTGGATCATGCACCAGCACAGAGGGGGTATCACGCGTCGTCAGATGCTGGGGTCGACGGGTGTCGCCCTGGCCGCCGCTCTCGTCGCCGCTCCCACGGCGGCGGTGGCCGCAGAGAACGAGGACTGCGGTCCACAGGTAGTCCCACTACCACCGACCGCATTCGGACCACCCATCCCCGACAAGGGCTATCTCGTTGAGGAGATCGCCGGCGGCCTCTACTGGGTGACCGAGGGCAGCTACATCGCCCTGTTCATGGAGACCCGCCGGGGCGTGGTGGTGATGGATGCTCCGCCGACACTGGCTGCGGCGCTCCCGGCGGCCATTGCCGAGGTGACGAGCAAACCGGTGACTCACTTCATCTACAGCCACACCCATGGCGACCACGTCGGTGTTGCCGGCGTGCTCTTTCCCGACGCCCAGTTCATCGGCCATCGCGACACCGCAGCCACATTGCAGCGGCGCAACGATCCGCAGCGCCGGCCGGTGCCCACCCGCACGTTCTCCGAGCGGCTCACGCTCGACTTCGGTGGGCAACGTCTCGAGCTGGTCTACCCGGGCCCGAATCACGAGCCGGGCAACATCTTCATGTGGGCGCCCGCTCAGAAGACGCTCATGCTCGTCGACGTCGTCTTCCCCGGTTGGGTCCCGTTCAAGAGCCTGGCACTGGCGCAGGACGTGCAGGGCTACATCGCGGCGCACGATGCGGCGCTGGCTTTTCCCTTCGACACCTTCGTCGGTGGCCATCTCACCCGGCTGGGAACGCGGGAGGACGTGGAGATCGCCAAGGAGTACATCGCCGACGTGCGAGCGGCCTCGTTCGAGGCGCTGGCGACGACGGACTTCTTCGCCGTGATTGGAGACATCGGGTTCCTCGATCCCAACGACCCATCGTTCCTCAATCAATGGGAGCTGTTCGACACCTATCTCAACCGGGTGGCGCACAATGCCGAGGAGAGCGTGCTCGACAAGTGGCTCGGGGTGCTCGGCGGGGCCGGTGTCTTCACGTTCTCGCACTGCTTCGAGATGATGGAGAGCATCCGGGTCGACGACAACGCCGTCGCCGGCTGAGCCCACCGCACCACGCCGGGACTGGGGATTGGCCGGTCACTCCGACCGGAGCGCCTCCGTTGGCGACATCCGGGCGGCGCGCATGGCCGGATACAGACCGGCCACCACCCCGATCGCCAGCGCTGCCAGCAGACCGCCTGCGACGGCAAGCGGCGGAACGATGATGCGCCAGCCTTGCAGTCCGGCATACCCGGCTGTCACGACAACACCGACGACCACACCGGCCACGCCACCGAGACCGGCGAGCAACAGCGATTCGGTGAGGAATTGCTGACGTATATGACGCCGGGTGGCGCCGATCGACCTCCGCAGGCCGATCTCGCCGCGGCGTTCCATCACGCCGATGACCATCACGTTGGCGATCCCGATCCCGCCGACGATGAGCGCCACCGCACCCAGCCCGAGAAACAACGTGTTGAACGCCTGCTCGGCGGCGGCCTGCGCCTCGAGCGCATCGGACGGGCGGCTCACTGCCACTTCCTCCGGGTTCTGCGGGTCCACGGTCGCCGGGAGCACATCCCGCGTCTGGCTGACCCAGTCGGTATCGACCCGAACGTAGATGCTGGTCGGCACGTCATCGCCGTCGAAATACTCCGCAGCCGCCGAGTAGCCGATCATCGCTGCTCGATCCAGATCAGCCGCCAGCGCAAAAGGCTCGAGGATCCCGGTGACTTCCACCCACTGCTCTCCAAGCCACACCGCCACCCCGGTGGTGACGTTATCGATACCGAGCCGCTGTGCGGCCACCGCACCAAGTACCACCGTTGGGTAATCATTGGCGAGCGCCCGCTCGAAGTTCCCCGCAGCAACGGCACCGTTGAGCGTCTCGAGCAACGTCTCGTCGGCGGCAATGACGCTGATTCCGCGTGTCTCCCCCTCGGGGACGAGGTCGTTGCGGTAAACGGCGGCGTCGAGGCGGGAGATGGCGCTCACGTTCTCGACGGTCCCCACCCGGCTCACCATCCCCACCGCCTCTACCGGTAGGGCGGCGTTACCGGCGCCGAATCCTTCGCTGGCCTCGACGATGAGGAGGTTGGTGCCGAGACGGGCGATCTGGTCGAGCAAGTCGGACTTCGACGACTCAGACAGCCCCAGCACACCAACGAGGGAGGCGATGCCGATGGCGACACCGACTGCGGACAGCACGGCACGGACGGTGCGGGTGCGGAGACCCGACGTGCCGGCGCGCAGGACATCGCCGAAGCGCAGCCGGCTGGGCTCGATGTGCGGTCGGTCAGCCACGGGGCCACCGGAGATCCGACTGCACCCGGCCGTCGAGCAGGCTCACCTGGCGGGGCAGCGACATGGCAATGTCGGCGTCGTGTGTGATCACAACAATGGTCGCCCCGGCGGCGTGCAAACCGCGGAGCACGTCGATGATGCCCTGGCTCGTAGCCGAATCGAGATTGCCGGTCGGTTCGTCCGCCAGCAGCAATGTGGGGCGGTGGATGATGGCGCGGGCAATCGCAACCCGTTGGCTCTCCCCACCAGAGAGCTCGGATGGAGCGTGTCCCAAGCGGTGACCGAGACCCACTCGCTCCAGCGCATCCCCGGCCAACCGGCGCCGCTCCCCGACAGCCACCCCGCTGTACATGAGCCCGTTGGCGACGTTCTCGAGGGCCGTCATCCCCGGCAACAGGAAAAAGCTCTGAAACACGAATCCGATCGAGCGCCCCCGCAGCGCCGACAGCTCCGCGTCGGAGAGAATCGAGGTGTCGACGCCGTCGACGAGCACCCTGCCCGACGATGGCCGATCGAGCGTGCCCATGATGTGGAGCAATGTCGACTTGCCACTGCCGGACGGCCCCACGACCGCCACCATCTCACCTTCGTCGACTCGCAATGAGACGTCATCGAGCGCCCGCACCGGCGGCTGGCCCGGGAACTCTTTGACGATGTGCTGCAACTCGAGGGCGGGCGCATCCGCAGCGGCATCTGCCCGTAACACACCGCCGCTCGGCGCAGTCACCGGGGCACCACCACTGACATCCCCGGCTCCACATCGGCGCCGCTGACCTCAACCAGTCCGTCGGCGAACATCCCGGTGTCCACACCGACGAGCGTCGTCGATCCGTCGGCCTCCACGACTTCGAGGGCGTATCCACCCTCGACGAGCGCCAGGAGGGCACCCACCGGCACTGCAAGCACGTCTTCGGCGAGCTCTGCGGTGATCGCTACTTCGACCTCGGCGCCGACCCAGACGTCGCTCACCTCCTCGTCGAGCAACACGACCACCTCGACGACAGCGGCATCGCCGAGCAGCGGCTCGGGGGTGCGCGACGGCGGCCCCATCCGCTCGACGACACCGAGCACCTCGACCCCGTCGGGGAGGCGCACCACGAGCGCCGATCCGACGTCGAGCATGGTGCGTCGATCCGCCGGGAGCTCGGCCTGCACCCGCAGGGTGGTCTCGGTCGATTGATCGACCACGGAGTCGCCCTCGACCTGCGTCTCGACTATCGCCGTCGGTGTGAGCTGGGCCACCGGTGCGCCTGCTCCCACCGGGCTGCCCACGGTTGCGGACGGCACCGACGCGGCCACCTGGGATGGACCGGGAGCGAACACGACCGTACCCAGCTCGACCACCTCGTTTGGCTCCATGCCGAGCGACGCCTTCCAGCGGCGCACGGCCGCACCCGTGCCCTCGTCGAAGAACCGGTCGATCTGGATCTCGCCCGTCGGGTCGAACCCGAGGACCACCAGGTTGGTTTCGAGCTGGGCGACGTCATCTCCGGGATCGGACCCCAGTGCCAGCGAACGCCACGCCGGGACCGTGCCGTACATCAACACGGCCACGCGTGGCCCGGCAACCAGCTCCGCTTGCTGCAGCACGGCGACGTCCAGCGCGGTTTGGGCGCTGGAGACGGCCTCGCTGGCTTGCTCGGCAGACTCGACGCCGGCTCCGCTGATCAGCGCATCGAGGCTCTCCTGCGCCGCCACCACGGCCGCCTCCGCCTGATCGATGTCCGCAGCATCGGGTCCCGCTCGCAGCAGATCTGCGAATTCGATCGCTTGAGCAAGGGCCGCCTCGGTGGCCGCGATCGCCGCCGGGTCCGGTCCTGCCTCGAGCAACGCCAGCTGCTCCTCGGCCGTGAAGAATGCCGCCTCGGCGGCCACGACGAGCGCCACGGCGTTGTCGTATGTGGTATCGGCAGCGACGAAACGCGCAGCAAGCGCTGCCAGCAGCCGCACTTCCACCGGCTGCGACAGGTCGTCGTTGCCGGCTTCGACCAAGAGCGCCTCCCGGGCGGCGTCGGAGAGCGGCACATCCGACTCCGCACATGCATCGACGGTGCCCAGCTCGTCGCTGCAGTACGCCGTTTGCGCTGCCAGCAATGCATCCCAGGCGTCGCTCTCCCGGTCGACGGCGAGCTGGAGCGCCGACTCGGCGGCTGCCACCGCCGCCTCGGCCGCCATGATGTCGGCCTCCGAGGGACCGGCAAGCAGTGCGTCGAGCGTCTCCTGCGCCTGGCCTACTTGGGCATCGGCGGCGGCGATGTCGGCGTCCGATACCGGGCTCGTCAGCGCCGCAAGCGTGGCCTCTGCCTGCGCCACCGCCGCTTCGGCAGCGGCCAGCTCGGCCGACGTGGCCCCACCGAGCACCGCCTGCAGCTGAGCCTCGGCGGCGGCAAGCTGGGCCTCGCCCGCAGCGACACCCTGGGCGGCGGCGGCTACCTCGACGTCGGTGGGCTCCCTCGCCACCACGAAGATGCGGGCCCCTCGCTCCAGCAGCGCACCCTCATCTGCCTTTTCGATGAGCGTGCCGGCGCTCGCAGCAAAGACAGGGATCGGATCGCCATATTCGAGGGTCCCGGCGAGTGTCTCGGTCTGCGCCAAGTCCGTCCGCACAACCTCGACCGTCGCCGGTGCCGCAACGACCGCATCGTCCCGAGACTCGCTGCTCCTCCCCGACAAGAACCCCACCAGACCGGCCGCCCCGATGGCAACGAGACCGACCAGCACCCACCCGATCCACGAGCGATTCGATCTGCGGCGGGCCCCACCTCCGTCCGAGGTCGCGTGCGGCGGCCCTCCGCCGGTGGCGCTCCAATCGTCATCGGCGGGATCGGCGGGATCGGCCCAGTGCGTCGTGTCCGGAAGCGAGTCTGTCATCGGTCGCCACCACCCGTAGACCCACCGAGACCCGGGAGGCTCAGGTTGCGGCGGCACAGCTCGAGGGCATCGGCTACTGCCGGATCGTCGAGGTCGAGCCTGGCGAAGGGACCGTCTCCGGGCGAGATCTCATCCTGGAAATCGCTGAGCTGAGGATCGTCGACGTCGAAACCCTGATCACGCATGCAGTCGGCGAAACCCAGCAACTGGTCCTGCAGCTCGGTCTGATCGAAGCCCTCGCCGATGAGACCGAGGGCAACGCCCTGCAACTCGCCGCTGCATGCGTTGACCGCTGAAGCGAACTCCTCGGACCGGGGATCGATCCCGGCATCGTCGAGCCGGCCGAGCACGGCGGCCAGGTCGACGCTGCCGTCGGCGTCGAGCGCAACGTCGGGATAGCCCGGCACGCCGTTGTCCCGCACACACTGGGCGAACTCGAGCAGGGCCTCCTCGGTGCCGGCGAGCGCATCGGCGCCGGCGTCGCCGGCGGCGGCCACCGTCGACCCCAACGTAGCCAGCTCGCCGTCCCCGGCATCGTCGCCGCCGCCACATGCGGCGAGCACCAATACACCGACGACACCGGACAGCAGCACGAAACGACGCACGACGGTCACAGTTCGCTCGGCACGAGGAATCGCTCGTGGTAGCTCTGCGCAGCGTCATCCAGCTCGGCTTCGTCGATCCCGAATTGCTCCAGCGAGTACTCGTGCAGACCACGCTTGTGCTTCGGGTTGGCGGAGAGATGGTTGGTCATGCCGGCTTCCATCTCCGGCGAGGTCGCATAACCGAAGTGGTCGTGGATCCGGCGCACCGTCTCGACGGGATGTTGCACCAGATCCTCGTATTGCACGTCTACGATCCGGTCGGCGGGAAGCCTGTTACGCACTGCGATGAGGTGGTCGAGCAGCCGCTCCGCATTTCCGACCCACATCCGGCCCAGATCTGTCTCCGCGACGGTGTCGTCGTACAGCAGATCACGACCCACGGCGAAGAGACTCACCGCCGAAGGCGCCACCTTCTTGAGATCGCGGTGGGTCTGGACGATGGCGGCATCCGGGAGCACTTCCAGCAGCGATTCGATGCTGTAGATGTGTGCGGGCGACTTCAGCAGCCAGTAGCCACCACGACGAGCGCTCTGCAACAACTGGAGTTGGGATCGATAGAAGCGGTACGCCTCGAGATACGTCTCCGAGCCGAGCTCGTTCCACAGCCACTCCGCATACCCGGGTGCGTTCCAAAAGGTGTACGCCCACGAGACAAAGGTGCGGTTGAGCAGCGGGATGCACTCCTCGGGACCGGTCGGATCCACGAAGTGGATCTGCTGGAACGTGGGCTGGAAGTAGTCGATGCTCTTCACCAAGGCTCGGTACACCAGCTTGCGTGGCTGTTCCTTCGGAACGAGCCGGGACCCCGGCTCAAGTGGGAACGCCGCCTCCCAGCCCATGAGCGGTCGGGCAGCCGGGTCCTGTGCCAGCAGGTTGAACAGGAGCGTCGTTCCCGTACGGGGCAAGCCGATCACGAACAGAGGTCGACTGATTTGCTGGCGGGTGATCTCCGGTTCGGCATACAGCCGGTCGACGATGCGCAGCCGGGAGGAGAGGTTGCGCAGCAGCACCTTGCGCAGCATGTTCCGACCGAACGGTGTCAGCGTTTCATCGTTGCGGTAGTCGTCCACGAGGGTGGCCAAACCCTCGTAGATCGTGTCAGAAGCGGCGAAGTCGTCGAGCCCGGTGTGGCGCCGGGCGGTGGTCAGCAGCTCGTCGACATCGAGGCGGGTGCCGCCGTCAAAGCCGAGTGCCGTCTTCTTCCTCCCTGCCGCATTGAACGTGCGCACCGGCCAGGGCACCCAGTACCGCTCGCCGCGTCGTGGCTTGCCGTCGCTCATATCCGTATCGCTCCTGACGCGTGTGCCGTCGTGGCAGCCGATGTGACCAGGGGCACGGCAACGGCGGCGGCCATGCCGTCATGCACACCCAGCGTCACGCTGTATCGCTCTCCGGTGTCGTGATCGCTCACCGTCGCCCGATTGCCGTCGTACGCAGTGACTTCCCATCGTTTGGGCCGGCCCTCGAGACCGGTGCCGGCGAGCTTGGCCGCCGCCTCCTTGATGCACCACAGCGCGGTCGCAGCATCGATCCCCGAAGCGGCGACGGCTCGTACCTCGTCGTCGGTTGCGTATGAACTCGGCTCGAGCGGCGCCCCCCCGCCGAGCGGCTCGAGGTCCACCGCGACCGGGCTGGCAGCGGCGACGGCGATGGCCTGCTCGCCCGACCGGCTTGCGCTCACCCAGGGCGGGGTCCGGTCCTCGCCCGACTCCGCTATGAACGGCCGGCCGGCGTCGTTGTGGCTCACTGCGAATTGAGCCGGATGCGGCATCGTCTCGTTGTCGACCTGAGCGGCCGCCCATCGCCGTGCGGCATCCTTGATGGCCGCTCTCGTCTGCAGCATCCGCCGGCCGCCGTGAGGCCTGGTGCGGGCCTGTTGGTACTCGCCCCATTCGTTCGAATGGAGGTACGTCCTCGCCAGCAGCGCCTCGTTGGTGTGCTGCGACTCGATGGATGGGAGCCACATCGCAACGGCGTCGTCGGGCAAGCCGTCGAGCCGGATCTCGCTTGTGATCGTGTGCCGGTGCGGGTCGACCCGGACCCGCTCGATCTCGGGTGCCACCTGGCTCACCCGGTCGCGCCATCCCACGACGCGAAACCACACGGCCCCTGCGCCGTCCTGCACCTCGATGTTGGCTTCGAGCACTCGCCGAGCAACATCGAAGTCGGTGTGCTCGACACGCACCGGGACCCGTGTGCCCGGCGGTGGTGGCGGCCGGTACCACTCGATTCGCTCGATGGCGACCGGCAGCACGTTGAAGGTGGTGTCATAGAACAGGGAGCCGACGAGTTGACCGGCGCCGTCGAGCACGACCGGATCGAGGATCAGTTGAGGCACATCTGTGAAGGAGAACAACCGTGCGCCGTCGCCCACCTCGATCTCTCCCACGACGCTGCGATCGCCCACGGACTGGATGGCGGTGACACACTGCAGCATCGGCCCATGGAAGAGGTATTCCTCATACAGCTGGTCGATGCCGACCGGGAACGCCCGTTCGTTGGTCGGCGCCGCAAAACTCAGATCGACCGTGCGGCGGTACTCGCGGGCGAACCGAAGCTCGGCGCTCGCGACAACAGCTTCGTCGGCCAACGCCCGAGCGGTGATCTGCACCGCTCCGTCGGCGTCGCCCGTCACCTCCGCTTCGACCCGGAGGGTGCGCTCGTCGACCTCCTCGAACGCAACCCAACGTCTCGCCCGCACTCGATCCACTGTGATCAGCCCGAGACCGGGGGCCAGGCAGGCCGCCGCCTCGGCGAGGGTCTCGAGCGTGAAGGTCAGCGGCACCACCGGATAGCACTCGTTGGCCGGCTTGTACTGGAGCGCCTTCACGAACACGTGATCGACGAGGAACCGATCGGTGGAGAGATCGAGCCTCACTTCGGTGGCGATCCGACGCTGCGGCGCGAACTCCGTGACCGACCCGAGCAGCGGCAGGGGTGAGTCCGCACGGCTTCCCGGCTGGGGAGGAGCAGGCTCCTCCGGCCCCTCTGTCGGGGTTGCGGACAGCGGCCCTACCTTCCCGTTCGTTGGAGCACGCGGGGCGTGACCGTCGTGCAGCACCGACCAGTGCATCATGAGCGGCACCGCGCGTGGAGCCGGCTCCACGGCCGGCCGGGGCGTCTCAAGCGGCAGATCCGTCGGGGTCCGACCCTCGAACAACCCGCCGAGATCGACGTCGACTCCGATGGTGAGCAACTCCGCCACCATGTGCTGCACCTGGGTCAGTGGATGCCGGTGCTCGACATCGGTGGCCACGGCAACCGGTGGATCGTCGGTGAACATCGATCGAATGTTGTGCGCGAGCCCACCCGATCCCACCTGAATGAACACCCCGGCCCCGTCGGTGCGCATCGCCTGCAACGTCTCGAAGAACCGCACGGGCTGGGACAGGTTGGAGATGAAGGCCGTGCGGATTATGTCGGGCTCAGCTGGAAGCGGGCCTGCGGTGAGCGCCGAGTACACCTCGTGTTGCGGCAGCCTGTCCTCGACGATGGCCCCGATGATGGGTGCGATCTCGCGCTGGATGGGCTCGAACCGCGGTGTGTGCACCGGAGCGAACGGAATCCGCATGGCGATGACCCCGGCTTGGCGCGCCCGGTCGCAAACCTGGAAGACGGCCTCGTCCGAGCCCCCGACGACGAGGGTCTGCGGCGACAGATGCATCGCAAGCCCCACATCGTCGAGACCCTCCATGAGTTGCCGCCCCGTCTCGATGCTGGCTCCCAGGTAGGCCAACGATCCCAACCCCTGGGCGGTGAGGCCAAGGGTCAGCATCTCGGCGAACGTGTCCATGCTCCGCCCGTAGTCGGCGATACCGGACGCCCACAGCGTGCACACGTCTCCGAGGCTGACACCGCACGACATGTCAACGTCGATACCGAGCTGCCGCACGATCTGCCAGTTCGCCCAGTTGCTTGCGGTGACGCCGAGGTGCGCGAGCGAGACCTCGGAGGTGTCGTCGTCGTGACCGGTGAAGCCTCTCCCCCACATCGGAGGAACGAACCGCATCGGCATGGCCTGTCGGTCCGGCTCGGCGACGTGCGGTGGCGGATCGAGCTGAAAAGAGACGGGCAACGGTTCAAATGGCTCGTCGTGCGGCCCGTCCACGGCATCCCAGGCTTGTCTGGAGGCTGGAAAGTGCAGCATTGTCTCCAGCTGGTGCTGCGGAAATTCGCCCGACAGCCCGGGGAACACTGCCGGGAAGAGCGCAGCCACCCGACCGGCGTCATCACGCACCTCGTCGAAATACACGGCGGGATCACCCGTCGCCGGATCCTCGCCGGCACGGAGCAGACCGGCGAGGCCGTCGAGACGGTCGAGGAGACCGTCACCCGACGTCACGATCACCGCCAGTCGCACCGGAGCCCCCGCGTCGGAGCGCAGCGACAGCGTGTACGCCAGGTCCTCGAGCCGCCAACCCACTCGATCGCTGCGCACGAACTCGGCTGCGGTGGTCACCTGGGCAGCGATATCGTCACGATCGGCGCCGGTGAAGCACAACACCTCGCTCGGTCGATCGATCGCCGTCGACAGCGGTCTCGGCTGCATCGGCCCCTCCCCGCGATCCGGCGGGTGAGACGCCTCGCCGGCCAGCGGAAGCACGCTCAGGGCATCCGAGCGAGGTACGCCGGCGACCGCGGAGGGCACCTCCTCGAGAACGACATGGGCGTTGGCCCCGCCAAACCCGAATGCATTGACCCCGGCACGCCGCGGATGGCGACCCGTCTGGTTCACCCAAGGACGGGTGCGATCGTTCACGTAGAAAGCAGCATCGCCGAGAGCCTCATGAGGCTGGGAACAATGCAGACTCGGCGGCAGTATCTGATTCGACACCGCCAGCGCCGACTTGATCAGCGATGCGATGCCGGCGGCGGGCATCGTGTGGCCGATCATCGACTTGACCGAACCCATCGCCCGTGTTGCATAGCGCCCGAGTGGTGGGCCGAAGAATCTTGCGATCGTCTCGATCTCGGTGGCGTCGCCGATGGTGGTTGCCGTGCCGTGAGCTTCGAGCAGACCGATTGTGTCGGGGTCAACGCCGGCGTCCTCGTAGGCGCGACGCAGCGCTCGCACCTGGCCGGTGGCCGATGGCGCCAGGATCCCGGTGCCGGAGCCATCACTCGAGCTGCCCGTGCCCTTGATGACCGCATACACCTGGTCGCCGTCTCGGATCGCATCCTCGCTCCGCTTGAGCACCACGGCGCCGGCCCCCTCGCCAATCAGCAGACCGTCCGCGGCGCTGTCGAAGGGACGGATGCTGCCGCTGAGCGACATGGCACCCACTCTGGCGAACATGTACCAGAAAGCCGGATAGTGAGTGAAGTTGATTCCGGCGGCGACAGCGACATCGCACCTGCCCAGCCGGAGACGTTCGACCGCATGCTCCACCGAGAGCAGCGACGATGCGCACGCCGCATCCAGGGTGTAGGTGAGACCCCCGAGATCGAGCCGGTTCGCCGTCCGGCTCGCCACCAGGTTGGGGATGGCGGAAGCCAGGGCGTCGACATCGTCCGGGGGAAGCGTTGCCGTGAGCTCGGACTCGAGAGCTGTCATCTCGGCGGGACCGGCCTGTGGCATCACCTCGGCCACGATGCGCATCACGTTCTCGTACCCGTCGGCCCGCATGTACAGCTCGGCGAGTTTGGAGCCCGGGTAGCCGCCGCGCCCGACGACGAGGTCGGTGCGCTCCCGCGAGGGGGCATCAGGAGCGATCCGGGCATCGTCGAGAGCGGCGGTCACCACGTCGAGCAGGATGAACTGCTCCTTGTCCCCATAGCGCGCCACGTTCGGCATGACTTTGTGCTTGATCGGATCGTGCAGATAGCGCTCCGGGAGGAATCCGCCCCGTCCTGTCGCCAGGTAGCCGTCCTCTTCCAGCGGACGGTGACCGTGATGCCATCGGTTCGGAGACATCTCAGAGATCGCATCGACACCGTTGACTATGTTGCGCCAGTAGGCGTCGACATCGGGGGCGCCGGGGAAGACACAGCCCATACCGACGATGGCGACATCGTGGTGCTTCATCGCACCTTCACCTCGAGACCGTATCCGGCGATGCGGTCGGTGCCGCATGCCAACACGACCTCGGCATGATCCGAGAAGCTGTTGATCTCGTCGAGGAACGCAGCCGCGCCGACCTCGGGGTCGATCAGCTCGATGCCCCGCTCCGCATACGCATTGCGCAGACCGGGTGACAGCATCCCGGCATCCCACGGGCCCCAATTGATCGCTACCACCCCCGCCGGCCACGAGCGATTGAGCTGATCGGCGAGCTTGTTGAGCACCTCGTTGGCTGCGGCGTAATCGAGTTGCGAGGCGTTGCCGAAGCGTGCCGACACCGACGAGAAGAAGACGAGGAATCCGAGATCCTCGGGACGCAACGTCGCCGCCAGCGTCAAGGCGGGACGGACCTTGGTGTCGAACACCCGGGCAAACGATGCGGCGTCCTTGTGGGCGAGTATCTGGTCTTCCACCACCCCGGCGGCATGGATCACGCCGTCGATGCGGCCGTGACGCCGGTACACGTCGTCGATGAGCGCGCCAAACCGCTCGTCATCCCGCACATCGAGGGAGTGGTACTCCACCGTCGCACCGGCGGCTTCGAGCGCAGCGAGATTGCTCGATAGCCGTCTCGTCTTCACGATCTGGGCGACGCGACGTTCGATCTCCGACGGCGTCACGGTCCCTCCGTTGTGCGACGCCGCTTCCACCAGCGCCGCCCGCAGCTGCTCGGGCGTCTCGAGACCGCGCAGCTCGTCGGGTTCGTCGGTCGGGTGTGCCGGCTCCGAGCGGCCGACGAGGACCACGGTGGTGTCGCTGCCGGAGACGAGCCGGTGAAGTGAGGTCGCACCGATCCCCAGAGCACCGCCCGTGACCAGCAGCACGGCGCCGCTGTCCAGCCGCATCCCGCCTCCGGTGGGCGCCCGGCGCTCGAGGGCCACGGTCCACCGGCGTTCTCCGTCGTAGCCGATCTCACGCAGATCGTCGATCCCCGACACTTCGCCGACCAGGGCTGCCGCAAGTGCGGTGCCGTCTCCGGCGAGATCGAGGTCGATGTTCTTGGCAAGCACACGGAGTTCCTTGCCCAGCGATTTCACGAGCCCGATGGAGGCGGCTTGGGCCGGGGCGACCGCTGCGCTCGACCCGAGTCCAAACCGCCCGTCGATGGCCGTCACGTTGACCACCGAAGGACGCAACGGGTCGGCGGTGGCCTGTAGATCGTCGGCGAACACCTTGGCCGTGTTGAGCAGCCAGGTCGCCATCGTGAGCGGTGCACGGCGATCGTTCCCGGCGAACTCGCCGCCGAGTCCCATCAGGTTGAGCACGGCACCGAGCCGCCCTTGCTCGGCGACGGTGCGGCGCAGCGATTCGAGCGACGCCTCGCTGGTGAAATCGACGGTGTAGCGGCGTTCGCTCGCAACGGAGAACGCACCGCCGGGGAGAACGTGGCAAACCCGATACCGGGTGAGTTGCAGGAGCGCATCCGCGTTGGCGGGAAGCGAGGCAACATCTCCGAGCACGAGAAGCACGAGATCGTCGGCCGGGTGAGAGATGCCGGTCTGCGGCGCAATCGGGGAAGCAGCCGGGGCCGGCACCGCGGCCACGATCGAGCGTTCGATCGTGGGCGGGGTAGCGCCGTCGTCCCCTGCGACTGTTTCTTCGGTTCCCTGGTGCGCCGGTCGTTCAAAAGGGCTCGCCACCACCTCCTCGGCTGGTGCTGCACTCATCTCGCCGGCTCGTTCCCGGTAGTAGCCAACGATGTCGCCGAGCGTCTTCAGCTCGATGAACGACTGCAGAATCTCCTCTTCGTCCTGCTCCTCCCCCGCCAGAACGTGGTGGTACGGCTTGAGGTTGCTGAAGATCTCCATCACCTTGATCGAGTCGATCCCCAGCCCCGATTCGAGCGGCAGATCGACGTCGAGCATCTCCTTGGGATAGCCCGTGCGCTCACTCACCTCGTTGATGAGATCTCGTTCGAAGGCCTCGGCGCTGGGGACGGCACCGTTACCAGTCACGGCCGCCGCGGAAGGGTCTGCAGGCAGCGTGTCGACGGCGGCCACGGCGGCCACGGCCGCTGCGGGTGCCACCGCAGCACCGGTCTCGCCGGGCGTCTCCTGTGGAGGTGATGCGGCCATCGGTTCGATGACCGGGAGCACCGGAGCTGGGGCGACGACAAGAGCGGCCGGGACGGGTGCCGCTGGTGCGGCTGGCGCAGGGATCACGGCCGCCATCTCGGCGGCGGGAGATGCCGGGACCGCCACGGCAGAAAGCGAACCCTCCGTCGGTGATGCGACCATGCGCTCCTCGAGTGACAGCAGCCGTTGCAGCAGACGGGTTTGCTCGGTTTGCAGCTCGAACCATTGCGTCACCATCGATTGGAGACCAGCGAATTGCGGTGAGGGAGCCTGGTGTGGAGTCGCACTCACGGAGGGTTCCTTTCTTGGTGGGATCTCATCTGCGATTTGTGGCGCACCGGCTTCGGATGCCGTGGGGGGCGTCTGCTCCGTCGGCGGCGCCCGGCCCGCTTCTCGCGACGGCCCGTCGTCTACCGGCTGGGGAGTGGATTCATCCGCTGCGGAGCGCACGCCCACAGCGCTGACCACCAGATCTGTCGGCTTGATGGCGGCCTCTGCATCCAGACGGGCCAGATACTCGGACGGTGATTCGTCGGTCAGCGGCCGGTACCGGAACCACGGCGCGACGTCGACCGGCAGGCCAAGGGCATGGGCGCGAGCAAGGAGGTGGGCGAGTGACGACCACGTGGGACGTCCCTTGCCGTTGTCGAGCGGAATCACGACATGCGGGTCGTCCTCCAAGATGCGACCGACCATGTTGGTGAGTGTTCGGCCCGGACCGACCTCGAAGAAGACGCGAGCTCCGTCGCGATACATGTTGCGTATCTGATCGACAAACCGGACCGGATTGGCGAGATGCTCGGCGAGCAGCGCTCTGATCTCCTCCGACCCATGCGGATACGGCTCGGCCGTCACGTTCGCATAGACGGGTCGCTGCGGGCCCCGGAGATCGACGCTCACGAGGTCGTCGACGATGCGTCGTGACGCCTCGGCGACGAGCGGACAGTGAAACGGCGCCGAAACCGGAATCCTGCGCGCATGCAGCTTGGCGTCTACCAGCATCTCGATGGCTCGGTCGAGCTCCGCCGTCTCTCCGGCGATGACCGTGTGACCTGGAGCGTTGTAGTTCGCCACATAGACCGACAGGCCGAGCCTCTCGATGGCCGCCTCGAGAGTGGCCGCATCGGCCGCCACCGACGCCATGGATCCGGGGGTGTCGCTGCTCGCCTCGTGGATGGCGACTCCGCGTTTTGCCGAGACGACCAGCAGGTCGTCGGGAGCCACAGTCCCGGCAACACACAGCGCAACGTACTCGCCGTAGCTGTGCCCGGCCGTCATCGCCGGCCGCAGATTGAACTGGGTGAGGACGTCGTGGGCGGCGAGGTTGGTCACACCCAGGGCCGGCTGGGCGTTCCGGGTGTCGTTGAGCGCACGTCGTTGACTCCGCCTCGTGTCGTCGTCGAATGTCGGTACGGGGTAGATGACGGAGCTGATCGGAGCGGGCAACTCGGCGGCGAGAATGCGGTCGGCTTGCTCGTACCACCGGGTTCCGAACACGGGCGACAGCAACAGATCGCTCAACATGTCGGGGTACTGCGACCCTTGTCCTGGGTAGAGGAACGCCACGGCGTCCTCGGCAATCGGGGGCGCCGTCTCGACGTAGATCCCGGCGGGGTCTTCGACCGTGTTCCCTTCGTTCAGAGCGACGATGGCGCGGTCGATAGCGGCAAGCAGCTCGGCCGCCGTAGCCGCAACCAGCCCCACCCGCACCGCCGCCGTGGCGGGACCACCTGATGCGGTGGCATGGATCGACCGGGCGAGCTGGTCGAGCCGGATCTCGGGTGTACCTGCGATGGCATGGCGCAGCTCGGTCAGCATTGCGGCGAGCTTCTCGCGATCGTCGTCGGCCCAGGTGAACACTTCGACGGGACGGGGCAGCAGATCGAGCCGGTACGCGGGGCGATCCGGCTCGCCGTACTCCTCGAGCACGGCATGGAAGTTGGTTCCGCCAAAGCCGAATGCGTTCAACCCGGCCCGGCGGGGGCTCCGCTCGGGGTCTGCGATCCACGGCCGGGTGTGGGTGTTGAGATAGAACGGGCTGGTGGCGAAGTCGATCGCCGCATTCGGCTTCTCGATGTTGATGGTCGGCGGGAGGACCCCGTGATGCAGTGCGAGCGCCGTCTTGATGAGTCCTGCCATGCCCGCCGCCGACTTGGCATGACCGATCATGGACTTCACGGACCCGACCGCACAGTAGGGCTCCTCACCCTGGAACACGGCACCGAGCGTCTCCAGCTCGGCCCGATCGCCTGCGGCGGTGGCGGTGGCGTGCGCCTCGACGAGCGTGACCGAACCCGAGGGGACACCGGCGTCGGCGTAGGCACGTTCCAGCGCCAGCACCTGGCCCTCGCTGTGAGGCGCGGTCAGGCTCTTCGAGCGACCGTCGCTCGAGGTGCCGACCCCGCGGATGACGGCATAGATACGGTCTCCGTCGCGTTCGGCGTCCCCCAGACGCTTCAACACCACGGCGGCCACGCCTTCGCCGAGCACGATGCCATCGGCATCCTTGTCGAACGGCCGGGAGCGACCGCTCGGGGTGAGCGCATGGGTTGCGGCAAACGACATGAAGCCGGGCAGATGATTCGTGAGGTCCACACTGCCGACTACCGCCGCATCGCACAGTCCGGATCGCAACTGACGCACGCCGTCGTACACGGCTGCCAGCGAGGCGGCACACGCAGCATCGACGGTGTAGTTGGCGCCGCGTAGATCGAGACGGTTGGCGATCCGGCCGGAGATGACGTTGGGCAGGAGGCCGGGGAAGCTGTCCTCGGTCCACGACGGCAGTGTGCCCCGCACATCGGTCACGATCTGGGTCTGGGCGTCGACCGGGACTCCGGCGTCGGCGAGCAGCTTCGGGAGCATTGCCCGCATCACATAGCCGACACTGACGTCGGAGGTGCCGCTGGCGGCAAAGATGACGGAGGTGCTCTCCGTGGGGAAGGTGTGCTCGTCGAACCCGGCGTCTTCGAGGGCTCGCCGTGCCGTGTCGAGGGCGAGAAGCTGTCCGGGATCGACCGCCTTGGCGGCCGCCGGTGGGATCCGGTATCGCAGCGGATCGAAGCGATACTCACCGAGGAACGCCCCCCATTTCGCGTACACCTTGTCGGGCTCGGTGCGGTCGGCGCTGTAGAAGAGATCGGGATCCCAGCGCTGCGGATCCACCTCACGGATCGTGTCGACCCCATCGACGATGTTGTGCCAGTAGGTCCGCAGCTCGTCGGCCTCGGGGAAGAGGCACGCCATGCCCACGATGGCTATCGGCTCTGTGGCCGGTGGCGACGCCTCGGCGTCGCCCGGGGCACGAGACGACATGCGGTGAGCCAGCTCCGTGGCACGCGCCGAGACACTCGCATGCAGATCCTCGAGCGAGATGGCACCATCGCGGAGTGCGGCGAGCTGCCCCACCATGTACATCCCGTCTCGGTGCTGCGTGTCGCCATCGACCTCCGTCAGCTCTCCACCCAACCGGGCCGCCGCACCCTGCAGCGACATGTCGACGGTTCCGCCGCCCAACCTCGTTTCCGCCGAGACCCGCGCCAGCCCCTTCGAGGCGACGCGCAACCGTCCTACGTTGAGAAGTTCCAGCTCGAAGCGCATCTCTTCTGCCGAGGCCCCGTGCTCTCGCAGCTGGTCCTTGCGTCGCCTGAACTCCTCGGTATACGGCGTCGGAGCGCATCGTGTTGCGTGACCGGTTGCCGTGTCGAGAAGCTTCGTCGCCCGCAGCGCGATCGCCTCGTCCTGGAACCTCTGGGTTATTGCCCCGGTCTCCACGATGTCGGGAGTGAACAAGTAGGCGCTCCCCATGAGGATCCCGATGCGCACACCGCTGCCGACGAGCCGGTCGGTGAGCGTGCGCACCATCGCCGCCGACATCTCGTCGTGGATGCCTCCGGCGAACAACAGCTGCACCTCAGCGAGCACCTCGGGGCGCTCGTCGAGCAACACGTCGATGGCGCTCTGCCACAGGACGAAGCTCGACCGTGGTCCTACGTGACCCCCGCACTCTCGACCTTCGAGAACGAACTTGCGTGCTCCGGCCTCGAGAAACTGTCGCAGCAGGGTGGGCGAAGGAACATGGAGGTAGGTTGCGATCCCTGATGCTTCCAGTTCCGTGGCCTGACTCGGTCGACCACCGGCGATGATCGCAAACGGCGGCTGGACGTCCACGATGACTTCGAGCTGCTCGCCGCGCAGCTCCGGTGGGACGAATCCGAGAAGACCGACGCCCCACGATCGCTCTCCGAGCCGAGCCTTGGTCTGTTCGAGCAAGCTGCGCACCTCGCCGCCACGCATCAGGGCCAGTGCCAGCATCGGCAGCGCTCCGGCTTTGGCAATCCTGTCCGCAAAACGCGGCGTGTCGCTGACCCGGGTCATCGGCCCCTGCACGATCGGCAGCTTGGTGCGGTGGGCGAGAGCGAGCGGAGAATCCTCCACGAGCGGTTCGGCGTGGCCGGCCGGTCGCAGCGGACGGTGGAGCACTGCTGCATAGGCGTCGAGCGCCGCCTGGGTGCTACGAAAGGCAGCAGCGAGGCGTGGGGCCCAGGCAACTCCCTGCCCCAAGGGAATCGGGCGATCGAATGGCGATCCATTTCGATCTCGCCACGCCCGGTGCCAATCGGAGATCCAGTCCGGCGAACGCTCAGCAGCAAGGCTGTGCTCGTCGGCGACCCCCGGCGCGGCCCTGACGAATACGCGTACCGGTCGGCCGGAGTCTTCGCCGAGCACCGCAGTCTCGGTGCCGTCGAGACCCGCGATGCGACGACGTTCGGCAGCGGTCCAGGGAGCGTCTTCGAGCAACCACAGCTCCTCGCCGAGCACGACACCGCGGCCACCGGCGCAGCGGACACATCCGGCCGTGTCGAGCCCGACCGCACTGTGCAGCCACCACGGCACCGTCAGATCGGCGGCGCGCTGTGCCAGGATGAACCCGGTCTCTCCGGAGACGAGCCCACCAGCTTCGCTCGCCTTCAGGATGACACCGTCGCTCCCCGCCCGACCGGCGGCCTCGGCGGCGGCGAGCGACGTGACCTCGACGATGACTTCCTTGGCGTGGTGTCGTGCGGCCATCACGCACGCGCTGAGCTCCGCAAACGTGTCCGGCAAACCGGCGAGCGCAACGATGGGCACCCGCCCGATGTTGGGCAAACGCGTCTGGTCGCAATCCCCCCAGGCATCCCAGCGCACGCCCCACGTCGTGCGGGCGCGTCCCGCCTGGCGGAGGGTCTCCAGCTGCCAACGGGCGTGATCGTCGAACGTCGGACCGATGTCCAGCAGACCGGTGTATCCCGAGCGCACGGCTGCCGTTGCGATGCCCGCATCGCAGCGGACGTGGGGGGTGACAGCGATGACCGAGGAGATCGTCACCGGCCCGTCCTTCCGATCCGCAAGCCGGTGCGACCAGACGGCGTCGCTGCGGGGTGGAGTGCTGCTGAGCCCGCGGACGGCACCTCTCTTCGATCGCACGGCCTGCCCCTCGTGGCAGTCAGCCGGCTGCGGCTTCGGCCGAGGATCTGAGATGGGGCGGCGCAGATGGCGAGGAGAGGCCACACCGCGAGTGCGTGTCCGCCGGTGCGACGCGGCCGTCGCCGGGGAAGTAGCTCGGGTGTCTGACTGGCTATCGCTTGCGCCACGGCGCCGGTCGACACAACCACAACGTGTCAACCGTACTCATCGGCTCCGCGAGATGAGTCCGGCTGTCCCGATGGGCGGGAAGGAGCTCCGCGCGGACCGACGACGGACGACGGACGATGCCGGCTTCTAGGGGGGCGGGAACGCGAAGTCGCCTGCGAGGAGCTGCAGCCCCGCATGCTCGACGGCGCTATAGGCCGCCCAGGTGAGCGCTCCGCCCACGCTGATACGGCGCACCCCGAGGAAACCCAGCTCGGCGACGGTGGGGCCATCGCGCAACAGCAGGACATTCATCGCGACGTCGACCGAGTCGACCACACGCCGGATGTCCTCTGCCTCGGTCAGACCGGGGGCGTAGACGCAGTGCGCCCCCGCTCGAGCGAACGCAGCCAGCCTCGTGATGATCTGGTCGACGTCCTCCTGGTCGTACAACAGCCCTTCGGCGCGGGCGGTGAGCACCATCCCCCAGCGGTTCGCCTCCTCGACGGCGGCGCCCACCCGCTCCACAGAGACCTCCAGTGGATCGATCACCTGCGTCGTCGGGTTGTAGTCCTCAATCGAGCACCCGGCGGCAGCGGCGTCGGCCAGCAATCGAACCGTATCGGCAACACCGGCCAGATCGTCGGCAAAACAGTACTCGGCGTCGACGCTCAGCGGGATCGACAGTGCGGCCGTGAGCGTTGCGACGTGGGCGACCAGCTCCTCTCGGGTCACATACTGGTCGGGTCGTCCCAAGGTCGCCGCGTGGCCGCTGCTCGTGGTGGCCAGCGACTCGAAGCCAAGGTTCTCGAGCCGCTTCGCCGACCCGACATCGAACGGGTTGGGCATGACGAACGTCCCGGAGAGGTGCAACTCGTGGAAACGCCGTCGCAGCTCGTTGCTCATGGTGGCAGCGTACGCCGCACCGAGCGGCATCGGGTCCGGTGGTGCGGATCTTGACCGGTCCGTAGGTTTCTCCGTAACGGACGGGTCCGCTGCGGCCCTGTACCGGCCGAGGATCCCAAGCGCCCGTTCGAGGTGCCGCGATGGCTGAACACCCGGCACGGAGTGGTGGGCGCCGAGGACCTCAAGCTCGCCGAGCCGGCCGCCGACGGGGTGGTCGCCTTCATGCTGGCCATTTGGCCATCCCAAAGTCCGGGGTGGCGGCGGGGCTTGGATCGCCCTGCGCGGCGTGATCTGAACCGCGCCGGCGGTTGCCGAGCGAGTTCCTGGGAGACTCTCTCAGTGGGAATCGCACGCCTGACCATCGCAGCCGTGCTGCTCGGCGTAGCTGCCGCTTGTGCCACTGACGACGGCGATCCGACGGGCGCTCCGGCTGCCACCACGGTCGCACCCACGACGACATCGGCGCTGCGCGAGGCGGGGACGACCGCTCCGCCGATGGTTCGACAGAGTTCGCCCGACCGGATCGCAACAACCAGCAGCGATGGTTCGGGGAACCGAGTGGTGGCCGGGCGCATCGATCTCGCTGCGGAGCCGTTGTCGGTCGAGCTGGACAGCGTTCCAGAATGGGTGGTTGGCGCCGCAACCGATGACGGCGTCGTCTGGGTCGTGGTCGATGGTGAGGGCCGGGCCCGAGCAGTGCTGGAAACCGAGGGTGCGTTGCGTACATATCCGATCGAGATGTCTGCGCTGCCGCCGGGCATGCCCCCCACGCTGCTGGCCACCGCCACGAGCGTGCAGCTGTTCGATCCGATCGAGCTGGTGGCCGATGTCGCCCCATTGGCCGGCCACATCATCGTGGGCGGAGTGCCGGTCATCATCGACGGCGCCGGTGGGGTGCACGTCGGGGACACGCTCGTGTCGGCTGTCACCGCGCTCCCCGACAGCCGTATCGTCGCCGCGGCGTCCGGCCTGGTCGCCCTGATGAGTGATCCGACAGAGCGGCTAACCCACGCCGTGATCGGAGATCGTGTCGAGGCGGAAACCGTGACCGTGATCGATCCCGGCACTGCCACGGTGAGCGCCGTGCTCGACGCACCCGATGGGACCGTGTTCGAGGCGATCTCTCCCATGTGGGCCGATGTGGACCGCGACGGCACCGACGAGATCGTCGTGACCGCCTCGGACAGCAGCAGCGGCGCCCGGCTCACGGTCTTCGCCGCCTCGGGTGAGCTGCTGGCGCAGTCGCCGCCGATCGGTAGCGGCAACCGGTGGCTCAACCAGCTTGCGGTGGCGGCGACTGGGCCGTCGGGCGAGACCGAGGTCATCGAGGTGAAGACCCCTCACATCGGTGGCATCGTGCAGTGGTACCAGCTCGACGGTGACCGGCTCGAGCTGCAGGCAGGTATCCCCGGCTACTCGACCCACGGCATCTTCTCCCGCAATCTCGATGAGGGGCTCGTCATCGATGTCGGCGGAGACGGCCGTCTCGATGTCGTCGTACCGAGCCAGGACGACCGGACGCTGGCTGTGCTCACCCGCGTCACCGGCGGTGCCGAGGTCACGCTCGAAGTCGACTTGGGCGGCTTGCTGGGTACCAACCTCGCCGGCGTGGTGAGAGGCGATGGCAGCGCCACGGTTGCCGCCGCCACCGCAGACGGTCTCCTCCTGGTGTGGCCGTAGCGTCGATCAGACCTGTTCACCGATGACAACGAACTCGGCGCCGAGATCTCGGCATGCCGATTGGGCCTCCAGCAACAGCGCATCGAGCTGCAGCAATCGCTTCACCTTGCTCGACGCCTTGCCTTCCTTCTGCTTGCCTTTCTTCTGCTCGTTGCGAGCCCACTGGTACTCCCGGGAAGTCACCCGAGGCTGGAGCACGACGACCCGGCGGTCGTAGTCCTCTCCCATCTTGCCGACGGCTTCGACCAGATCTGCTCGATCGCCCTGGTTCTGACCATCCAGCCAGGTGGCCTGCGCCACGCTCTTGGCACTGCCGTCGAGCAGCCGCTGGACCAGATTGATGCGGTCGAGGAATCGCAGGTTCTTCACTGCCTGGCCGACGACGATCTCGTAGTCGGACGTCGAGATCTCACGATTCTCCGCTTCCGAATGGGATGCCTTGACGTGGATCAGCGTCACCAGGCGCGCCGCGGGATCGACGTGGATGAAATCAGCGATCTCGCCGGCGCCGTCGTCACACGCCAGCCACCCGGGGTTGGCACCGGTCGGGGGCGGCCAATTCTTCTTCACCCAGCAGAACAACGAGTCGCTCTCCCCGATCATCATTGGGTCGAAGTGGCGAGACGTGGGTGGCTTCTCCTTCGTGACGTCGAAGCCGGCCATCGGCCAGAATTCCCAGTTCGAGAACTGCACATCGCGGAACCGCGTCGCGTACACCAGTCGGTCTGCCAGGGTGTGGCCACTCTCGTAACGAACGGTGAGCCAGGAGGCCTCCTCGCAGGCCATCACCGCATCCTGCAGCGTCGGGTCGTCGGGATCGTCCGGTGCGATCTTCATCGTTGCAGCGCCATCATCGGCGACCGCGATGCGGAACTCGAGAGTTCCGATGCGATCGTTGCGAAGGTAGACGTCAGCCGTGAAGTCGGCGCCATCCCGCGGGGTCACCTCGAACCGGGCGTCGTACGCCCAGCGCTCGGCCCGCTGCTGCACCTCAGGGGCTGGCACGACCGTGTTGGACAGCAGCTCGGGTGCGATGACGCTCATGTCGTAGGCGCCGGCGACGTCTTCGGTCCCCGACACCGGAGTTGCCAGCACCGGAATGGGAGCGAGATCCGGCTCCTCACCTGCGGCGTGACGAATCTGGCCCAAGATTGCATAGACGAGTCTGGTGAACTCGTCCCAGTCCCGGCTCGGACCCGCCCAAACCCGCGACTTGCGGGAGTTGAAACCCACGGCGCGGAGACGTTTGTCCGCCGGGAGGTCTGGTAGCTCGACGGAAGCTCGTGCCGCCGTTGCGTAGTAGCTCTGATCACCCAGCGGATCGAGCGCAAAGGTGAGATCGAGACCGGCGAGCACTTTGCTGTCCGGTTTGGATTCCGTGCGGCGGTGGATACCCGACAACCACAACGTGCGCACAGGCGCACCATGGCCGGCGAGCTCCGGATCATCCGAATGCTCATGTGGTCCGTGCGTGAAGGCAGCATTCAGAGTTCCCACCGGAATGGCAGTCAACGCCCCCACGGCGTCGCCGCAGTCTTCCCCGAGCTTGGCGAGCCGTCGCGCCAACCAGGGGTCGGACGTGTAGATGCCGACATGGCGCCTGCGGAGCGCAACCACCGCGAGGTGGTTCACCTCGTCGACGAGATCGCTCGTCGGGGCCCAGGTGGGCGGTCGCGCTTCGATGAAGGAGATCCAGCCGACCCAGAGTCGGTGCCGCTTCTCCGGCAGCCCGATGTCCGTGAACGTTCGCGTCGCGGAGCCCGGCGAGCTCAACAGATCCTTGATGTCCGCCAGTGCCTGAGCGATAAACCCGTCCGGGTCGCGCTCATTCGGTCGCTGGCCGATCAACAGCGACGTGAACGGCCGCAATTCCAACGTAGCAACAGCCATGATCTGCTCCTCGCCCTCGTCCGTCTCATCTCAGCCGGTCCTGAGGACCGCTAGCTGTCACCCTGGAAAGGATCTCCAAGATACGACGCGGGGCCTACTCGACGCTGCAGGCGAAGGTCACAATTCGGCTCGTATGTGGCTGTACCGGTGACGTGCAAGGTGGGTCGAGCACATCGACCCCCTCCGAGTCTTCGGCCGATGTATCTGGGTGCGTTCTCGTTGCTCTGTACTCCGAGGGAGAGACACATGTACGGAACTGACGACAACCCATTCGGAGACTTCATCTTGAGCATCGCCGGAGCGCGCGCCGCAGGTCTGGAGCATCTGCGCCAGGCTTTCGGCCGCATCGGTCGACGCTCCCGCACCACTCGACCGGTTCGCCGGCTCGGACACCTGGTGATCGCGCTGTTGCGGATGCGCTGAAGTACAGGGTTCGGGAGCGGGTCCCCCAACACCGCCCCCGAATCCGACCATCCGCTAGCTCTTGGAGCGGATGAATGCGTCCTGCAACTCCAGCCCGAACTCGCCCGTCTGCGGGATGAACTCGAGGTTCTCCAGCGCATCACCCGTCGGGTAGATCGCCGGGTCCTCCAAGATCTCCGGCAGGATGAACGGCTCAGATGCCTTGTTTGGGCTGGCGTAGTACACCCAGTTGGTGAGCGTGGCGCCGTTCTCGGCATCGAGGAGGAAGTCGATCATGGTGAGCGCCGAGCACGGATGCTCCGCGGTCACCGGGATCGACATGTTGTCCACCCAACGCACCCCGCCTTCCTTGGGGATCACGTACACGAGATCGTCGGCATTGTCCGCCTCGGCGAAAGCGGCGAAGAACCCGCCGCTCCACCCGTGGGCGATGTCGACCTCGCCGTTGACGAGGTCATCCCCGAAGTTCACCGAGTCGTACTTGGCGACCCTGGCGTTGGCATCGGTGAGGATGGCCTCGGCCTCGGCGATGGCGTCCAGATTGTTCGTCTCGATGACTTCTTCGAGTGTGTAACCGGCATAGTGCAGCGCCGCCACCATCGCCTCGAGCGGATCATCGAGCAGCGAGATGCGCCCCTGATACTGATCGGCTACCGCCGGATCGAACAACAGCGCCCACGACGGGTCGAAGTCCTCGCCAATGGCAGCCGTGTTCACCGCGATCCCGGTCGTACCCCACTGATAGGGCACGGAGTACTTGCCCTCTTCGTCGAACGGCAGGTTGGTGAACGCCGGATCGAGGTTGCCGATGTTGGTGAGCGCATCTGTGTTGAGCTCGACGAGCAGGTTCTCCTGGATCATCGTGTCGACCATGTAGTCGGATGGAACCACCAAGTCATAGGTAGCCGCTCCCGCCTCGACCTGCGCCAGCATCTCCTCGTTCGACTCGTACTCGGTGTACTCGACCGAGATGCCGTACTCGGCCTCGAACGCATCGACCAGCTCCGGATCGATGTACTCGGCCCAGTTGTAGAAGATGAGGTCGCCGTCGGTATCCCCAGGCTCGCACTGCTCAGTGCTGACCCCGCCGGCCTCGTCGTCACCGCCACACGCCGCTGCCACCAAGGCGAGAGCGAGCAGCACCATCAACAGTCGTTTCATCGGATTGTCTCCTCGTCATTCGATTGCATCTGCTGTTTCCAAAGGTTTCGCCCGGGCCCGGCCACCACCGCGCTGGAAGAAGAGCGACAACGCCACCAGCGAGATCGAAGCCACCAGCATGAGCGCCGAGATCGCATTGATCGCCGGGGACACTCCTCGGCGAACGAGCCCGAACACGTACACGGGCAGAGTTGTCGAACCCGGGCCGGACACGAACGCAGTGACCACCACGTCGTCGAGCGACAGCGTGAGCGCCAGCAGCGCCCCACCCAGCACCCCCGGCATGATGAGCGGGAGCGTGACCCGCCGGAACGCCTGCCAGCCGGTGGCGTAGAGATCTCGCGCCGCTTCCTCCAGGCTGCCGTCGAGCTGACCGAGCCGGGCTCGCACCACCACGGCGACGAAGGAGATGTTGAAGGCGATGTGGCTGAGCGCGATCGAACCGAGCCCGAGCTGGATGCGGGGGCCGACGATGTCGATGAGGGCGAACGCCCTGGCGAAGAACAGCAGCATCATCACCGCCATCGTCACGTCGGGGATGATGATGGGCAGGTACAGCATGCCGTCGAGCGCTCCTCGGCCGCGGAAGCGGTAGCGGTTGATCGCCAGCGCTGCCGCCGTGCCCAGCGCCGTCGACACCACCGTTGAAATCCCGGCAACGATGAGCGAGTTCTTCACCGCATCGAGCACCTCCGCGTTCTGCAGCACCTCGCCGTACCAGCGTGTGGAGAAGCCACTCCAGATACCCACCCGGTTGCCCCCATTGAACGAGAACACGACCAGCACGAGGATTGGCAGATAGAAGAACGCATAGACCAACCAGGTATTGGCCGCCAGCGCCCGGTCGACGGTGCGGGTGGTCATACGTCCTCCGCGGCCGCTCGGCTGCGGATCATGAGCGCCGCCAGCATGATCAGCATGATCACGATCGACAGCGCAGAACCGAACGGCCAGTTCCTCGCCTGCTGGAACTGAGTGACGATGTACGAACCGAGCAACAGGTCCTTGGATCCGCCGAGGATGGCCGGTGTCACATAGGCGCCGAAGGAGGGCACGAACACCAGCAGCGAACCGGCGATGATGCCGGATTTCGTGAGCGGCAGCGTCACCTTGCGAAACGCCGTGAACCCATCCGCATACAGGTCACGAGCGGCCTCCACCAGACCCCAGTCGAGCCGCTCGATGGCCGCATACAAGGGCAGCACCATGAAGGGCAAGAAGCCGTAGACGAGGCCGATCATGATCGCCGCCGGGGTGAACAAGAGCCGCACCGGCTCGAGCCCCAGCGCCTCGGTGATCGTGCCAATCGGACCGTCGGTGCCGAGGATGAAGCGCCAGGCGTAGGTCCGCACGAGGAAGTTGGACCAGAACGGGATCATCACCAGCACGAGCAGGGCGTTGCGCACCGCCGGTCGCCGGGTGGCGATGTAGTAGGCGAACGGATATGCCATCACCAGACAGATGAGCGTGGTGGCGGTGGCGATCCAGAACGAGCGCCACACGATCTCGACGACGAGGCTGTCCACCAGCTTCTCGTAGGCACGCAGGTTCCAGTCGGCCAGCCGGGTGGCGCCGGTGGCCGACCGGGTGGCGAACGAGTACACGATGACGATGAGAAAGGGCAGGACGAAGAACAGCACGAGGTAGATCCCCGCCGGCAGGGCGATGAGCGCCCCGCGGCGACGATCGGCCGCCGTGGCCGCAGTCTCCAGACCGCCGATCTCGACCTGCGGAGCCTCGGTGGTCGTCGCCGTCGCCACTTCAGTCCACCACCAGCGATGATGCGGCGGGGCTCCACCACACGATCACGTGCTCCCCGGGATCGTGCAGTGCCAGACCGGGCCGGTTCTCCTGGCGCACCGAGATGGGGCCTGCCGGGGTGTCCACGTCATAGGCGTACGAGTCCCCGTAGTACACCCGGTGCACGACCGTCCCTGTCATGGTGTTGCTCCCCGTTGGGGTCTCATCCTCCTTGGCCACGAGATGGAGCTGCTCGGGACGGAGCGCCAGCGAATGACCCACGCTGTCGCCCTCGACGCTGGCGGCAGCCACCTTGAGGGCACCGGCCAGCTCCACCTCGCCGCTACCGAGCACCCGGGCCGGGATGAGGTTGATGTCCCCGATGAAGTCGGCGACGAAGCGAGACCGGGGTCGTTCGTAGATCTCGGCCGAGGCGCCCACCTGGAGCAGCCGGCCCTCGCTCATCACCCCGATCCGGTCGCTCATCGTGAGCGCCTCCTCTTGATCGTGGGTGACATAGACGAAGGTGATCCCCACCCGTTCCTGCAGCTCCTTCAGCTCGATCTGCATCTGCTGCCGCAGCTTGAGGTCGAGAGCCCCGAGCGGCTCGTCGAGCAGGAGCACCTCGGGTTCGTTGACCAGCGCCCGCGCCAGCGCCACCCGCTGTTGCTGGCCTCCCGACAACTTGTTGGGGGTGGTGCCCTTGCGATGGGAGAGCTGCACCATGTCGAGCGCCCGATCGACGCGGTGCTCGGCTTCGTGTTTCGGAACCTTCTTCATCGCCAGCCCAAAGCCGACGTTCTCCTCGATCGTCATGTGGGGAAACAACGCATAGGACTGGAAAACTGTGTTCACCGGACGTTGGTTCGGGGGCTGGAGTGCCATCTCTTGCCCGTGGATCTGGATCGACCCGGTGGTGGGAAACTCGAAGCCGGCGATCATCCGCAAAGTGGTCGTCTTACCGCACCCGGAGGGACCGAGCAGCGAGAAGAACTCACCGTCGTCGATGCCGAGGTCCACCGCATCCACGGCCAGGACGTCGCCAAAGAGTTTGCTGACACCGCGCAGCTCTACCGCACAATCGGTCACTTCGACTCTCCACGGTCGTACACGACCTCTCCCCCCACCATGGTCATGTCGACCTCGATCCCAGCAATCGCCTCCGTATCCAGAGGATCGGCGCCCAAGAGTACAAGATCTGCCCGCTTCCCCACCTCGATGGTGCCCGTCGTATGGTCGATGTGATTGACATACGCCGAGCCGGAGGTGAACGCTGCCAGCGCATCGAGCACCCCAACACGTTGCTCCGGCAAGAAGGCTTCGTGGGTGTCCTCCGTCATGCGGCTGACGGCGACGCCGATCTGCGCCATGACATCGGCTGTCGTCACCGGCCAGTCGCTCCCCATCGCCAGGGTGGCACCGGCATCGAGCAGGCTGCGCCACGGGTACTGGCGGGTGGCCCGCTCGGGTCCGATGAATGGGATGGTGAGCTCGGTCATCGCCTCTTCCGCAACCGCCCACAGTGGCTGTGCGTTGGCGGTGGCACCGAGCTTGCGGAAACGTGGTACGTCCTCGGGGTCGACGATCTGGAGATGGGCGAGGTGGGGTCGAGTGTCACGCCATCCGTTCACCTCGCGAGCGTGCTCGATGGCGTCGAGCGCATTACGCACTGCACGATCGCCGAGCGCATGGAAGTGGCATTGCAAGCCTGCGGCGTCGATCGCCGTGACGATCTCGTCGAGCCGTTCGGGGTCGATGAAGTCGAGCCCTGTGTTGTCCGTGGGATTGCCCGCACCGTCGAGATACGGCCCGAGCAGCGCCGCCGTGTGGTTCTCGCACACCCCGTCGAGCATGAGCTTCACGGTGCCCGGGATGTAGGGGCCAGCCGCCTCGGTGCTGGCGACGACGAGGTCTTCGAGTTGCTCGACACCGGAGGTGCGATCCCACCACAGAGCGGCACGCACCAGCGACTTCAGCTCGCCACGCTCTGCGATGCGGCGGTAGGCCGCGTGCGCGGCAGGCTCTACCCAGGCGTCCTGCCATGCGGTGATCCCGAGGGAATGGAGGTAGCGTTGCGCCTCGAGCAAGGCGCTCTCGAGGTCCTCACTCCGCTCGGGTGGCAGCACCGCATCGAGTAGCGCCATCGCCCCTTCATGCAGAGTTCCCTGTGGCGATCCATCGGCGAGCCGCTCGATGCGGCCGTCGGCCGGGTCGGCCGTGTCCGCCGTGATCCCGGCCCGTCGAAGCGCAGTGGTGTTGGCCCACCCGGAATGACCATCGGCCACGACGAGATACACCGGACGGTCGGTGATCTCATCGAGCAGCGCAGCCGGCGGATTGCCTTCAGCAAACCACGGGTAGTTCCACCCGCCCCCGAGGACCCAGCCGTTTCCGGGATTGTCCCGCAGGTAGGTTCGGATCACCTCGACGGCGTCGTCCAGGTTGTCGACGTCTTCGAGGTTGCAGCGCACCCTCGTCAGCCCACCCATCATGGGGTGGACGTGGGCGTCCTGGAATCCGGCGCAGAGCATCTTCCCGTGCAGGTCGACGAATTCGGCGCCGGCCCCCACCGCATCGCGGACCTCATCGTCGGTCCCGACCGCGGCGATCACGCCATCGGTCACGCCCACGGCCCGCATCCAGCGCCGCACGGCATCGCCGACGAACACGGGTCCATTGGCGAAGACCCACTTCATGATGACGGCATGTAGTCGTCGTTCTCCCACACGATGAGGGACGACCATCCATCGGTAGCCGTGTCGTCGATGTAGTTCTCGAGAACACCTCGGGCTTCGAATCCGTTCTCGAGCTGGAAGGTCAACGTCGGGTCGTAGATCTCGCCGCCGGCGACGCGGTCCACATACTCGGCTGCGCTCATCAGATGCTTGTGCTCGGCAAAGCCGGGAATGTGTCCGCCGGCGATGATCCCGCGCCGGTTGTCGCGCCGTACCAGATCCTTGCGCAGGCCGTACAGCGTGGTGCCGATGCCGCGGCGCCGGTACTCGGGGTCGACCACGATGTCCGTGCCGTAGTACCACTCGCCGGCGGGATCGTGGTTCCCGCATTGGTGCTCACCCGTGATCTCGGTGATGGTGTGCTGGGGGTGGTCGAAATCGAAATCGAGGTAGATCCCGCCGCCCTGACCGACCACCCGATCACCGTCGAGACAGACGAAGAACCCCTCGGGAAAGGTGGCGGCATACGCCCGCAAGTCGTCCGCATCGAGAAGATCGGCCGGGTCGGCGTGAGGAAACGCCGCCCGCTCCAGGGCGGCACATCGATCCGCCAACGGTGAGGTCAGGTTGATGTATCGCAGCCCCACTCGATGCCTCCGATCGGGCTCCGAGGTTTAGCAGAAATCGAAGCTCAACGTAGGATTGGCTATCGATCTGGTTGCGATTCAGGCGCTTGGCAAGCGCTTCGCTCGTCCCCATGGGACTCGTCACACATCCCGAGCTAACTTGACACCATGGTCACAACGCTTCAGATCTTCATCGCAGGCGAATTCACCGAGGGGACAGGATCGGACCATCACCGGCTGATCTCCCCGGTCACGGGGAAGCACATCGCCGACGTGCCCCTGGCCTCGCCCGCCGACATCGACCGAGCGGTGACCGCAGCGCGTGAAGCGGCCGCGGAGATGCGCCACTGGTCGGCGTTCGAGCGGGCCGAGCTGTGTCTCCGCATCGCCGGGGCCATCGAACCCATGGTCGAAGAGATCGCCCGCATCCAGACGCTGGAGCAGGGAAAGCCGTATCACGCCGAGTCTCTCGACGACATCGCCGAAGCCAACCAATACTTCTACAACGCCGCCGAGGACGTGAAACGACTCGGTGGCGACGTGATCCCGACGTCCGATCGCACGAAGCGCATGTTCACGTTCCATCGCCCAGTCGGGGTCTGGGCAGCGATCACTCCGTGGAACTTTCCCGTGACCATTCCTCTCGAGTATGTCGGGCCGGGGCTGGCCACGGGCAACTCGGTGATCGTCAAACCACCGGTGCACACGTCGTGGGCCTTGCTCGAGCTGGCCAAGGCGGTGGTCGATGCGGGCGCACCACCGGGCGCGGTATCGGTCATCCCCGGAGGACGGGACATCGGCGAGACGCTTGTCACCCATCCGGGAATCGATGCCATCGGGTTCACTGGGTCGTCCGCGACGGGGCGGAAGATCATCTCGAAGATGGGGATCAAGCGTTCGATCATGGAGATGTCGGGGAACGGCCCGACCATCGTCACCGCCGACGCCGACGTGGCGGCTGCGGCGGCCGCAGCCGTCTACGGGACCTACTACAACGCCGGCCAGGTGTGTTGCGCCACCGAGAGGGTGATCGTGCTCGACCAGGTGCACGACGAGTTCGTCGCCGAGAGCCTGAAGGCGGCTGTGGAGGTTCGGCTGGGCGATCCTTTCGACCCCGAGACCACCATGGGACCACTCAACAACGAGGCGACGGCGGCGAAGATGGACCGCCACGTAGCCGATGCAGTCGAGCATGGCGCCGAGGTGCTGGTCGGTGGAGGGCGTGCCGCCGGATTTCCGACCGAGCTCTACTACGACTTCACCCTCCTCGATGCGGTGCGCGAGGAAACCGCCGTGAGTCGGGAAGAGTCGTTTGGCCCGGTGTTGCCGGTGTTGTCGGTGGCGAACGACGACGAAGCGGTGGCGGTGGCCAACCGCAGCCATCTGGGGCTGCAGGCCGCGGTGTTCACCCAGAGCCTGTCACAGGCCTTCTGGTACACGGACCGGATCCGCAGCGGCACCGTCGTCATCAACGACTCCACCGACTTCTGGGAGACGTTCCAACCGTTCGGTGGCGCCGCCGGTACCGACACCGGTTGGGGCCGCGGCAAGATCGAGGAGTTCACGGACCTGCAAACGATGGTCGTCGAC
>JBFISM010000015.1:0-40460 GCA_041608535.1 Acidimicrobiia bacterium
GACGGCCCGCCCGGAGCCGACCTATTCGTCCTGATGCTTGGCCGCGAGATACGCCTTGCCCCGTGGGGAGAGTTCGTATCCGGGATTGAAGCTGAGGGTGAGCCCGAGATTCTTCAGCTTGCGGACGTTGACTTTGAACGGGTCCCAGAATCGCTTCTGAAAGAGCACGAACTCTCCAAGGTGCGCACAACGAGTGTGCTTCCAGATCCGATTATGTTGTGAATAAGCACACTCGACGCATCATTGTACCGCCGCTTTCAGCTCATCGGCCTTGTCGGTGCGTTCCCACGGGAGATCGAGGTCGGTGCGGCCGAAATGGCCGTACGTAGCAGTCTGGCGGAATATCGGGCGGCGCAGATCGAGATCGCGAATGATGGCACCGGGTCGGAGGTCGAAGTGGTCGTCGATGAGCTGCACCAGCTTCTCGTTCGACACCTGTCCGGTCCCGAACGTCTCCACGTTGATGCTCAGCGGGCTCGCAACTCCGATCGCATAGGCCACCTGCACCTCGCAGCGGTCGGCGAGACCGGCGGCCACGATGTTCTTTGCCACCCAGCGCGCCGCATAGGCGGCGCTGCGGTCGACCTTTGTCGGGTCTTTCCCGCTGAAGGCGCCACCACCGTGACGACCCATCCCGCCGTAGGTGTCGACGATGATCTTCCGACCCGTGAGACCGGCATCGCCCATCGGTCCCCCCACGACGAACCGCCCGGTCGGGTTCACATAGATCTCGGGTGGGGTCTCGGTGAGCCCGGGCGGAAGCACCGGGTTGATCACGTGCTCGATGATGGCGTGCCGGATCGTCGACTCCGACAGCTCCGGCGCGTGCTGGGTGCTCACGAGCACCGAGGCGACCAGCTTGGGGACTCCCATCGAGTACTCGATGGTCACCTGTGTCTTGCCATCAGGGCGAAGCCATTCGAGCGTGCCGTCCTTACGCACTTGAGTGAGGCGTCGCGACAGCCGGTGAGCGAGGTCGATGGGGAGCGGCATCAACGCCTCGGTCTCGTTGCAGGCGTAGCCGAACATCATGCCCTGATCACCTGCACCGGTCGACTTGATGGCGACCTCGTCGTCACCGGTGCGATCCTCGAGAGCGACGTCGACCCCCTGGGCGATGTCCGGGCTCTGTCTGGCGATGGCAACCTGCACCGCACACGTGTTGCCATCGAATCCCTTCTCGCTGGCATCGAACCCGATGTCCATCACCACACTGCGCACCAAAGCGTCGTAGTCGACGGCGGCGGCTGTGGTGATCTCTCCGAGCAGCAACACGAACCCCGTCTTGACAGCTGTTTCGCAGGCGACCCGGCTCATCGGATCCTGGGCCAGACACGCATCGAGCACCGCATCACTGATCTGGTCGCACATCTTGTCCGGATGACCTTCGGTCACGGACTCCGACGTGAACATCAGGCTGGGAGCCGTCATGAAGCTGGTGCTCATCGTGTGTCTCGTTCCTTCGTTCCTCGTTGCATGGTCTATCTAGGCCATGGGCGGCGCAGCTTGTTTCGTCAGGGGCGCCGGCGGGCAGGCGGCGAGCTCGTCGAGGGACCCATCATCGTCGAAATGTTCACGGTAACGCTCGACGAATCCTCGTGGGGTGAAGAGGTGGTTCTGCGGTCCCATGTGCTCGATGGCGTAGGTGGCGCTCAGCGCAGCAACTCGTCCGGCGGTCTGCCAGTCGAGACCGAGCTGGATGCTGCGCATCAGCCCTGCGCGAAACGCATCTCCGGCACCGGTGGGGTCGACGACCTCCACCGGAGGCACGGTCGGGAACTCGTACTGCTCTCCGGCGATGTTGAGCGTCGAACCAAGCCGACCTCGGGTGAGCATGACGCCGTCGCAACACCCTGCGATCTCGTCCGCCGTCATCCCGGTGCGGTCCTCGATGAGGTGCAGCTCGTACTCGTTGACCGCAAGGAGATGGCAACCGGTGATATCTCGCTCCAGGTCCTCGCCGCTCAGCCACAACGTCTGCTGACTCGGGTCGAAGATGTACCGGATGGACTTGTCGCGACACTCGTTGACGAGCGCCTGCATCGCATCGGGATCGTTTGGCGAGATGATGGCCAACCCGGTGTCGGGGGCGTGCGTCTGAAAACCGAGCTTGCCGGCATGCGCCATCGCACCGGCGTAGAAGCTGGCGATCTGGTTCTCGTCGAGGTCGGTGTTGGCGAAGAACGAGGAGGTGTACTCGTCCTCGATCACCAACATGGCCGACGTGTCCACACCCGCCTCCTCGAGTAGCTCGCGATACGGCCCGAAGTCCTTGCCGGCCGTGGCGAGCAGCCTGGGCGCACCGCCCAGCAGCCCGACTGTGTAGGCGATGTTGGCCGCCGTGCCACCGCGGTGTTTCGTCATCTCTTTCACCAAGAAGCTGACGCTCACCGCTTCCAGCTTCTCCTCCTTGAGCGCATCGGCGAAACGGCCGGGGAAATGCATGAGGTAGTCGAACGCGACCGAGCCGGTGATGGTCAGTTGCATTGCGATGTGGACTCCTGGCGAGACAGCGTGTGCGGTGGCGCACATACCGCATCAGCGGCTATTGGCCGTCGCGATCGTAGTAGGGACGGGCGTCTCTCAGCTGCGCCGGGTGAGCACGAACGACTCGTCCTGAAACCACAGCGAACCATGGCGGTGGATGACGCGCTCCGTCGCCCGGAGGTAGTCGGTGCCACGCAGTGCCTGGTTCATCCGGTCCCCGTCGATCTGGGCCACATAGACGGCGGCGTTCCACGCTGCGAGAAGAAGCGAGGTTCCGATGGTGCTGGCATGGGCGTGCTCGGGGAGCGCATGCATCGCATAGGTGAAGAGCGCTTCTTCATCGGAGGTGCGCTCGAACACAAAGTCTCCCGGTTCTTCGTCCAAGGCGCTGTCGAGTGCTCGAATGAGCATGTGGCGCGGCGTGGCGAAAGGTTCCTCGCCGGGCCACACGCTGCGGATGATCTCCATCCCGGGATCATGGCCCGTGGCCTGAACCACCACCATGCGACCCGCCACATCGAGCGACCTTGCGAGCGGCAACAGCACCGTGGCAACCTTGAAGGCTGCGTCCGTGCGGCTGCGATACGGCTGGGCGGCGATGATCAGGTCATAGCCGGGGATCGGCACGCCCTCTTTCGGTATCACGTGATCGAGGGAGAATGCCTGGTCATCGCGGTAGATGACGAGTACGGACGGCTGCACGTAGATCGGATTCCCGGTCTTCTCCGAGACCGTTGTTCTCCACCCCCGGGCGATGCGGTCACTGAGACTCCGGAGCTGGCGCCCGAACCCGTGGGCAGTGTCGCCCTCCAGCCGCACCTCGGACCACTCGAGAGTGGCCCTCCCCCGCTCCGTGGCGGGGACGAGCTGTGGCGCTTCCGAGTAGTACATGTTCGTCACGACGACGACTGTCTGCGGATGCTCGGCGAAGCGCGTGTGCAACTTGGACAACCCGATCCTGGTGTCCTCGAGGGAGATCTCCTTGCCAACGACCACGAACGGGACCGTGGGGAAACGCTCGTGCATCTCTTCGAGCACGATGCTCAGCACCGTGGCCTCCCCCATGCCCGCGTCGAACACCCGTATCGCCGGGGGACGGGGAACGAGACGCTCCAGCTCGGCACCGACCCGGCGTGCGATCGCCTCCTTCTCGTTCGTCGTCGTGACGAAGAGGAGGTACTTCTCGCGGTTGTCGTAGAAACGGAACGCCGGAGAGTCCGGTCCGGTCGTCGTGGGCGAATGCTGCGTTGCGTCGACCATCGACGAATCAGTCTGCCACGCATCGATGGGCACCGCGCGGGTGGAGCCTGTCGGTGCCGCTGCATCGCCGCCGATTTGGGTCGCTAGACCCATCCCGGGGCTCATCGTGCAAGAAAGGCATCGGTTGTGTGTCCCATTTAGGAGCGGCCTGCACAGTGCTGCTGCTTGGTTTCGACCCACATCGAAGCCTGGAACACGGACAGGGGGCAATCGGCATGCACGTAGCGATGACGTATCCGGAGGATACGGCGCTGCGTGGCGGCAACTGGGCCGCCGCGGGCCGCTGTGGTGGCGCCGATGTCACCGAGATCGTGTTCGTCGACCGACTCAGCTCCCCACCGCTCCCCACCATCTCCTGGATGACACAAACAGCATCGCGCCGCTACATGATCGAGATACCCCAGGTGCGCACACGCCGGAGGCGGGCGAGGAAGCTCGCCGAACGCACCGGCGCTGCGATCGATGTCATTGCCGGCCAGCATGGTGCGGTGGACGTTCTCCACACCCATGGTGCGGTCGGTAGTGAGTTTGCCGTGCGTCTGGGCTCCGTCGTGACCTTGCCACGCGTGCACACCGGAGACGCCGGCGATGCCGCCTCGTGGCAGGACGCCGGGATCGAGCATGCGGACCTGATCCGAACCTGGCGTGGCCACAGCCACGGCGAATCGCTCCCCGAAGCCTTCCGGGATCGGCTCCGCGGAATCCCGACTCCGCTCGACTTCTCCGTCGACGGAGCGACCCCTCTGCTCGCTCGAGTTCCCGACCCGACGCCCGTCGAGGCCTCGGGCCCACCCTGGTTGGCTGCGCTGCGGCCCCTACGCATCGTGTGGCGAGGCGATCTCATCTCCCCCGAGGCTGAGGCCATGGTGGATGCGTTTGCCGAGCTTCACTTCACGGGCACCCGCCTCGAGATGATCGGCGACCATCTGGAAAGCAGCAAGCTCCCGGACCTCGGTTGCCGGCTTGGTCTCGACGGCCGGCTGATCGGCCGAGCGACCGGCGCACCGGAAGAGATGGCAGATCTCATATCCCGAGCCGATCTTCTGGTTGTCGGAAGCACCCAGCCGCTCTTCGAGCGTGAAGCAATGACCGCACTGATGCTGGGCACACCCGTCGTCGCACCACGAACCGCGGTGTACGACGAGCTCGTCACTCGGGCGTGTGGTGCGGTAGTCGACGCCAACGACCCTGCTGCCCTCGTTGCCGCCATTCGCCAGACCGCCCTCGGCGAAGTTCACGATCATCACGAGATGGCCACGCATGCCGCACGGCATGCGCTCCCGGCTGTGGGCTCGCTGCTCGCCGATGCGTATCACGAACTGACCACGGGGAAAGCCCGACCCCGCCCCGGGATCCACGTCGTCGACGACGAGCGGCAGATCGCCAGCTGATCGTCACTGCGACCGGTGAACCGCTCTATCCGTTCGATCTGATGCGGGTACGCACTGCGGTCACTGTCCGCAGGATCTCGCCCGAGTCGTCGATCCTCTTGCCGTCCCTCGTCACGTAGAACGTGTCGATCACCTGCCCGCTGCGGGTATCGAGCTTGGCCAGACTGATGTCGAGGTCCTCGGCGTAGAGGGCGTTCACGATCTGGGCGAGTCTGCCGATCCGGTCCGCACAGCGCACCTCGAGCACCGTATGGGTGGTGGTTGACGTCTGCGGAGCGCGCACGTCGACTTCACCCGCATCGGTCGACGCCGCACCGTACGCCCGGGCGCGTTCCTTGACGGCGTTGTGCAGGCCTCCGTCTCCGTCCCGGGTGGCGAGATCGGCACGCACCCGCTCCCATCTGTCCTCTGGAACGCTGCCATGCGTGCGATCGTCCGCGACGTCGAATACGTCGACGGCAACGCCGTCGGACCTGGTGAACAGCCTTGCGCCACGAATCGAGATGCCGTGCACCGCAAACACGGTGGCGATGACGCCGAGCAACCCGGTGCGATCTGCGCCGTAGAACGCGACCCGAGAGCCGTGCGCCGTGTCGTGTACGGCGAGGTGAGATGACGCGGCGCCGGGGCCCAATGCCTCGATGCCATCGAGATGCCAGGCGATCTCTTCGGCGGTATTGGCCCACAGATACGACGGATCCATCGCTTCCACGTGGGCCCGCACCGCGAACGGATCATGCCGGCTCGCCGCAACCGCAACGGCAGCTTCGATGCGCGGCTCGATGCCAGCAACGCCGTCCCCGAAAGCGGCCGCAGCTCGCGCGTATGCCGTGCGCAACAGCGTCGCCTTCCACTCACTCAGCATGGCACCACCGGTGGCGCGAGCGTCGGCGATCGACAGCAGATAGAGGACCTGCAATGTGCGCAGATCACCAACGGCGGTGACGATCTCGTCGATGACGGCGGCATCGTCGAGATCGCGCCTCGTGGCTGTCTCGGTGAGCAACAGATGGTGCCTGGTCACCGTCGACACCAGGTCGATGGTCTCTGCGCCGAAACCGAAGCGGGTGAGCACCTGCCGGGCGAGCTCGGCACCGATGACCGAATGGTCGCCGCCATGTCCTTTGCCCAGGTCGTGGAAGAACGCCGCCAGCGTGAGGTCCCCGTCGTCATCGACCTCTCCGGCGATGGCAGCCAGGTCGTCGCCCACTTGCGAGCGCAACCGCTGCATCTCGTCGACCGTACGCCACAAGTGAGCGCCAACCGGATGCTCGTGAAACGGGGCGAGTTGGGGACGGGTGGCCACGATGGACCACTCGGGGAAGTGATTCGATACCCAGCCCAACTCAGTCAGCAGGGCCAACGCCGCCCGACCACGGGCGCCGCTCTGCAACATCGCGAGCAGCGCCTGCCGATCTTCGTCGGTCCAGGGTTGCTTCTGCCATGCCGACGACTGCAGGGATCCCGACACCGGTGTGTCCCTCCACACCGTCTCCGGTCGCACCACTACGTCGAGCGCCAGAGAGAGCGCCGAGCCCGAGGTCGGCAGCTGGCCCGTAGTCGCGCTGCGCCGGCGCCACGGCCACCTTCTCTCGGACCCAGACGCACCGTCCAGCAACTCGGGCCACATCCGTTCCGCCGCACGGTCCCCTGCATGCAACGAGGCACACAGCGCTGCCCCCACCTCTTCCACGTCCTTGCCCAGCCAGCGAGCTGCCGCAGGCCGCAGCTCCGCATGGAAGCGGTCCACACCGCGACCGGAGGCCGCGTGCAGAGCATTGCGCACTGCCAGCAGCGTCCCGTACGGCACATGGTGATCGCTCTCGGCCGTGGATTCGCCAAGGAGCTCTGCACGCCGGCGCTCCCATATGAACGACTGGAACGTGCGCAAGCCCCCACGCCCTTCTTTGAGATCCGCATTCATCACGGGATAGGGATCGAGATCACGTCGCTCCCGCTCTCGCTCGACCAGAGTCGGCACGAACGATCGACGCAGCACGGTACGCAGCGCGGTTTCGAGTTCGGCGACGAGGGAAGCTTCCCCGGCGACGGTGCGCATCGTCAGCAGCGCCGTCAGCGAGTCGAAGTCGGCGGCGGCAAGGTCCACCGCCTCCTTGACCGTGCGCACCGAATGCCCGACCTTCAAGTTGGCGTCCCACAGCGGGTACAGCACGGCACCGGTGACTCGATCCAGATCGGCACCGTGGTGCAGGATCATCACATCGACGTCGGAGAACAGACACATGTCCCCACGCCCGTAGCCACCGATGGCGACAACCGCCATCGGTGCTCCTCCAAGGGGTTCCGCCAGCTCGGCGAGCGAGTCGTCGAGCGCCGTGGTGAGGGCACGAGCGGTGTCCCATCCCCCGTCTCCGATCCGGCGTACCCGGACACGCCGCCGCAGATCTACGAAATGGTCGAGGCGACGTGCCGCTGGTGCCGCCATGTCGTGTCAGAGAGCGTCTGCGCCGCGTTCCCCGGTGCGGATACGCACGACTTCTTCGACGGGGAGCACTGCGATCTTGCCGTCGCCGATGTCGCCGGTCCGGGCCATGTTCTCGATGGTATCCACCGTCGCCGCCACGAGATCATCTCCCACCAAGACTTCGATCCGCACCTTCGGGATGAAGTCCACTTGGTACTCGGCGCCCCGGTAGACCTCGGTTTGGCCGGATTGGCGACCGAAACCGAGGACATCGGCCACGGTCATCCCGGAGATGCCCTCCTTCTTCAGCGCATCCTTGACCTCGTCGAGCTTGAAGTTCTTGATGTATGCGATGACGAGTTTCATGGTGTCTCCCTCATCGTGACTCGGTCAGGATGTATGCCCGCTCTTCGTGAAGAGCGATGTCGAGACCATCGAGCTCCTGCGACTCTTCGCTGCGCAACCCGATGGTGCGATCGATCACCGTTGCGATCAGCCACGAGACTACGAACGAGAACACCAGCACGGCAATCACACCCACGAACTGGTACCACAACAGCGAGATCTCACCGAACAGAGCGCCGTCGACACCACCCACCGAGGCTTGAGCCAGCACGCCGAGCAGTAGCGACCCGACGATACCTCCCACGAGATGGACTCCGACGACGTCGAGCGAATCGTCATACCCGAAACGGAACTTGAGCGACACCGCTCCGTAGCACACCACCCCGGCCAGGATCCCGAAGAGGAATGCGGCCGCCGGGCCGACGAACCCTGCAGCCGGTGTGATCGCAACGAGGCCGGCGATCGCCCCGGAGGCGGCGCCCAGCGTGGTTGGGGCGCCGGTCTTCCGCCACTCCGCGGCCACCCAGCCGAGCGCACCGAGCGAGGCGCCGATCTGCGTGGTCACCATCGCGTTGATCGCACCATCGTTGGCGCCGAAGGCGGATCCTGCGTTGAATCCGAACCAGCCGAACCACAAGATTCCGGTGCCGAGCAGGGTGAGGGGCAGCGAGTGGGGGCGAAACGCCTCCTTGCCAAAGCCGCGGCGGGGCCCCAGCACCAGCACGAGGGCGAGTGCGGCGATCCCGGCGTTGATGTGGACGACGAGACCCCCGGCGAAGTCGATGGCACCGAGGTCGGTGAGCCAGCCTTCCCAAGCCCAGTGCGCCACGACCGGGTAGACGAGGAGCGCCCACAGGGTCGTGAACGCAACCCACGCAGCGAACTTGAGCCGCCCGGCGACGGCACCCGAGATCAGCGCAGGCGTGATGATGGCGAAGGTGAGCTGGAACATGGCGAAGAGGAGATCCTCTCCGCTGAGACCGGCGAGTCCGGCATCCTCGAACGAGCCGATGAGACCGCCACCATCTCCCCCGAAGGCAATCGTGTATCCGACGGCGATCCACACCACGGTGACGATCGAGATCGTGAAGAAGTTCATCATCAGCATGTTGAGCACGTTCTTCGCTCGCACCATGCCGCCGTAGAACAGCGCCAGCCCAGGTGTCATGAAGAGCACGAGCGCACTGCTCGTCAGCACCCAGGCGACATCACCCGCAGCCATCCACACCTCCCGCGGTTGCGTTGCGCCGGACGATCCCATCGACACGTTTCCGGGGTGTTTCGTGGGCGTTTTTTCTGTGTTGCGGGGCGGTTGCGGAATTGGCTCGGTGCGAGATGATCCGTAGCCTCTGGGTGTGAACGAAACCCAGACGGTGCTCGTCAGGGTGAGCGGGCCGGACAAACCCGGAATAACCGCGGCCTTGATGCGCATTCTCGATCAAGCCAACGCAACGGTCTTCGACATCGAGCAATTCGTCGTGCGGGGGAGGCTGACTCTCGATCTCGTCGTCGGCCTGGGCGATTCGCCGGGGACGTTGAAGGAGCTGCTGTTCCTGGGTTGGGACCGTGATCTGCACATCGAGTTCGACGTGATCGCCGAGGAACCGGAACCGCACGACCGGGACCACTTCGCCGTCACCGTGCTCTCTCATGACATCACCGCGGGAGATGTGGGGGCGGTGGCGGAGGCCATCGCCGGTGCCGGGGGCAACATCGATCGAATCCTCCGCTTGTCCCGCTACCCCGTGCTCAGCTACGAGCTCACAGTGCAGATCGACGATCCGAGCGGTCTGCGCACGTCACTCGTCGAGATCGCCGCCCAACGCGGGATCGACATCGCGGTGCAACAAGAGAGCCTGGAACGTCGCGGTAAACGCCTCGTCGTCCTCGACGTCGACTCGACGCTCATCCAAGACGAGATGATCGACCTGCTCGCCGCCGAAGCCGGAACCGCAGAGGAGGTCGCCGATCTGACCGCCCGGTCCATGGCGGGAGAGCTGGCGTTCGAGGAGTCGCTCCGCATGCGGGTCGCGCTTCTCGCCGGGCTGGACAGCGAGGCGCTCGACCGGGTGAGCAAGGCCATCCGACTCACTCCCGGAGCCCGCACCTTCGTCCGCACGCTGAAGCGCCTGGGCTACCGCATCGGGATCGTCTCGGGTGGCTTCATGTTCGCCACCGAGAAGCTGCAGGAGGAATTGGAGCTCGATCACGCCTACGCCAACCGGCTCGAGGTCGTCGACGGACGGGTGACCGGAGGGTTGCTCGAACCCGTCGTCGACCGAGCGGCGAAGGGGGAGCTGCTCCGCACCATGGCGGCGCTCGACGGCATCCCGCTCGAGCAGACTGTTGCCGTCGGCGACGGCGCCAACGATGTCGACATGCTCGCCACCGCCGGACTCGGAATCGCCTTCAATGCCAAACCCGTTGCGGCGCAGACGGCAGATACTGCGCTCCGGGTGCCGTATCTCGATGCGATCTTGTTCATCCTCGGGATCCGGCGCGAGGACGTGGAACGGGCCGACCGCAACGACATCAAGAATGGGAGACTCGGCAACGGCGTCGCCACGCCGCCCCGGATCAGCCCTCGATGAACTCCAGGAGCTGCTGACCCAACAGCCGCTCACCCGCCCCATTCGGGTGACAGTCGTCGCGCCGGCCGATCTCCGCATCCGAAAGTGGACCGAAGTCGGGCCCGCGAGACACGTTCTCGAGGTTGGTGGCCGCCCAGTCGGCAGTGATGGCTGCGATCGTCGCCCCCTCGGGACCCACCGCCGAGCACACGTAACCCTCGACGTACGAGTTGATCGGGGATATCCAGATCGGAACGCCGGGATCGCGCAGGCGTATCTGCTCGACGATGTGGGTCACCCACGCCGCCTCCCGCTCGTCGAACACGCCGCCGTGCTCGACGGTGCGGAGACACAACTGCACCCAGACCCCGTCGTATCCCTCCTCTGGCCGGCGTTCGTCGAAGAGATCCCAGTAGAGCTGGTAGCGCCGGTTGTCGGGATTGCCCCACCTGGGCACCGAACCGCCACCGAGGTCTCCCCCCAAGATCAGATCCTGTGAGGACAACTCCTCGTAGCCACGCACGGTCTGATCGGTGTTGGAGCAGCCGACGACTCCCAGCCGTGTTCCTGTCGCCCGCTCCACGGGTGGCACCGGCTCAGGGATCGGCAGCGGCTCACTCGCCACGGTTGTCGGGGTGCGGCGGGGCCGGCGCGATTCGGGGGCGTTGGTCGGTCGAGTACGGGCCGGTGCGATCGTGGTCGCTGGGACGGTGGTTGTCGTGACCGTGGTGGGTGGCGATGAGGTAGTCGTAGTGGTGGATTCCTCACTTCCGGCAGCCGAGCTGCATGCTGCAAGCACGAGCACCAGGACTGCCGACTGTACGCCCCACCGCAGTCGTGGAGCACGCCGGGACGGTCCGGGTGCGTACCGAATCTTCATCGTCGGCGCAGGCTACTGGTGCACCAGAAATACGCCGTCAGCGTCTCAGGTCGAAGAACTTCGGCTCCTCACCGGGCAACGGGAGGAACAGGTCGAGCCCAGCCTCGATGTCCCCGACCGCCCCCCATCGACGAGCCGTCCGGGCTGACGTCCACTTTGGACGCCCAATCCACAGACACACGCGGCAGCGTTGTCGCCACGGTGAAGCTGGGATCGACTGCACCGGTGACCGCATCGATGACGGCCATCCTGGTGCGAGGTACGCCGTTGACCGACCAGATGTCTCCGCCGAGATACACGTTGCCGTCGCGGTACACGAGGTCACGCACCTTGCCGGCCGTGCTGGCGGTGAAGCCGGGCACCATGGATCCGGTGGCCCCGTCCAGCTTGGCGATGCCGTAGTTGGAGGCTCCGTTCACGGTGGCGAAGGCCCCGCCCACGAAGACTGAGGTGCCGTCGCCGGCTGCGTCCAGTGTCCAGACCTCGCCGTCGACAACCGGCGCGAAGCCGGGGTCGATGGCCCCGGTGTCCTTGTCGAAGGCGAAGATGTCGTCGCGATCGAACGTGGTCGGGTTGCCCACCTCGCGGACCATCGTGAACGTGCCGCCGACGATGACCTTGTCACCAACGGTGGTGATCGCAGTGACGTGCCCGTCGAGGACGTTCGGAGTGAAGTCGGCCGGATCGTCGTGAACCACCCGGCCCTGGACCGCGCTATTGGCTGCGGTGGTGGCGTTGCCCAGGAGAATCATTGCTCCCGCGACAGCGACCGCCGCAATCGCCTTCGAGAGCCGTGCTCCCCACACCACAGGCGTTCCCCCCCACTGTGCCCGTTCGTGCGGGCAGGGTTCCCTTTGGGGCGGCGGCACTGACCAAATCGAGCCCGCTTCCATTGCCAACGATATCACGGGCAGGCTGGCCTGTTCTGGCGAAATGCCCCTACGACGAGATGCCGATCGTCAGCGTTGAGGTCCCACGCTTTGTGGTGTATTGTCGCTAAACCCTTTGTTGATCACCGGGTTCGGAAGACGACGGCAGAGGGGTAGGGGTCCCACATGTCGAAACACGGTGTGTGCGGAGAAGGGAAACCCTTGGGGGACCGCCGAAATGGCTTTGCCGTCGTATGACAGAGCCGTGCCACTCAGTGCAGTTCGGCCTGCCGACTATCACCAGACCGGGCTCATACCATCCGTCAGTCTGGTCATCCCGACCCTCAACGAAGCCGAGAACCTGTGTCATGTGTTGCCTCAGGTTCCGGCCTGGGTGACGGAGGTCGTGATCGTCGATGGTCACTCGACCGACGACACGGTTGCAGTTGCCCTCCGCCATCGACCGGATGCCAAGATCGTGCACGCCACCGCCCGCGGAAAGGGCAATGCGCTAGCCGCCGGATTTGCTGCAAGCAGTGGCGACATCATCATTGCTATCGATGCGGATGGATCCATGGACCCGCGTGAGATCTACGCATTCGTCGGACAGCTGATGAGTGGGGCCGATCTGGTGAAGGGATCGCGGTTTGTGCAGGGTGGAGGCACGGTGGATATGGAGACGCATCGCAAGCTGGGCAACTGGGGATTGATGAAGCTCGTGAATTTGCTGTTTAAAGCGCGCTATTCGGACTTGTGTTACGGGTATTTCGCGTTCTGGCGGGACACCCTGCCGCTGCTCCGACCCGATGCGGCCGGCTTCGAGATCGAGACGCTTATCAACGTGCGGGCGCTGAAAGCTAGGATCATCGTCGCCGAGGTCCCCAGCTTCGAGGCACATCGGATCCACGGGACCAGCAATCTCCATGCCATACGTGACGGCGTCAGGATATTGCGCACCATCGTCCGCGAGCGTATGGGACGGCCGTTGCCGGATACCTAGGAGGAAGACCGGCGCAACCCGGAAGGGTGGGACTGATCGTGGACCAGGGAGCTGCATCTCACCGAGAGCAGCAGCCGTGGAGTGCGGCGCGCTCTGTGATCGTCTGTGCATACACCCGAGCCCGCTGGGACCACCTGCGGGCAGCGGTGAGTGAAGTCGGTCGGCAGCTCGCTCCCGGCGACGAGCTGATCGTGGTGGTTGACCACAACCCGGATTTGCTCGAGATGGCCGAGCAATCCTTTCCGAACGCCCGTGTGGTGAGCAACTCGTCCGCACGGGGATTGAGCGGGGCACGCAACACAGGAGTGGCTGCCGCCTGCAACGAGGTCGTCGTGTTCTTGGACGATGACGCCCTACCCCATCCACTCTGGCTGGATCGCATCACCGCTCCTCTGCTCCGCAGCGCGGTAGCCGGTGTGGGTGGCCTGGTGGTTCCCGATTGGGAAGGTGGTGCCGCGCCGGCGTGGTTTCCTGACGAGTTCGGCTGGGTGGTGGGCTGTTCGTACCGGGGCCTCCCCACGAGAGCCGGACCGATTCGCAACCCCACCGGCGCCAGCATGGCGCTGCGGTCGTCGCACATCGCGGCGGTGGGAGGGTTCGCCGAGGCGTTGGGACGACGCGGATCGAACCCAATGGGTGGCGAGGAAACCGACATCGCCATCCGCATCGCAGCTGCCGGCAACGGGACCATGTGGTTCGAGCCCTCTGCTGTGGTCAGCCACCGTGTGGGGGGAGAGCGGCTCACGCTGCAGTACTTCCTGCGCCGGTGTTTCGCCGAGGGGATGACGAAGGCATCGATCGCCCACCGCAGCGGAACTGCGGCTGCAACCAGCAGCGAGCGGCGGCATCTGGTCACGCTGGCTACGGGCGTGGTGCGGCGCCTCGGCAAAGCCGTGCGCCGGCCTTCCGTAGGACCGGTCCTCGAGGCGGGTGCCATCGTCGTGGGTCTCTCGGCAACGGCAATCGGGTTCGTCGCGGGATACCTCGGGGATCGGTCGGTGCGATGACAGAGCGGTATTCGAACACCGATCCGCGGGAGACACCGCACGTCTTCGATGAGCTCGAGGAGTTCAGCCTGGACGATGCTCCACCCGATGTGGCACTCGAGATGGCCGCAGCGGATCGTACGGCGCCGGACCCGGCGTCACCACCGTCGAGCGCCGGCCCGGTGTCCGATACCGTGGGCGACGCCTCTCCACTTCCTCGACCGGCACGACTGTCATGCTGAGAGACCATGCATCACTCGAGCGCGATACCACCCCGGATGTAGAGCGTCTGTCCATCAGCGCGGTCCGGCATGTTGCGGTGCTCGCTGCGGCGCTCATCGTGTGGGCGTGGTCGTTGAGTCGGGTCGACGAGAACATGCTGGGCGGTCTGGGGCTCGTCGGAGTCCTGCCTCTCACCGCCTTCCTCGCGATCGTGACGCTCGTCGTCGGCTTCGTGCTCGCCGTCGACCGGGACAGGAGCGGGCGCATCCCCGGCTTGTACGTCGCCTCGCTGGCGGTTGCCATCCATGGCATGCCGGCGCTGGCGTACGAGCACCTGCGATTCGCCTGGGCGTGGAAGCACGTCGGCATCGTCGACTTCATCCAGCGTACGGGTGGTGTCGATCCGGCGATCGAGACCCTCCCCGTCTATCACAACTGGCCGGGATTCTTCGGGGTGAACGCATGGATCACCACATCGAGCCAGCTCGACAGTGCCCTGTCCTATGCGGCCTGGGCACCAGTGGTGTTCAATCTGCTCTTCCTCGTCGCGTTGTACGTGCTGATGAAGACGCTCGGCTCCGATCAGCGTCTCGTGTGGACCGCCTTGCTGATCTTCGTGCTCGCCAACTGGGTGGGACAGGACTACTTCGCTCCCCAGGCGATCGCCTTGTTCTTCTACTTTGCCGTGCTGGCGATGCTGCTGCGGTGGTTCACCGTCGGGTCGGATGCCGGCGCCGATCCGGAGACGACACCGGGAACTCTGCCGCACCTCGTACTCGTGGGCACCGTCACGATTGCTCTCGGCGCGATGGCGATGTCACACCAACTCACCCCGGTGATGACTCTGGTTGCGCTGGGAGCGCTGCTGCTCTTCAAGGTCATCGACGTGCGCTGGCCGCTGTACACGCTGTTCTTCTTCACCGCCGCCTGGATGATTGGACCGGCGTGGGAGTTCGTCGTGGAGCACTTCGACACCGTGGTGCGCGACATCGGCGGATTCCAGGCCAATCTCGACGCCGGCATCAGCGACCTCGACGGTGTCAGCCGGGCACAAGCGGCGATCTCGTTTGCGGCGCGGGCCATCACGGCGGGCATCATCGCCTTGGCCGCACTCGGCTGGATCGGCAGGCGGGGGCGCAGGGTCCCGACCGGCATCGCCGTCGTGCTGGCGGTCGCACCCATCGTGCTCATCCTGCTCAGCTCTTACGGCGACGAGGTCGTGTTCCGAGCGTATCTCTTCGCCTTGCCATTCCTCGCCTGGCTGGCGGCATCGGTCTGGTTCCCTGAAGACGACGCACCAGCGTCACCGGCTTCGCTCATTGCGCTCGGCATCGTCGCCGTCACCATGGCCGGTGCGGGACTCCTGGCGACGTTCGGCGCCGACGAACTGCACGTGTTCAGCGACAGCGAGGTGATGGTGGCCGAGTACGTGTATGCCAATGGCGTCCCAGGATCGCTGCTCGTCGACCTCAGTCGGGACTATCCGGGGCAGTTCAACCACTACGAGAACTTCACCTATCTGACCGTCGACCGGGCCGGCGAGGAGGTACAGAGCACTCTGCTCGCCGATCCCGCCGGGGTGTTCGCTCGCTGGCTGGAGAATCCCAGCTATAGCGGTGGCTACGTGCTGATCACGGAAACCATGCGGTCGAGCGTGATGCGTCTGGGCACTCTCCCGGCGGGCAGCGCCGATGCAATCGAATCGGCGCTGCGAGCGTCGCCGGACTTCGTCGTCGCCGTCGAGTCGGGCGACTCGGTGGCCTTCGAGCTGCGAGGACGACCGTGACCGGTGTCGCCACACCGCAGCAAGTCGGCCGGCGGGTCGGGATGAGCATCGTCGCCGTCGTATCCGCACTACAGCTACTCACCATCGCCGCTCAGGTCGGCGCACCGCTCCAGCCGCTGGTGTCGGTGCTGTTCGTGCTCACCTGCCCGGGATTCTTCGTGCTCGACATGTCCCGCCCCCGCGATCTCTCCGCTCGACTGCTCATCGGTGTGACCGTCAGTGCGGGCGCGAACATCGTGATCTTTGCGGTGCTTGCGATCGGCAACGCACGTTGGTTGCTCATCGGTGCGCTCGCCGCCTCGGCCGTCGTAGCCGTCGCGCTCCGCGGGCGGTTTGCGCCGCTCCCGGTAGCGCCGACCGAAACCCCTCCACCGGCCGGGAAGACACCGACGAGAGAGGCAGAGCCGGTGCCACCGGAGGCCGAGCCGCAGTTGGAGGCGACACCGCAGCTCGCTCCGCCCGATCGGCAACACGCACTCGATGCCGCCGGGCCTCTCACAACGGAGGCCCCGGTAGTCGTCCCGCCCGCAGGCGAGCCCACGGCAGTCGCCCCGCCCGCAGGGGAGCCCACGGCAGTCGTGCCGCCGAAAGCGGAGCCCCCAGCAATCGTGCGGCCCGCAACGAGGCCCCCGCCGGTGGCGCGCCCGGAAACTGAGCCGATTCCGCCGATCGAGGATCATGCATTGCCCCCCACCGACGACCTAGCCCCACCCGGGGTGGAGACGCATCCGGCAGCGCCGGCGGGACCCGCGATGGAGACGCCGGCGCCGACACCGGCAGCATCCGCAGCCGAGCCCGTCCCGCATGAGGACGTACCTCCCGCCGCCCCGGTCGTACCCGAGGCCGTGAGGCCCGAGGCGACCGCATCGGAAGCTGCCGCAACGCCGCCGACCCCCGCACCCCCCGGCACACCAAGCCGGACAGCCGCCGCTGCCAGCGAGACAGCTCCGGTCGAAGAATCCGAGACGACGCCACTCCCGCCGACCGCCAGCGCGAGACCGGACGAGCCCGCTTCCGAGACGTCCCGCCACACGATCAACGTCAACACGGCATCGGCGGTTGAGATCGCAACCCTTCCAGGTGTCGGTATGGCGATCGCACAGCGGATGGTGGACCATCGCAACCGGCACGGAGCGTTCGTCGAGATCGGCGATCTCCTCGACGTCTCGGGAATCGGCGAACGCAAGCTGGCCGGCTTCATGCACCTCGTGGTGATGGAGAACGTGACACCGTGAGCGAGGTCTCCGTGATCGTGCCGACCCGGGAGCGACCCAAGCTGTTGCGCCGCGCTACCAGGGTGGTCGTCGTGTTCGACGCAATCACAGGTCGACACCGGTCTGGCGGACGAGTTGACAGCTCGCCATCGAAGTCATCGACAACCATCGTGAGCCGGGGTCGCCGTGGCACGAAACACCGGGATCGACGTTCTCGGACCGAGCTGGATCGCCTCGCCGTGAAGCGGGGACCTCGGTCCGGCGCCGCGAGATGACCCCGCTCATGCAGCGGTACGTCCTCGCCCTCACGTGGCCATGGCGTCTCCGCTACGGGTACCGGTGATCGGTTGCGGATATCGCGAAATCGCTAGTCTCGACTCCGGCGCCAGGGTGGGACAGCAACCGGGAGGGGCGTCCGAGATGTCCGAGCAGACGTCCGAGCGCGGCAGAGAAGAGCATCGTTGTGCGTGACTCGGCTCGATGGATCGGCGGCGTGGCGCTGTGGCTGGGAGCTCTGCTCATCGGCTTCTACTTCACGTCCAACACCTCGAACCCGGACGACCAGCCGGTGGAGCTGGCTGCCACGACGGCCGCACCGGTGGCAACGGATACGCCGGCGCCGGCCACGACCGTCGTCGCGCCCACCACAGAGCCCACTTCGACGACTGGAGCCGGCACGACGACGACTACGACCACGCCCGCCGAAACCACCCCGACCGTCGCCGATCCGGCGCTCTTCGTGGCGCCCAGCGATGGTCCCTGGCTCCAGGCGACACTCGAAGCCGGGCAATTCAGGCTCGAGGGGCGCATCCCATCCTCCGAGCTGGAGAGCGGCCTCACCCAGGCAGCCACGCTCGTCTACGGCCCGGGCGCCGAGGTCGCCGTGGAGATCGACGAAACCATCGGCAGCGCCGAGTGGCTGGCAGGTGCCCCCCAGGGCATCACGCTGCTCCCGGTCATCGGGACGGGCTCCATCGGAGTGTCCAACGACGGCGTCGTCGTCAGCGGGGTCTCCCCCAACGAGCAGCAATACGCCGCCTTCGAGCAGGCCGCCCTGGCCACGTTCGGTGTCGATTCGATCACGTCCGGTGTCGAGATCGCCAACCTCGGCTACCCGTCGTTCAACACGCGCCGGGTGCGAGATTCGGTGGTCATCACAGGTGAGCTGGCCAACGAGACGGATCGCGGCCGCATCATCGACGGAGCGATCGCCGTGTACGGAGATACGGCAGTCGACGACCAGACGACGATCGGCGAGAACCTCGACACACCGTTCTGGACGTACACCATGCCCGGAGTGTTTGCGCTCCTCGAGCCCTTCCCGGACTACGAGATCGACATCCGCAACGGCATCACCAGCGGTTCGCTGAACGACGGGGCCAACTTCGCCACGGGCAGCGCTGAACTGAGCGAATCGACCCGGGCCCTGATGAGCGTCGCCATAGCCATCCTCACCCGCGACCCGACGCTCGGCATTCTCATCGAGGGCCACACCGACAGCATCGGGGACGCCGCTTTCAATCAAACGCTGAGCGAACGCCGGGCACAATCCGCGGCAGATTTCATGATCACCGCCGGCATCGACGCCGGCCGCATCGTGACCGTCGGCTACGGAGAGGACCGGCCGATCGCCGACAACGACACCGCTGCGGGCCGAGCGCAGAACCGCAGGGTCGCCTTTGCCTTTGGTCCGCTCCAGGACATCCTCGCTACGGGCTGAGCCGGCCAGGTGAATCGAAGCCGTGGTCCGGCGACGGACCGCGATCTCGCAGGTCCAGGGACGCAGTAGCCTCGACGAGATGACGACACCTCACCAATTCGTCGACATCGACGGTCCGGTCCATTACGTCGATCACGGTGGCGCCGGTGTGCCCGTCGTGCTCGTCCACGGGCTGGGCGGGTCCCACGTCAACTGGCGGCGGGTCGCACCGCAGCTCGCCGCCGGCCATCGTGTGCTCAGCGTCGATCTGCGCGGCTTCGGACTGACGCCGCTCGATGGGCACGACGCCCGCCTCCCATCCCAGGTGTTGCTTCTGCAACGGTTTGTCAGCCAGCTCACCGACGAGCCGCCGGTCATCGTCGGCAACTCCATGGGTGGGCTGGTTGCCGTGCTGTTCGCCGCTCGCCACCCCGACTTGCTGGCCGGTCTCGTCTTGATCAATCCGGCTCTCCCGATTCGATCCGGTGCTGCCATCAGCCGCAATACGGTGTTGCGGCTCGGTTTGCCACTCATCCCTGGACTCGGCGAACTCGTGGTCCGTCACTACGAGAGCTCCGCATCACCTGAAGATCGCATCACAGAGTCCTTCCAGTTCATGACAGTCGACCCGGCGACCATCGACAGCGAAACGATGCGGGCATCCATCGAGATGGCGAGGGCGCGCCGCAACGTGCCCGGCACCGAGAAAGCCTTCACCGAGGCGATGCGCTCCATTGCATCCGAACTGCTCCTCTTGCAACGGTTTCGGAGAAAGTTGCACAGCATCGGTACGCCGACGCTGCTGATCCACGGGGTCCACGATCCCGTGGTGGCGCTCGACTCCGCTGAGTGGCTCGCTCTCGAACGGCCGGATTGGACCTTCCTGCCCATGGACGGAGTCGGTCATGTTCCCCAGCTGGAGACTCCGGAAGCCGTTGTGCATGCGATGAACGATTGGATTGCCTCGGCCGTGACGCCAAGAGACACACGGACAACCTCAGGCGGTGGAGCGTCGGTGAAGGAGGAGCCATGTCGACAATCGTGATCGGTGACGGGCCCGGCGGTCTCAGCGCTGCGCTCTTCCTGGCGAAGAACGGAACCCCGGTGACGGTCTTCGGCACCGACGACACGGCCATGCACCATGCCTACCTGTACAACTATCTCGGGCTCCCCGAGATCGACGGATCCGACTTCCAGGCGATCGCCCGCAGCCAGGTTCAAGATGCCGGCGCCGTACTACGCCAGGAGCGTGTCGCTGCAGTGCAGCGAACCGCGGACGGCTTCACCGTCTCCACCGAGGGCGGCGAGGACGTGGCGGCGCGATTCCTCATCCTCACCGAAGGCCGCTCCCCGGATCTGGCTCTGAGCCTGGGGGTGGCCACCGGAGAGGATGGGGGCGTGGCCAGCGACCGCGACGGCAGGACGTCGATCGACGGCCTGTACGTAGTCGGCCGCAGTGCCCGGCCGAGGCGCAGCCAGGCGATCATCTCTGCCGGTCACGGCGCCGCAGCCGCCATCGACATCCTGTCCCGACTGGCCGGCAAGGACGTCCAGGATTGGGATACCCCGCCGTCAGACGAGACCTGAGCGCAACCGGATCTCAGTCAGCGCGAAAGACCTCCACGACGACGCCGGAGACGCCGGTCACGATGCTTTCGGCGCCATCGGGCCAGGTCACCGTCACGGTGACGGCGGTGGCCTCCCCCAGGCCGAAGTGAAGCCTCGGCTCGTGCGACGACAGATAGCTGCTGCCTGCGTAGAGCTCCCCACGCAACCTCGACCCATCGCTCAGCTCCACGGTGACCGTCGTCCCAGGTGAGGGCGGCTCGGGAGCGATGACGAGGCCGGCACCTGGCGCACCGTCGTTGCGCAGCACCACGGCCGGCCCTGCGATCTGGTTGATGGCGACGTCGAGATCGCCATCCGCGTCGAAGTCGGCGAGCGCCGCACGGCGGCCGATCAGCCCACCCACTGAGTCGAGCCCCACCCGGTCGCCCCAGTCCCGCAGCTGACCCGGATCACCCTCGGCGGCGAGATTGCCGAGGAGCTGCACCGGTTCCCGATCCTCGTCGGGATCTGTTACCGGGACCCGCCCGTTGACGATCAACAGCTCAAACGTCCGTGTCGTTGTCGAGATCGGCCCATGCCGTTCCCCAGCCCGTCCTCCCGCTGCCGAGCCCGGCGAGCCCGATACGGTGTGTTGCGTTGGCGAAACCGAACGTGCTTCCCGTTAGACCGAGACGAGTACGTTGTTCCAGAACTCGCTGCTCTGCAGCAGCCGGGTGTAGTTCTCGAGCCCGACGAAGATCTCGGCGCCGCCGAACGGTGCCACCCGGTTCATCGACAGCCGGAACGATTCGATGATGGGGAAATAGATGAAGACGGCCAGGATCACCAACGTCGGCGCCAGGTAGAGATACGCCTTGGGCCCTCCGGCTTTGATGCGCCCCCGACGCCGCGAGCGAACGAGAGTTCCCCTGGCCGCTGGCTGACTGGTAGTTGTCATCTCGGCCTTCCCCGGGGGTCTGGACGGCTCCGATCGGACGCTAGTGGGTTGTCGTCGACGCCGCACTCTACCGAACCCGCCGCTCAGCGAGGTGAATCGTCAAGCCGCCCCTACCTCCGAGCTCTTCCGGGCTCGCAGGGACCTTCCCCCCGCCGGGCGGAACAGATTCACCCGCGCATGGGGAATTCGGGCATGAACTCGTCTTCCATCTCGGGTCTGCCCGAGCGCTCGAACCAGGCGGCATAGCGGCGCGACACCGGCGCGGCTGTGGCACCGTGCGCCAGGATGCTCAGCACCACGGTCAGCACCACGATCTCGAACACTGCGTCTGACATCCCGTCTCCGGTCTCTTCGAGCAGGAACACCCCGAACAGAATGGACGCCAAACCGCGGGGGCCGAACCAGGCGATGTAGGCCACGGTGGGCAGCTTGAGCCTGGTGCCGATGAGCGACACCGCCACCGGCACCATCCGGATCAGTGTGAGTGACAACACTGCATAGACCGCCGTGCGCACCGTTGCGTCGCCGAGGGCGGGGCCGACGACGGTGGCACCGAATGCGAGGAAGGTGAGCAGTGCCAGCAGCTCGCCCTCGTCTTCGGCGAAGTGATAGGCCGTGTCGCAATGGCCGCGCGCCGCCGCACCGAATGCGAGGCCGGCGACGAAGGCGGCAACGAAGCCGTTGCCGTGGATGACTTCGGCAATGGCAAACGCACCGACCCCGATCGCCAGCGTGGCAAGCTGGCGGAAGGCGCCTTCGATCCAGCCGCGTTGCGCGAAGCGGTCGAGCACCTTCCCGCCGAGCCAGCCCACGGCGACACCGATCCCGACACCGAATCCGATCTGCTCGAGAGCGAAGACGAACCACTCTTGCGCTGGTGCCACGTCCTCGGCGGTGCCAACGAATGCGATCGCCACCGTGACAACCGGCAGCATGAGTCCATCGTTGAGACCGGACTCGACGTTGATCGTCTGCCGTACCCGCACGGGCACCGACGGGTTGGAAACCACCGCCTTGCCCAGGGCCGCGTCGGTAGGGGTGAGGATTGCGGCAAGCGCAAACGCACCTGCCAGCCCGAGACCGCCGAACATGGCGACTCCCAGCAGGGTGCCGGCGATCACCGTGAGCGGGAGACCGATCAGCAACAAGCGAACGGGCAGCTGGGCGGTCTCCCGCAGCCGTCGCAAGTCGATGCGGATGGCGTCGGTGAACAACAGCAGGATGAGCGTGGCCCGGGCAAGAGCCCCGATGACTCCAACGGTCAAGTTGTCCTGATCGACGAGCTCGAGCCCTGCCGTGCCGATGATGAGCCCGATCGCGGTGAACACCATCGGAGCGGTGATCGGGGCCATCGCCAGCCGCTCCGAAACGAGCGCGTAGCCAAACACTGCGATGGCAATGACGGCGATGGCTTGCATGACTCTCGCTGTCCTCGTTGTACCGCGACGATACCGGGCGAGTAGCCGACCGCGGTGAGGCCACCCTTGCCGCTAGCTGCGTCGCAGCGCCAGGAACGTGGCCGTGGCGAACACCACGTGAGAGATCCAGGTACGGAACACCCCATACGGCCGCATCTGCCACAGCGCCGGCGACAACCTCAGCCGCGGCATGTATCCGGCAAAAGCGAGCAGCCACACGGCGGTACCGGCCACGGGACCCATCACCCATGGTCGGATCACACGGCCCCGGCTCGCCAGCGCAAAGACGACTCCCCAGAATCCGCCGAAACCGAGGTGCGCCGCCTCTCCCAACCGGATCCGGTCGACCTCGGCCAGTTCCCGTCCGCCTCGGGTGTACGCCGTGTGGGCGGCCTCCACCACGGACTCGTAGTGAAACTTGCCCAGAGCGACTCCCGGTTCGACGAAACGCCGCACCGTGAAGGAGATGCCGGCCATCGCCACCACACCCCAGACCCCTGAGGCGAACCCTCGCATGATGGTGCGCAGCAGCACTCGTCCTCCTAGAACGGCTCGATCGACTCCACCCAGAAGAACCGGGCGATGCGATCGAGGTCGGGTTGAGTCACGGCGCGGAGCCGCAAGATCGTGGCGTCCTCGCGATCGCGTCCCGAGTAGACACCGAGCTCGGACAGGGTCTCGCGATGGTATTGATCGGGCTCCACCGCCAGCTTCACCACGATGTTGACTTGATCGGCCCCCCGGTCGATCTCGTCGCTGACCTTCCCCGAAGCAGTGAGCAACCCGAGTACAGGAGCCCAGAACAGAATGATCGCCAGCAGCAAGATCCCGAGCGCCGGCTTGAACCAGGGCCGGCGGGTGAGTCCCGGCTTGGTCCGGGCCGGCGCCTCCGGCGTCAGCGCACCAGTCATCGCTGGCTCCCCACCAGGCCCCACCGTTCGATGGTGCGGCGCTCGAGCGGCGCCAGCAACCAGCGGTCCATCATCATCCCGATCGCACCGATGGAGAGCGCCCCGGCGATGATGATGTCTGCCCGCGAGAACTCCTGAGCTATGAAAATCCACTGCCCCAAACCGCTGGTGGCGCCGACCAGTTCGGCTGCGATCACGGCGCGCCAGCCGAATCCGAGTCCGGAGCGCAACCCAGACATGATGTAGGGCAGCGCACCAGGCAAGATCACCTGTGTCACCACCTGGAACCGATTGGCCCCGAGCGTGAGCAAGCCGTTCTCGAGGACCCGGGGCACGAGGCGCACCCCGAGCATGGTGTTGCCGAAGATCAGGAAGAACGCTGCGTTCCAGATGATGAAAATGGTCATACCGGAGAACGGTGTCGTGGCGATCCCAAACCAGGCGATGGCGAGTGGGATCCAGGCGATACCGCTGATGGCGTTCATGAAGGTCGTGAGCGGGCCGAGAAAGTCGGCCACGCTGCGCGACAGACCGGCGAACACTCCGAGGATGACCCCGGTGATTGCGGCGAAGAGGAATCCCCAGATCAACCGCTGCACCGATGCCCACACGTTGGCGAAGTAGTCCCCGGTCTCGGTGAATGGCACCCGGAACACCCGCCACGGCTCCGGGAGCACGCCGATTGGCGGCTCGAGCACGGCAAGGGCGCTCAGCCACACGGCAAGGAGGATGGCGAACGGTATGAGCGGGAGGAGGAGCCGCTTCAACCGGCTGGTGCCTTGCTGCGCGCCCGGTGGCGCCGAGACCGTTCCTGCGGTCACAGCCGAACCATCCCCCACCGCACCGTCGTGTACTCCTCGATCGGTCGCAGGATCAGGCGATCGATGAGCAGCCACAACAGTCCGAGCACGATCATCCCGGCCATGACCTCTGCGATCACACCCTGGGTGCGGGCATCGAAGATGAGAAAGCCGAGTCCGCCACCACCGACGACGAACTCGCCGGCGATGAGCGCCCGCCACCCAAACCCGATGCCGAGACGCAGCCCAGTCATGACGCTCGGGAACGACCCCGGCATGTAGACGTCGCGGACGATGCGAATTTGCCCGGCGCCCAGGGTGCGGCAGGCGTCGGCGAGCCGGCGAGGCACGGTGCGTACTCCGACCATGGCGTTGAAGATCACCGGGAACACCATGGTGTACACGATGATCGCCGTGATCGTTGTCTCGGTGAATCCGAACCAGATGATCATGAGTGGCAGCCAGGCAATACCGCTCACGGCGTTGAAGAAGCGCAGCATCGGTTCGGCGGACTTGGCGACGTCCTCGTCGAGTCCGAGCAGCCAGCCCACCGGCACCCCCACCAAGATCCCCACCACCGCGCCGAATGCCAGCCTCCCCAAGCTGCGGGCGATGAACGCCGACAGCGTGCCATCCACCGTGAGGTCGATCAGAGCATCGAGCACCTCCTGCGGGGAGACGAGCTTGGTCTCTGCAGGTTGAAAGATGGTCCAGATCGCCCACCACAGAAAGACCACGAAGACAAAGGGAGCGAACGCCCGGATCACGCCGTAGATGCGGCCCCGACGCCCGGCTCGCCGGCGCTCGGCCTGGGCGGCGCGCACGACGCCCAGGTCCTTGCCGGTTGCGGTGGTCTGATCCTTGATGGTCACGAGTGCCGGCTCGACCTCCCTACGTCATCACTTCGGTCTCCGCCGCTTCGCCACGCACCAGATCCAGGACATGCTCCACAGTGTCCTGCATGGCCTCGTCTTGGGAGAACGCCTCCCAGGTGCGCCCCTCCCGCTTCACCGGTACCGGGACTTCCTCCTTGATCCGCCCCGGACGAGCGCTGAGCGCCACTACGCGGTCGCCGAGGAAGACGGCCTCCTCCACGCTGTGCGTGATGAAGAAGACTGTCTTGCCGGTGCGTACCGTGAGGCTGTTCAGCTCTTCTTGAAGCGTGAGCCGAGTCATGGCGTCGACAGCGGCAAACGGTTCGTCCATCAAGATGATCTCCGGATCCGACGCCCAGGTGCGAGCCACGGCAACCCGCTGCTTCATGCCTCCCGAGAGCTGATGCGGGTAGTGATTCTCGAACCCGGCGAGCCCGACCAGCTCGGTGAGCCGGGCCACGCGCTCATCACGCTCCGCCTGGGGGATCTTCTGGATCTCGAGTCCGTGCGAGATGTTCCGGTAGACCGTCCTCCACGGGAGGATCGCCAGCTCTTGAAACACGACCCCGCGATCACGCCCCGGCTTCGTGATCGGCTCGCCGTGCACCAGCGCCCGTCCCTCGGTCGGGGCGATGAAGCCGGCCAGAATGTTCAGCAACGTGGTCTTGCCACAGCCCGACGGCCCCACCACGGTGACGAAGGAGCCGGGCTCGATCACCAGATTCACGTCGTCGAGGGCGTGCACGCTGCGTCCATCCTGATCCACGAACCAGTGGCTCAGGTGCTCGATGACGAGGGTGTCGGGCACCGCCGATGCGGCGCCCGACGAGGCTGCGCTCACCCCTCGTACCCCACACACTCCGTGACGTCGGTCGGGACCGGCGGCAGATCCTCTGTCCACTCCGGATGCTCGGCCAGCACCTCGTTGAGGATCGATGCATCGATGAGATCGGCGGCGGTGAACGGTGTCTCCACCTCGATCGCACCTTGGTCGGCAAGCTTCTGCGCCGTGATCTCCACGCCGTACTCGGTGCACACCGATACGCGCGGGTCGTACACGTTGCGGGCCATGGCAGCGATTGCTTCCTCCGGGCTCACATTGGTGAAATCCACCACGATCGGGGCCATCTGCTCCGGATCCTGCCGGATGAGGAAGGTGGCCTCGACCACACCTTCGATGAAGCGCTTGAACAGGTCCGGGTTCGACTCGAGCTGACCGTCCACAGCACCGAGACCGATCGAGCTGGTCACCAGACTCTCGCCGGCGGACATCTCGACCGCATTGTCTCCGAGCCGGTCGAATGCGGCCTGCCGGAACGGATCCCACGGCACCACGACATCCACGTCGCCGTTGGTGATGGCGGTGAGCATGTCGGGTGCACCCATCGTCACGACCTCGAGCTGCTCCTCGTCGAGACCGTTGGTCGCCAGCCACTCCCGCAGATATGCACGAGGGGTACCACCACCGGTGACACCCACCTTCTTGCCGACGATGCTCGCCGGGTCCTCGGTCACATCTCGATCGGCTCGCCCGATGATGCCGATCCAGTTCACGTACTTGGCGTTGGTGGCGTCGTTGTTGTACGGAGCCACCAGCTTGGTGAGGAGACCGCTGGCCCGCTGCGGGGCAACACCGGTGCCTCCGTTGACGGCGCCGAACTCGGCTTGACCGGACTCGAGTCCTGCGGCGATGTCGGCACCCGAACCCAATGTCTCCACATTCACATTGAGGCCTCGTTCGGCCCACAACCCCAGCTCCTGCGCCACGAACACCGGCAAGTGCGCCATGTTGTTGACGACGAGGAGCGTGATCTCCTCGAACTCCTCCGGTCCGGCAGTCGTGTCCGGGGCTTCGGTAGCCGCCGCCGTGGTATCCGGCGCCTCGGTGGCAGCAGCAGTGGTGTCCGGCGCATCGGCCGCAGCTGTGGTGTCGGGTGCGGTCGTGTCGTCATCAGCGCCGGTGTCACCGTCGTCGCCGCATGCGGCCACGATCATGGCAAACGCAAACAGCAACGCCAGGGCTCTCATCCAGGTCTTGGTCACGGATCGTCCTCCCTCATGGGACATACATCCCGGCATTGCAGCAGCAGCCGTCCCGAAGCCTGCAGAGTTCGGGAACTTCTTCCGGGAATGATGCAACGTATCAGATTTCGAGCGTGCGATGCCACCATGCTCTGGGGCAGGTGTATCACAAGGCGGCGATGAAGTCCGGTAGATGTGCCAGCTTCGGTGGTGCGACCGTCTGGGCGAGTTCCGCCAGCTCATCGCGGGCAGTTTGCGGGTCGGCGAAGTCGTACCACTCGAACGTCGGCCCGCTGTGCTCTCCGGCGGATGTGCCCGGTCGGGTCACCAGCTCATGGGCGACCGGACCCATGACACCACTCATCAGACCGTACAGCCGGGAGATCAGCCGCCCGCGCTCGGCCGCATCGAGCGGCTCGTACAGCTCGTCGAGCGTGTGCAGCGCCATGGTGTACGCCGCGTTGAACAGCACTGCGAGCTGCTGCGCCGGCGCGACCAGATCGTCCGCGGTCGGATTCGCCACGAGCGGCCACACGTCCCCGAGCGGCGCATTGCCGTCGGCTATCTCACGTAGCTTGTAGTAGTGCGTGAGCTCTTGGTGAGCCGGGTCCGCCCAGTGATGGTCACGCAGCCCTTCACCCTGGTGGATGATCGTCTCGATCGCACGACACGCCGTTTCCGCATCGACAACCCCGTGGAGCCCTCCGCTGTCTTCGGCGTCGAATTCCACCGGTGAGTAGAACGATTCATCGGCAAGCTGGCGATCGAGCCGGGGCTGCGCAAAGAGGTCGATCTCGGCGGACAGGCGATTGATCGACGTCTCGATCTCTATGTAGAAGTCGCCGAGGCTGTGGTACTCCCCGTCCTCGCGCATACCGGTGACCAGATCCTTCGGTTGCTCGATGAGCATGAACACCTCTTTGACGACCTGTGCCGAGCACGGTTCGAGGCCCACGATCAGCTCGGGAGAGTGGTGCGGCAGTGGCTTCGGATACGAAGGCACGATGTGTGCTGCGGAAAAGCGCGGCCGACCCCCCACCGCAACGAGGATGTTGGCCGCCAGCACCAGGTGGAGCATCTCCTCGGCCACGATGCTGCGAATCAACCGGGCGGCAGTGGACTGCGGGTCCTTGATCGAATACAGGGCGTACAGATAGGGCGGGATGGTGAGCATCTCGATCGCCATGGCCCACTCCAGATGCTCCTGCAACTCTTCGCGACTGGCGATCCCCACTGGCTCCCACCTCCACGACGCGCCTGGCTCCAGGGTACCCAAAGGCATGTCTCGCATGCCGTGCAGCGTGGGTGCCGACGCGAGACGTGTCAGTCGTCTTCGGTGATGTGGCGCATCGACCACACCAGCGAGCGCATGTGCGCCGGCTGCTCCAGCACGGTGACGATTGCAGCAGCCACATCCTCGGGGCGCAGCATGTCCGCCAACCCCGGCATGTCGGGGCTGCGGCCGGTCCCCATGGCGAACTCCGTGGCGACGCCACCAGGAGCTATCACCGTCGTCCGGATGTTCTCGGCGTGCAGCTCGCGATCGAGCCCGCCGGCGAGTCCCACTTGGGCGAACTTCGTGGCGGCATACACCGCCTCATCACCCGCACCACGTAGGCCGGCAACGGACGCCACGATCACGATGTCGCCGCTGCCCCGGCGCCGGAAATGCGGTACGGCCGCCCGGATCGGCCACACGGTTCCGGCAATGTTGGTGTCCATCATCTCGGCGAGTTGGTCGTCGTCCAGATCCATGATCCCGCCGTAGGCGCCGATGCCGGCATTGGCGACGATCGCGTCGAGGTCGCCGAAGCGGTCGATCGCAGTCTCGACGAGCCGGGTCGAGTCGGCCGGGACTCGCACGTCCATCTCCACTCCCGCCACGGCCTCACCAAGCTCCTCCTCCAACTCGGCAAGCCGCTCGGTTCGGCGCCCGCCGACGACCACGCTCGCACCCGCGGCGGACAAAGCCCGAGCGGCCCCCCGCCCTATCCCAGCGGTGGCCCCGGTGATCGCTACGACTCTTCCTGCCAGCTCCGGCATCGCACTCCTCTCGACGGCGAGAGGCTAGACCGCAACCGTCTGGTCGCTCTCGCTCTAGCGTCCTGGCCATGCAGTCATCGCCGGCCCCGTCCCAGCTCACGATCATCGCCGGAACTCCGGGCGGTGGCGGGCAGGACCGGGTAGCACGCGCCGTGGCTGCGGCAGCAGCCGAGCTGGGGCATCCGGCGCACGTCGTCAACATCCCGGGACGCGGCGGAGGAAACGGCTGGGACACGCTGGTTGCCCAACCCGATCCCCACACGGTGGCGGTGAGCTCACCGACGCTGGTCACGAACCGGCTGTTGGGCGATGGGGATCTCGACCACCGCATGGTCACTCCAGTAGCGATGCTCTGCACCGAGTCCCTTGCCTTCGTGGTACGACGCAGGGGGGATCTGCTGTCCGCAGCCGCGCTGCTCGAACGGTTTGCCGACTCGCCACCGGTGGTGGCGTTTGCGACCGCCGCCGGCAACGTCAACCACATGGCCCTCGCCCGAGCCGTGCAGCACACGGGAACGGACCCCCAAGTGTTGGACCTCCGTGTCTTCGACTCGGCTCGATACGCGGTGCGAGACGTCATCGCCGGACACAGCGAACTGGCCGTGGTGAGCGCCGCTTCCGCCGTCGCCGAGCTCGAGTCCGGCGAGCTGCGAGCCCTTGCGGTTACGTCGGCGAAGCGTCTCGACGGCCCCTACGAGGATGTGCCCACGTGGACGGAACTCGACGTGCCGGCAACGATCGGGACGTGGCGCGGTCTCGTCGGGCCCGGCGATCTCGACGCCACGCATCTCGACTTCTGGCAACGGCTGAGCCGTGATGTGCTCTCCACCAGCGCATGGAGCTCTGCGCTGACGCAGCACCGGTGGCTCGAGACCTACCGGGATGCAACGGCCACCGCCGCCATGCTCGGCGAGTGCGCGGTGGAGTACGCGACTGTGCTTGCGGCGCTCGACTTGCTGCCCGCCCCCTAGGGAGGTTCATGGATCACGGGGACAGCTCTCTGATCGGCGTGCCCGCCGCCCATGCTGCGATTGCCTCGACCGCACCTGCGTAGAACACCGCGTACGTCTCCCGGGTCACGTAGCCGATGTGAGGTGTTGTCAAGATCCTCGGTTCGCTGCGGAATGGATGCTCGGCGGGAAGCGGTTCCGCGGAGTACACGTCGAGCCCGGCTCCGGCGATCACCCCAGTGCGCACCGCATCGAGCAGCGCCGTCTCGTCGACGATCGGTCCTCGCGACGTGTTCACCAGATAGGCACTCGGCCGCATCTGCGCCAGCTCAGCGACGCCGACGAGGCCTTGCGTTCGCTCGCTCAACCTGAGATGTATCGACACGAAGTCGGCACGGGTGAACAGGTCGTGCTTGCCGACCAGCTCTACCCCGTGCGCAGCGGATCGCTCCGCCGTGAGGTTCTCACTCCACGCGACCACCTCCATGCCGAAGGCCTGCCCCATGGCGGCCACCTGTGCGCCGAGTCGGCCCAGACCGAGCAGCCCGAGCGTGGCGCCACGCAGATCGCGTCCCAGTCCCACCTGCCACCCACCGTCTGCCACCGAGACCGCCTGGTCGACGAGCCCTCTAGCGAGGGCGAGGATGATCGCAAACGTCAACTCGGCTGTGGCATGACCCGGCGAGGGAGTGCCGCTCACCGTGATACCGAGACGGTGAGCCGCGGCAACATCGATGGCGGCATTGCGCATACCGGTGGTCACCAGCAGCCGCAGATTCGGCAGGGCCTCGAGCAACGCCGCCGGAAACGGCGTGCGCTCCCGCATCGCCACGAGTGCGTCGTACGGATCGAGCCGGGCGATCAGCGCCGACGGTTCCGTCGGGCTGGCACCGTAGAAGTCGACCTCGCCCGGCAGCGTGGACCAATCCGCCATCGAGCGAGCAACGTCCTGGTAATCATCGAGCACGGCGATGCGCATGGCGAGGACCGTACCGGATCGGCCGGCTCGCCCGCCGGGCGACGCTCGTCTGCCACCATGGCTGGCATGACTCGGGCCACGATCCCCGCACTCGATCTCGCCATGCTCGGCGGTCTCGTCGCATGGAACGTGGTGCAGAACCGGGTGGAGCGGCGTACCTACGGACGCCTCAACGCTGCCGGATCCGCACTCGTGGTTGCCGCGGGCAGGGCCACCGGGTCGACGTGGGACGATCTCGGTCTTGGCCCCGGGTCGTGGCGGCGAGGTGTGCAGCTCGGGGCTCCGGTGGCCGCGATGGCCGCCGGGGTGATGACGGCCGCCGGAGCGAGGCATCGCAACCTGTTCCGTGACGAGCGAGTGGAACGGGTGTCACCGGCCGAGCTGGCGTTGGAGACCCTCTTCCGCATTCCCGTGGGCACCGCCGTGTTCGAGGAACTGGTGTTCCGCGGGGCCGCCTGGGGACGGCTGGCAGCGCGCTCGGGAGTGAGGCGCGCCCATGTGATCTCCAGCGCGATCTTCGGTCTGTGGCACATCCTGCCGACGCTCAACACTCTTCGTGTCTATCGCCGCGGGCGGTGGCGCCGCACTCCGCTGCTTGCGGCAGTCGCGGTCGCCGCTGCAGTCGGCGCCACGGGCACCGCCGGGATCGGTCTCGCCTTGCTGCGCCGTCACTCGCGTTCGGTGGTGGCGCCGATCATCGTCCACGCCGTCGTGAACGGAACGGGCTACGTCCTTGCGTGGCTGGCGGCGCCACCGCAGCCGCAACAGCACGCCTCTCGAGCCTGAACCGAGCGGCGCCGACAAACACATGCGCCGGCGCCGACCCTGAGACCTCAGGGGCGATCCAGGGTGACCCCCGATTCACATCACGACCCGCCGGAGAGACACTGTCCCCATACAGCCAAGAGAAGGAAGACCGCCCCCATGATCGACACCTCCACCGCAACCTGGACCGAACCCCGCTCGACCGAATCGAGGAACTGGGCGATGGCCGGCCATCTGTCCTCGTTCGTGGTGTTCCTCGGAGTGCCAATCCCCGTGTTGGGACCACTCGTCGTCTGGCTGCTCAAGCGTGACGACGACGCCTACGCCGCATTTCACGCCCGGGAAGCGCTGAATTTCAATCTGTCCGTGATGCTGTACGGATTCGTTTCCGCGGTGCTGATCCTGGCCCTCGTGGGAATCGCGCTGGTGCCCATCGTGCTGGTGACCTGGTTCATCCTCACCATCGTGGCTGCGGTCAAGGCAGCCAACGGAGAGCGCTACCGATACCCGATGACGATCCGATTCGTGGTGTGACGAGACCTACATGCGGGGCGCGTTGGTTTACCCGGCGCCGAGCCGGGTACAGATACGACATGATGCGCCGAGTATGGAACACCGCACGTGACACCTGGGATGTGGTGCCGAACGACCACATCGAAGAGGCTTCGTCCGAGGTGTCTACGGCTGCGGACATCATCGACGAGGCGATCGGGCCACGCCGTCACCCGGTTCCGATGCGACCCGAGCAGGTTCTCGAGCACGTCGACGACCGGTCGTAGCTCAGGGCAGACCGCTCATCCGATTGACCAGTCGTCCGATCCGACCGGGTTGTCGCCGGCCGAGACCAAACCAGCACCTGCGTTGTCGACGAAGTCACCCTCACTCCAGAGACCGGCCTCGACCGCCGTGCCCTGGCGTCCCTGTCCGGCCGCTCCCCACGCCACGTAGCGGACCATCGCCGCAGGATCGTCGAAGGCTCGAGCGGTGTAGACACCGAGCTCGCCACCGTCGGGACCGAGACCGACCAGCGATGCCGCCAGCTCGATGGTGCCTCCGGGCTCCAGCGTCTCCGCGGGCAGCTCCGCATAGTTGGGACGATTGCAGATCCAGTGTCCGGTGAGGTCGTACGCCTCGCCTCCTGCGTTGCGCAGCACGATGCGATCGTTGGCAAAGTCGATCGCATCGATGACGATTGCAGCTTCCCCCTCGGCTGCGCCGCCGGCAGCGTCCGTGGTCGTTGGCGACACCGTGGTTGCCGGTGGTGCCGTCGTGTCGGCTGGGGTCGTCGTGTCGGCTGCGGTCGTCGTGGCAACGGTCGTATCGGCGTCATCGTCACCACCACACGCAGCGACGACGAGCAGGAAAACGGCTGTCAGAGCGAGCACACGGCGCATCGGAATACCTTTCCGTCGAGTTGCGGCGGGCGAATACCACCCGTACACAAGCACATACGGTGCACCGTGCTCGTCGGTTCTCACCCGGCTCGTCGTGATCTGGGGCTGGGCTCTCGACCATCCAAACGTCTGGTATTGCGTCGTGTACGTTTGACGCGGGACCGACGAGAGGATGAGAGAGGCATGCGGCCGGCGGCATCGAAGTTTCAGCAAAGCTACACGCCGACGGAGCCGGTGAAACGCGGCAAGTTCAAGGGCGACGACACGGCGTATGCCGTCCGCCGGTTGAAGGTGTATGCCTTCGATCCACAGCTCGGGAGACGACGGCGCCATCGCATCTCGATCGAGGTGCCATACGAGAAGCTCGAACCCGGTCCGGTGGGCCGAATCATCGAGGTGGTCGATTACGACGCGGGCTCGCTGAAGCTGTATGAGCCGGTCGATTTGGACCGCAAAGACATCCTTGCCGGGGGCGGTCTCGAACCCCGTGTCGACGATCCGCAGTTCCACCAGCAAATGGTGTACGGGATCACCATGAAGGTCGTCTCCAACTTCGAGCGTGCCCTGGGTCGGGCGCTGCGCATCGACAAGCTCACCGTTCTCCCGCATGCCTTCGAGGGACGCAATGCCTTCTTCCACCCCGGCACCGACTCATTGTGCTTTGGATACTTCAAGGCCGACCCGGTCGATCCGGGCGAGAACATGCCCGGCCAGATCGTCTTCTCCTGCCTGTCGAGCGACATCGTCGCCCACGAGATGAGCCACGCCCTCATCCATCGCCTGCGCAAGTTCTACCTCGAGCCGACCAACCCCGACGTGCTCGCGTTCCACGAGGGGCTCGCCGACATAGTCGCCATCTTCCAGCACTTCTCCTTCCCAGGCGTGCTCCGCGATGCGGTTCAGGAGAGCCGGGGTGATCTGTCGCAACCCGGGAAGCTGATCGAGCTCGCCCGCCAGTTCGGACATGCCACCGGCTCCGGCGAGGCGCTCCGGGCCGCCCACGACGAAGAAGAACGACCCGATCCGCGCATGTACACCGAGACATTCGAGCCCCACGATCGTGGATCGATCCTGGTGCGGGCCGTATTCGATGCCTTCTTTGCTTCCTACGGAGCGCGCGTCGAGGATCTCGTGCGCCTCGCCACCGGAGGGTCGGGCAACCTCGCCGAGGGATCGCTCCACCCCGACTTGGTGAATCGCCTCGCCGACGAAGCAGCGGGCACCGCACAACGGGTGCTCGATGTGTGTGTACGCGCCATCGATTACCTGCCTCCGATCGACATCACGTTTGGTGACTACCTGCGAGCTCTGGTCACCGCAGACTCGGAGCTGAACCCCGAGGACCCCCTGGATCTCCGAGCCAATCTCGTCGACTCGTTCGTGGCGCGTGGCGTGTACCCCGTCGGGGTGCTGTCGCTCAACGAAGAGTCGCTGCTCTGGTCGGCGGCGCCGTCCGAGGAGATGACCGACTTCGATTCGTCCATACTGTCCGATCTCTTTGCCCACGAGGCACGCTCATGGGGTTCTCGTCGAGAGCTCGTCAAGTACGGCGACCGCTACGGGGACTTTGCGATCGCCTTCCATCAGTGGGCGGTCGACAACTGGAGGCATCTCGGTCTGCAAGAACACGACCGAGACAACAACCCGATCGCCGTGAGCGGGTTCCACTCGATGTTCCGCGTCGGCAGTGACGGCCAACTGCTCACCGAGGCCGGCGTTCAATACACACAAACACCGAAGACGGACCTCGATCCGCGTCTGGCAGGTCTGCAGAAGCGGGCCGGGGCGACCGTCGTCTTCTCTGGCGACGGTACGCCACGGTATGTCATCTCCAAGCCGCTTCCTGACGAAGCCCACGATGCTGCAACGAACCGGCAAGCGGAGAAACGTATCGCGGACATGCGGGCGTTCGTCCACGCATCCGATGAGCGCGACTCGTACCAGCCGTGGATCGACGACGCCGAGTACACCCACGCCGACCGCATGCTGCGCCGGTTCGAGCTGGCCTCGATCCACCAATCCATCCGGCGGCGCCGCTCCCACGATGCACCCTCGTCACGGACGGATTCGGCGACATGATCACGAGCGTTCTCGTGTCGATGTACAACGTCGGTTTCGGCGACTGCTTCCTGTTGCGTTTCGCCGGTCCCGATCGAGAGCACAAAATGCTCATCGATTGCGGATCGATCAAGAAGGGCAAGGACGGCGACACGGACGTCGAGATCGACGAGGTCGTCGACAGGATCATCGAGGACGTGCGCGATGACGACGACGTGGCTCGCATCGACGTGGTCGCCATGACGCATCGCCACAAAGACCACGTCTCCGGTTTCTCCAAGGACGCTTGGGACGAGGTCGAGGTGGACGAGGTGTGGATGCCGTGGACCGAGGACCCGGACGACCCAGAGGCGCAGCGGCTGCTCAACGAGATGTCGAGCTTTGCCCTTGCCCTGCACGAGGAGTACAAAGCTCTCGCGGCTCGAGGCAACCTCAACGCAGCCGAGTCGAGCCTCATCGAGCACGTGCTGGAGAACACGCTCGATCTCAGCATGCGGACCCACGACGACCTCGCACAGCTCGATGCGATGGGCCTCACCAACGAGTCGGCCATGGCCACCCTGCATCGTGGTTTCGCCGGCGGCTCGCAAGGTCCAACCCGCCGCTTCCTAAAACGGAGCCGGCCGTCGCGGCCTCGGCGACCCATTCCCGGCGTCGACATCCACGTCCTGGCACCGTCGGACGACGAGAGCGTCATCGCCGACATGGATCCTCCGGCCACCGAGAGCTTTCTCCGCATCGCCACCGGCACGAGCGAACTGGGTGAGACGCTGCCCTTTGCCGGGGAGGCGTTCCCCAACCCCGCCGACGTGCCGGGCATCTCGCCCGCTCTCGCCGAGCTCCTCGTTCGCATCTCCAATGGTTCGGCGATGCTGGCTGCGGCGGCTCTCGAGAAGGCCGTCAACAACACCAGCTTGTTCCTCGCCATCGAAGTCGGCGAGGCCGTTTTGTTGTTTCCTGGAGATTCGCAATGGGGGAGCTGGAAGCTCAACCTCGACGATCCACAGCGACTGGACCTCATGCGCAGGACTCGGTTCTACAAGGTAGGCCACCATGGCAGCCACAACGCAAACCCCAGGACGTTCATCGAGGACGAGCACCTCACGGATCTGTGGTGTGCGGCGACGTCGGTCACCCCGCATGGTCGGTTCACCAAGATCCCCGAACCGGATCTGTTGGCCGAATTGGCTGCACGTTTTGCTGACGCCGGTGACGGGGTCGCCGGCGTGGTGCGCAGCGATGAGCCCCCTCCTGCTGCGACCAGCCCCGGCGGGGTTGTGGTCGTGGACGGGATGCGGATCGATTTCGAGGTCCCGATCGACTGAGGGAGTCACCGGAACTCTGCCGAGCTGCGGATAGCTGGTCTCGACGGAGGCTGCGGTAACGCTTTCCTCGGACAGTTCCGGAACGCGGGAACCTGGCGACGCCGGCGCAGCGTCACAGGTGACACGGGGCGACACATATCCCACCCGGAGGCCTATCCAGCAGACCCCTCGACGCCATACATCCCAGACAAGGACGATGTGCGAGCACGCACCAAGAAGAAAGGACGACCTCAATGCGTGCGATGAAACTCCTTGTTCCCGGCCTCTTCGTCGCCCTCCTCGCCGTGGCCTGCGGCGACTCGACAACCGACGACAATCCGCCCGGTACACAGCCACCGGTGGTGACGACGCTTCCACCGACCACCCCACCCTCGACGGCGCCACCGACCACTCTGCCGCCGACGACCGTCACGACACCGCCTCCGGATCCCATCGTCTACCTGCCAAACGAGACGCCGGACAAGTATCAGATCTGGAACACCGATACCGACGTGATCGCCCTGTCCGAACCGCGCCGTGGCGCCGACGAGGTCTACCGCTTCGGCCCCAACGCCAAGGACGTGATGACCACGGGCCGCCGGGCATCCGTCTCCGGCAGCGTTTGGGTCGAGGTGCAACTCACCGCAAGCGCGACTGGCTGGGTTCCGGACAACAATCTCGTCCATCAGATCACTCCGCTCGACTCGCAACGTCCCGCTTCCTGGGTCGTCACGGGCCTGGCCGCGGATGACCGCCTCAACGTCCGATCGCACCCCGGAGTCGACCATCCGGTGGTGGCGACGCTCGCCACCAAGACCGTCGTCAAATCAACGGGCCTTCGTAGCGAAGTCCAGGGGTCGGTGTGGGCTCAGATCGAGTTCGCCGCCGGCGAGCTCGGCTGGGTCAACACCCGGTACCTCGCTCCGGATGTCGTGATCCTGCCCGACGACACGCCCGCCGTGTACCAGGTCGTCGGAATCCAGGGTGGCGAGCGGCTCAACGTGCGTCGGGGCCCCGGTGTCCACGAGCCCGTTGTCACCACGCTCGCTGCCGATGCCAAAGACATCAAGTCGACCGGTAATCGTGCCGAGGTGAGCGGTTCGCTGTGGCGGGAGATCGCGTTGTCAGGTGGTGGTGTCGGGTGGGTGAATGCCACCTACCTCGAGATCCAGCCGCCTCCGGATCCCGTCAACCCGCCATGCCGTCCCGGTGGCGACACGTTCTGTCCGCACCTCGAGGTGAGCCGAGCCACGGCCGCGGCCTTCCTCTCCCGGGCACTCGGCCTGACCGGAGATGGTGGCAAGGACTGGTTCACCGATGACAACGGCTCGATGTTCGAGACCGAGATCAACCGTCTCGCCGCCGCCGGCATCCTCCGTGGGTGCGACTCGAGCGCATCGAAGGTGTGCCCGGACAAGCCGGCCAGCCGAGAGATGGTTGCGGCCATGTTCAGCCGAGCGCTCGGGCTCACCGACGACGGCGGCAAGGACTGGTTCACCGACGACGACGGATCGAAGTTCGAGACCGAGATCAACATGCTCGCAGCAGCCGGGGTTGCCCGGGCCTGCAACCCGCCGGACGGGACCAAGTTCTGCCCGGACAAGCCGATCGTGCGGGGCCAGATCGCAGCCTGGCTGGTCCGTGGCTTCGACCTGCCATCGACGAGCAAGGACTTCTGGAGCGACGACGACGGTACGGCGTTCGAGGCCGAGATCAACGCCATCACCGCCGCGGGAATCGCCAAGAAGTAGCAAGACAACGGACAGCAGGGCCGGCGTTGCCGCAACGCAACGCCGGCCCATGCTCGTGGAACGGACGTCTCGATGCGCACCCTACGAGTCGGCGAATTCCTCGATGAACCTCACGACGGTCTCGATCATCTCGTCACCGGCCACGAGCGCAAGATCGTTGTGATCAGCGCCGGGGACAATGAGGAGCTGTTTGAGTCCGGGGGCGGCGTCGAAGATCGCTCGACTCTGCTCGGGCGGGACGATCCGGTCCGCATCACCGGCGATGACGAGCGTCGGGCGGTTCACGGCCTCGAGGCGGTCGAGCGACGGATAACGATCCCGCAGCAGTCCGGCGACCGGCAACCAGGGATAGTGCACCCGCCCGATGTCCGCGAGCGATGCGAACGGTGAGCGCAACACGAGCACCGCAGGCGGCTCTGCCACTGCCAGCCCGATGGCAACGGCAGCACCCAGCGACTCACCGAAGTAGACGAGGTGACTCCCGCCACCTCGTTGTCGGGCGAACCCGAGCGCAGCCCGCGCATCCGCCGCCAGACCGTCTTCGGTCGGCTCGCCCGGATTGCCGCCGTAACCCCGGTAGTCCGTGAGCAACACTCCCAACCCCTCGCCGGCGAGACCTCGTCCGAGAAGCACGCGGTCGGCACGACTCCCGGCGTTTCCGTTGAAGACGATGACCGTCGAGCGTCCGGGCCGGGGCGGCCGGTACCAAGCCTGCAGTGTCTCCCCGTCTTCGGTTTCGTACGCGACCTCCTCCCAGCCACTGCCGACCACACCGAGGTCGGGGGTGGTGCGATCAGGGAAGTAGATGAGCCGGCGCTGCCCCGTCCACAGCCCAGCGAACGCAACAAAGAGCACTCCCAGCACCGCAAGCACCCCCACGGCCGCCCTCCTCGATCGTCCAGTGGCCATGACTCCACCTCACTCTTGCAGCGCAACCGGCGACCCGCGGCAGGAATCCACCATCGCCAGCTTGCTAGTCTGCGGCTTGGGAGCGCTCCCAAGCAATCTCCGTAGGGGAAACGCATCCCCGGTTCGTCAGGAAGGATCGGATGCACAGGGTCCGAATTGCGCCTCCACCGCTGATTGCCCGCCAGCGGAGAACGCAGATACGACGTCGGCCGGTCGAGCGAGCGCGGCAGTGGTGATCCGTCGCCAAACGGGTGCGCAACGTCGCATCCGTCGATTCCTTGCAGTCGCCCTCCTCGGCATCGGCATCTTGCTCGTCGCCTGCGAGTCGAGCGGTCGAGTTCCTCCAGAAACCGTGACTCCGCCGCCGACGACGGTCTCGTCCCCGAACGCCGGGGTGACCACGACACAGGCCACGGCCACGCAGGCGGTCCCGCTGGCGCCAGAACCCATACCCGGCGAGACCTACTACGCCCCGTTCCCCCAGGCGATCACGATCGATGGTGAGCTGGCAGATTGGGAGGGAGTCCCAACAGTGGTGATGCCCCCCACGGCCGACGTGGTGATCGGGTCGACGTCCGTGGAGTTCGCAGCCGCTGCCGACGACGAGTTCCTCTATCTGATGGGCGACGTGACCGATGTCC